>NZ_JARXWD010000013.1:0-116054 GCF_029892765.1 Stenotrophomonas sp. 1278
GACAGAAGTGTCGACCAAGGTCGACACCTACCGACAGCTGCAGGAATCTGTCAGAGGCGGGGCGGTGTGGGTGGCGCAGGACCGTTGGCGCCATGGATGGCGCCATCGAGCCCCCATGGACGGGTTTACGGCGTGTCCTGCGCCACCCACCCGCCCGGCCAAGCGCGGCTTCTGCTTTTGCCTTCAGCGACCAACCCACAGCCACGAGGGGCTGCGCCGTTGGCTGGAACAACCTGTTACCCGGACGGGGAATGTCACCGCCACCACCGCATGCGATGCTGACCGCCTTGATCCCTGCCAGCGAGAACGCCCGCATGACCACCATCATCGCCCCGCGCGTGCACGACATCGGCGGCCTGGAAGTGCGCCGCGCCGTGCCCACCCTGCAGGCCCGCAGCATCGGTTCGTTCGTGTTCGTCGACCAGATGGGCCCGGCACTCATGCACCCCGGTACCGCCATCGACGTGCGCCCGCACCCGCATATCGGCCTGGCCACTGTCACCTACCTCTGGTCCGGTGCCATCGGCCACCGCGATACGCTGGGCTCGGACCAGGTGATCCGTCCCGGTGACGTCAACTGGATGACCGCCGGCCGCGGCATCGCCCATTCCGAGCGCACGCCGCAACCGGACCGCGACCATGACAACCCGATCCACGGCATGCAGACCTGGGTTGCGTTGCCGAAGTCGCATGAGGAAATCGAACCGGCCTTCTACCACCATGCCGCCGCCACCCTGCCCGAGCAGCGCCGCAACGGCGCCTGGCTGCGCGTCATTGCCGGACGCGCCTATGGCGAGGAGTCGCCGGTCAAGGTGTTCGCCGACACGCTCAACGTGGCGATCGACCTGGACCCGGATGCAGAGATCGACATCGATGATGGCCACCGCGAACGTGCGCTGTACATCCTCGAAGGCGAAGCGCAGCTGGATGGTGTGGACATTCCCGCCCAGCACCTGGTGCTTCCCGAAGCCGGTGCGCGCGGCCGCCTGCGGGCGAAGACGCCGGTGAAGGCGATGCTGTTCGGCGGCGAACCGCTGGATGGCCCGCGCCATCTGTGGTGGAACTTCGTTTCCAGCTCGAAGGAACGTATCGAGCAGGCCAAGCACGACTGGGAAGCCGGACGTTTCGGCACCATTCCCGGCGACGACAAGGAATTCATTCCCCTGCCCCAGTACTGAGCATCGCGTGTTGCACACATCCGAAGGTGTATCCCTGCACCCGGCGTTGACGCTACAGTCACCCGCTGATCACTGAAATGTGACATAAATCACACTTTAGACCGTCAAAGGAGTGCAACACATGAGCATGGGTAAACGCTTGTCCGCTGAGTTCCTCGGCACGTTCTGGCTGGTTCTGGGTGGCTGTGGCAGTGCGGTGCTGGCCGCCAAGTTCGGTGGCGACGGCAATCCGCTGGGTATCGGTTTCCTCGGCGTGGCCCTGGCCTTCGGCCTGACCGTGGTGACTGGCGCCTACGCGTTCGGCCATATCTCCGGTGCGCACTTCAATCCAGCGGTCAGCGTGGGCCTGTGGGCCGGTGGCCGCTTCCCGACCCGGGATCTGGTGCCCTACATCATCGCGCAGGTGGCCGGCGGCCTGCTGGCCGGCTTCATCCTGCTGCAGATCGCCTCCGGTGCCAGCGGCTTCGCCATTGATGGCAGCCAGGCCGGCGCGTTCGCCAGCAACGGCTATGGCGCGCTGTCACCTGGTGGCTACAGCGTGGCGGCCGCGTTCCTGTGCGAAGTGGTGCTCACGGCGGTGTTCCTGATCGTGATCATGGGCGCGACCCATGGCAAGGCGCCGGCGGGCTTCGCGCCGCTGGCCATCGGCCTGGCCCTGACCCTGATCCACCTGATCAGCATTCCGGTGACCAATACGTCGGTGAACCCGGCCCGCTCCACGGCGGTGGCCTTCTTCGCCGGCAGTGGCGCAACCGGCCAGCTATGGCTGTTCTGGGTCGCCCCGCTGCTGGGCGGTGCGATCGGCGGCATCATCTACAAGTGGATCGGCAACGACCGCTGAGCCATGACCGTGCCATTGCGGCCGACCCTCGGCCGCAATGGTTACGGATGTAACCGCGATTTGTGCGATCGCTCACGTTCCGTTAAGGTCTGGTCATCCGCCCGTGCTTTCGCCGGGCAGGACGGCATCCGGGGATGGGATGCCTCGACCGCCGGTGTCACCGGCGGTGCCAACGACACGCCACCTTGGGGGATGCATGAAGTTCGCGCCTGTTGTTCTGTCGAGCCTGTTGTTCGTTGCGGCGTCTGCCTGCGCGCAGGCCCCGGTCGACTGTCCTTCGTTGCCCGCCAGCAGCGGCCTGCAATGGCAGCAGCAGGCACAGTCCGGCTTCCTGGTCTGCCGCGCGGCCACCAGTGACGGGCGCGAAGTACTGAGCCTGATGCTCAGCCAGCGCGATCCGGGCATTCCGCTGACCCGCTCGCTGCGCCAGGAAAAAGGCAGCTTTGCCGGTGAATCGATGTACTGGTACCAGCCGGATCTGGGCGGCCAGCAGCCGCCGGGCTATGCCGAGCGCCGCATCAGCGTGGTCAAGCTGGACAAGGGCCGCTACGCGCAGATCGCGCTGTATCCCGACAGTTCCCAGGAACTGGGCACGCTGCAGCAGCTTGCGCAGGGCATGAACCTGACGCCCTCTGCCGTGGCCGACGGCCGCTGAGGCGCTGCGGGGATGACTGCCTGGCAGCATTCCCGCACTTCCACCCGATCCATCGGTAGCGCCGGGCCATGCCCGGCGGCTTTCTGTCGTGTCGGCTCTTCTGGACATCCGCCGGGCATGGCCCGGCGCTACCAATGTGCTGTGGGCATGGCCCGGCGCTACCGATGCGCTGTGGGCATGGCCCGCAGCGCGACCTCAGAACCTGCCTTCCTGGAAATCGACGAAGGCCTGCATCAATTCCTCGCGGGTGTTCATCACGAACGGGCCATGACGCATCACCGGCTCGCGCAACGGACGACCCGCCACCAGGATCAAACGCGCGCCGTCGCTGCCTGCCGACAGATGCAGCTGCTCGCCGCCGCCCAGCACCGCCAGTTCCTGCCGCGCCACGTCGCGCGCCGCATCCTGCTCGCCCACCGTCAACCCGCCTTCGAACACATAGACGAACGCGTTGTGGCCTTCGGGCAGGGAGTAGGTCCAGGCACGATCGGCCTCCAGTGCAATGTCCAGATACAGCGGATCGGTCGCCGGCTGCGCGATCGGCCCCGCCGTGCCCTCGACCGTGCCAGCGATCACCTTGACCTGCACGCCTTCGGCCGGCTGCACCACCGGGATCTTTTCGGGAGCGAATTCCTGGTACTTCGGCGCGGTCATCTTGTCGCGCGCCGGCAGGTTCACCCACAGCTGGAAGCCGCGCATCTGCCCGCTTTCCTGCTCGGGCATCTCCGAATGCACCAGGCCACGGCCGGCCGTCATCCACTGCACGCTGCCCGGGGTCAGCAGGCCCTCGTTGCCGTGATTGTCGCGATGCCGCATTCGGCCATCGAGCATGTAGGTGACGGTCTCGAAACCACGATGCGGATGCTCGGGGAAACCGGCGATGTAGTCCTCGGCGCGATCGGTACCGAATTCGTCGAGCAGCAGGAACGGATCGAGGTCGGGCAGCGAGGGGCCGCCGATGACCCGGGTCAGGCGAACACCGGCACCGTCGGAGGTGGGCATGCCACGGATGGTACGCAGGACGCGGACCGGCTCGGGAAGGCTCATGGTGACTCCTGTTGGATGGATGCCGCTAAAAATGGACGCTGCAGCGCGCAACGCCAATGGATGCCGTCGCAACCGATTGTTCCATCCCTGGTGTTCGCCGCACGTCATGTCCGCACGCCGGCACCGCCTGCGTTGTCGGCTGCGAAGGAACATCGCCACCTGCCACACCCATGTACGACCAAAGTACTACCGCCGAATGGTCCCGTGCACATTGACCCTGCCAGGGGCACGCGGGACTCTTTGCCTGTCTTTCCGGGAGAGAGCACCTCATGAAAGGTTTTTCCAAAATAGGCTGGGCGGCCCTCGCCCTGCTCGGCGCGTTCTGCCTGGGCACGGTTGCGCTGCGGCGCGGTGAGCACATCAACGCGTTGTGGATCGTGGTCGCGGCGGTATCGCTGTACCTGGTCGCCTACCGCTTCTACAGCCTGTTCATCGCCGACAAGGTGATGCAGCTCGATCCGACCCGGGCCACCCCGGCGGTGATCAACAACGATGGCCTGGACTACGTACCGACCAACAAGCACGTGCTGTTCGGCCACCACTTCGCCGCCATTGCCGGTGCCGGCCCGCTGGTCGGCCCAGTGCTGGCCGCGCAGATGGGCTACCTGCCCGGCCTGCTGTGGCTGGTGGTCGGCGTGGTGCTGGCCGGTGCGGTGCAGGACTTCATGGTCCTGTTCCTGTCCAGCCGCCGCAACGGCCGCTCACTGGGTGACCTGGTGCGCGAGGAGATGGGCCAGGTGCCCGGCACCATCGCGTTGTTCGGTGCCTTCCTGATCATGATCATCATCCTGGCCGTGCTGGCGATGGTGGTGGTCAAGGCACTGGCGGAAAGCCCGTGGGGCATGTTCACGGTGATCGCGACGATGCCCATCGCGATCCTGATGGGCGTCTACATGCGCTATATCCGGCCGGGCAAGATCGGTGAGATCTCGGTGGTGGGCCTGGTGCTGCTGCTCGCCGCGATCTGGTTCGGTGGCAAGGTGGCGGCAGACCCGACCTGGGGCCCGGCCTTCACCTTCACCGGTACCCAGATCACCTGGATGCTGATCGGCTACGGTTTCGTCGCCTCGGTGCTGCCGGTCTGGCTGCTGTTGGCACCGCGCGACTACCTGTCGACCTTCCTGAAGATCGGTACGATCATCGCGCTGGCCATCGGCATCCTGGTGGTGATGCCGGAACTGAAGATGCCGGCGCTGACCCAGTTCGCGGCCAGCGGCGACGGCCCGGTGTGGAAAGGCGGCATGTTCCCGTTCCTGTTCATCACCATCGCCTGCGGTGCGGTGTCGGGTTTCCATGCACTGATCTCCTCGGGCACTACGCCCAAGCTGCTGGCCAATGAAGCGCACATGCGCTACATCGGCTACGGCGGCATGCTGATGGAATCGTTCGTGGCCGTGATGGCGCTGGTGGCCGCCTCGATCATCGATCCGGGCATCTACTTCGCGATGAACAGCCCGGCGGCGGTGATCGGTGCCGATGCCGCCTCGGCCGCGCACTACATCACCAATACCTGGGGCTTCACCATCACCCCCGAACAGCTGACGGCCACGGCGGCAGCGATCGGTGAACCGACCATCCTGCATCGTGCCGGTGGTGCCCCCACCCTGGCGGTGGGCATCGCGCAGATCCTGCATGAGGCGATCCCCAGCAGCAGCGACGCGATGATGGCGTTCTGGTACCACTTCGCCATCCTGTTCGAAGCACTGTTCATCCTCACCGCGGTGGATGCGGGCACACGTGCCGGTCGTTTCATGCTGCAGGACCTGCTCGGCAATTTCGTGCCGGCGCTGAAGAAGACCGAGTCTTGGACTGCAAACATCATCGGCACTGCCGGCTGCGTGGCGCTGTGGGGCTACCTGCTGTACACCGGCGTGGTCGATCCGTTCGGGGGCATCCAGACGTTGTGGCCGTTGTTCGGCATCTCCAACCAGATGCTGGCGGGCATCGCGCTGATGCTGGGCACGGTGGTGCTGTTCAAGATGAAGCGTGACCGCTACGCGTGGGTCACCGCGGTGCCTGCGGTGTGGCTGCTGATCTGCACCACCTATGCCGGTTTCATCAAGATCTTCGACAGCAATCCGGCGCAGGGCTTCCTGGCACAGGCACACAAGTTCCAGGACGCGTTGGCCAGCGGCACCATCACCGCACCGGCGAAGTCGGTCGCGCAGATGCAGCAGATCGTGGTCAACGCCTACGTCAACACCGGCTTGACCGCGCTGTTCCTGCTGGTGGTGGCGTCTGTGCTGGTGTATTCGATCAAGACGATCGTGGCAGCGCGCCGCAATCCGCAGCGCAGCGACCGCGAGACCCCGTACGTGGCGCTGAAGCCGCATGAAATGGTGGACCTGTAATGAATACACAACTGGTTCCGGTGGGGCAGTACCAGGCGCATCGCCGGATCTGGCGACGCCTGGTGCAGACGGCACGGCTGTGCTGCGGCATTCCCGACTACGACAACTATGTGCGGCATGTGCGGGAGAAGCATCCGGACCGCGAGCCGATGGACTACAAGACGTTCTTCCGCGAGCGGCAGGAAGCGCGGTATGGCGGGCGCAACGGTGGTCGCTGCTGTTGAGGTTCCCGGTGGGTGCCGGGCTTGCAGCCCGGCGCCCGCAGAGGCAACGGCAACGGCAACGGCAACGGCAACGGCAACGGCAACGGCAACGGCAACATCAACTGCAACTGCAACTGCAACTGCTGGAGCGTCGGCTCTGGGGTTCTGTGGGTTTGGCGGGGCGGTGTCGGATTGCGGGGACGCCGCAAGTACGTCCCTGTAGGCTTGGCAGCCGCATCCATGCGGCTGACACCCCGCAATCCAACACCGCCCCACCTTTGACAGATTTACGGTGACGGTGCGAATCATCCGGGGCCTGATCCGTTTTCCCTGGAGAACGGATCAGGCCCCTTTCTGTTCGTGGATGCCGGTGGAATCAATCCGGGGATGGCGGTTGCGGGCGCCGCCCGGCGGGACTATTCCGTGAGGGTGATCGGGGTCAGGGTGACCTTGGCGTTGTTGGCCGCTCCCATCCGGTCCTGGTAGGCCTGGCCGCGCTGCAACAGGTAGTAGCTGTCGATATAGTCGATGTCGTTGGCAAACCACGACGTGGGCATGGCCTTGAGGATCGCGCCTGCGATGTCGGCGATGACGGCATACTCAGGGGCGAAGGCGCCCAGTGCGGCTTTGACGCCATTGCTCAGCGCCACCAGCAGCTCCTGGTAATTGGTATCGCCGTCATCTTCGAACAGCTGCACGTTGGCGGCGTTGAAGCGATAGTTGCCCCAGATGATCAGCGGTTGCTGCGGGGTGTAGTCGGTACCGTCGTAGTCCAGGTACGGCATGTCGACGGTGACCATCTCCGGTGCGGTGGCGCTCACCTGCAGACCGGAAACAACAGCGAACACCTCGGCTGCCCCCAGCGCCCAGGGCTCCTGGTCGTCCGCCAGGCGGATGCGGTCCAGGCGGGTGATATCCAGCGACGCCTGCGTACCGTCAGCCGACAGCTGGATGCGTTCGGGCGATTGCAGGCCGCGGGCCTTCAGCCCCGCATTGACCAAGGCCATGCCTTCCTGCACGGCACGCCGCGTGTCGACGTCGACGATCAGCACCGGAAAGTCCGGGGCCCGTTTCGCATCCAGTACATGCGCGCGGCCCTGCGCGTCGTAGGCGGTGATCGTGGTCCAGTCGCGATCATTGCCACGCGGCAGACTGGCCACCCACAGCGGATGCGCATTGATGGCCGCCAGCGAGTGCCCCTCGGGCACGTACGCACGCAGCTGCAGCAGCCCCTGCCCCTGTGCCGGGAGCCCCTTGCGCTGGCGCAGCTGGCGGTCGCCAGCAGCCAGCGATGCACTGGCCAGCGTATGCGCCTGCGGATCGAAACGGCCCATCAACGATTGCACCGGCACGCCCTGCTCCGGCGCCGCATGCAGCGAGCTGCGCACTGCATCGGCGAACCCTGGCTGGGCGATCAGTGCCGCCACCTCGCGCGCACCGGCATCGGTCAGCACCTGCACATCGGCGCCGCCGGCCCTCACCGGCCCCTGCGCGAAGGCCCCCGTGCTGGCCAGCAACAGCACCAGTGCGGAAACCCGAAACCTCCATTGCTTCATCATCGACGGCCCCATCGAACGTCGCCGGCAACGCCGGCAGGAGCTTTCCACGCTACGACGCACGCCCCATACGTTCCGGTATGTGCCGCACAGTTCCGGCAGTGTCCGGCGAAAAGCAGCCGAGCGTGGGCTCGGCTCTACCCGTTCCTGATTTCCGTCGCTGGCCGCGAGAGGGCTCAGCCGTTGGCCATCCACTTCAGGATCAGCCCGGTCACATACGCCAGGCCGGTACCGGTGGCATAACCGACCGTACCGAGCAGCACGCCCACCGGCGCCAGCGTCGGATGGAATGCTGCCGCCACCACCGGTGCCGAGGCGGCGGCGCCGATGTTGCCCTGCGAACCGATCGCGAAGAAGAACAGCGGCGCACGCACCAGCTTGGCCACGATCCACAGCACAAGCACGTGGGTGGCCATCCAGATGGCCCCCAGCAGGAACAGCCACGGACGATCCAGCAGCGACAACAGGTTCATCTGCATGCCGATGCAGGCGATCAGGAAATACAGGAACACGGTACCCAGGCGCGAGGCGCCTGCCGCTTCCAGCCGGCGTGCACGGGTGAAGCTGAGCGTCAGGCCCATCGCGGTGGACAGCAGGATCACCCACACAAACTGGCTGTCGAGGCTGAACTGGCTGGCCCAGCTGATATTGGCCTTGAACCAGCCCGACAGCGGTGCGGCGATGGCATGGGCCAGGCCGACGCCGCCCAGTGCCACGCCGACGATCACCATCAGGTCGGTCATGCTGGGGATGCGCGCGTTCTGTGCCTCGTAGGCGCTGATGCGCGCCTTCATTTCATCGATGGCGCGGGTGTCGGCACCGTTGCGTGCATCGATCTGCTGGGCGCGGTTGGCCATGAACAGCAGGATCGCCATCCACAGGCTGGCGCAGGCCACGTCGACCACCGCGAACTGGCCGAAGGTGGTGGCATCGGTACCGAACACTTCGCGCATGGCGACCATGTTGGCACCACCGCCGATCCAGCTGCCGGCCAACGCGGCCATCCCGGCCCAGGTGTCGCCAGCCACGGTTTCCGGATGGATCAGCTTCATCACCTGGAAGGAGACGATGGCGCCGAGCATGATGCCGGCGGTGCCGGCGCAGAACACCAGCAGCAGCTTCGGCCCCAGCTTGGCGATGCCCTTCAGGTCGATCGACAGGGTCAGCAGGACCAGCGCCGCCGGCAACAGCACATCGCGGGCGACCGGGTTGTACAGCGAGGTGTTGTGGCCATCGATGACACCGGCAGTGTTGTAGATGGCGGGGATGAAATAGCACAGCAGCAGTGCAGGCACCCAGGCGAAGATCTTCTTCAGCAGGGGCGTCGGGCCACTCGCGGCCCAGAAGATCAGGGCAAGGGTGGCGGCGATCAGACCCAGGCCAACGATGTCGTTGCTGATCAGGGCAGTAGCGGGTTCGGTCGGCATGGGATCCTCTGTCGATCGAAAGAGCGGAAAAGAAAAGCGCCGCATAAGCGGCGCGGGTCGAAATTAACATAGTCTTCACGCAGGGTCATGCTGCGCTGCTTGCGGCAGCGCGTGGGCCTGCCGAGAATCGCTGCATTCCCTACTGGAGCCTGCCCCATGCAACTCGGCGCTTTTTCAGTCAGCCTGGCGGTGAAGGACCTGGCCACCTCACGTGCGTTCTACGAAGCGCTGGGGTTCTCGGTGACCGGTGGTGATGCGGCGCAGAACTGGCTGGTACTGCGCAACAACGGCATCGTGGTCGGCCTGTTCCAGGGCATGTTCGAGGGCAACCTGCTCACCTTCAATCCCGGCTGGGACCAGCACAAGCAGGAACTGGCGTCCTTCCAGGACGTGCGTGAGGTACAGGCCGAGCTGGACGCCAAGGGCATCGCGCTCACAGCGCGTGCCGATCCCGATGGCGAAGGTCCGGCCTATCTGCAGCTGACCGATCCCGATGGCAACGTGATCCTGATCGACCAGCACGTGGCGCGGCCAACGGGGCGGTGACGCGGCCAGCGTGCCAAGCAAGGTTGGCACCTACCGGAACGCACGCGGCCATTGCCTGGTAGGCGTCGACCTTGGTCGACGGACAGGTCAGCCTGGCCGCGATGTACCAAAGTCGAGCGAGGCCAGGGTGCCGCGCGGCTGGCAGGGCTGCAGCTGCAGGGTCCAGCCCAGGTGCTCGCACAGCCGCGCGATCAGTTCCAGGCCGATGCCGCCGCGGTCGCCGCGCTCACCGCGGGCCATCCGCGCGTGGATCGCTGCGATCTCCTCCGGGCTCATGCCATGGCCGGGGTCCTGCAAGGTCAATACCGCTGCCGAGGTCAGGCGCAGCTCGATATGACCGCGGCCGCTGTTCTCGATGGCATTGCGCAGCAGGTTGCCGATCGCTGCCTGCACCACCGCCAGCGGCGCGACGATGTCGACCGGCGCGGCCTGGATGCCGATGCTCAGGTCCTTGTCGCCCAGCAGGTGGCGATGGTCGTCGACGATCTCCGGCAGCAGCTGGTCCAGCGCGATGCGCTCGGCACGGGCAGCCAGGCGAGCGGGATCACGCGCCAGCACCAGCAACAGCTCGATCAGCTGCTCAACGCCCTGCGCGGTACGCAGCACGCGCTGCATCTGCTGTCGTGCGCGCTCAGGCAGGCCGGGCTGCTCCAGCGCCAGTTCGGCGGCACCGGTCATCACGGCGATCGGCGTGCGCAGTTCATGGCTTGCGGTACTGATGAACACCCGCTCGCGCTCGACGAACTGCTCGTTGCGATCAAGGTAATCGTTCAGCGCATCGGCGATGGTGTGCAGCTCAGAACTGCCGCGCGGATCGACGTCAATGCGCTGGCCCTGCACGCCGGGCCGCAGTGCACCGATGTGCTGGGCCAGCAGGCTCAACGGGCGCACCATGCGCTCCATGCCGAAGGAGGCCATCAACACGGTGACGAAGATCATGATGATGCCGGCCAGCATCACCCAGCGCGTTGCGAATTGTTCCAGATCGTGGAAATCGGAGATGTCCAGGGCCAGCGCAACCCGCCCCATCGAGCCGGTATCGCGCACCATCACCGCCGTCTCGCGCTCGCCGATCATCACCCCGTCATGCAACCCCGGATGCAGGGTGCGCAGGCTGGCGGGCATGTTGGCTTCATTGAAGCGGAACAGGCTCAGCGTGTCCGAGTCCTGCCAGCGATAGTGCGGCTCGTGCTCGGTGTGCTCGACGATGCTGTCCAGTTCGGAATTGAGCAGCGCGCGCCACGCCGCGTGCTCGGCGTGTTCGTGCACGTAGTTGCCCACACTGAACACCGCCAGCGAAATCAGCGCCAGGTAGCCCAGCAGCCACCACACCACCCGCCGATACAGCGGCCCGGGCTTACGCGCCATCGTCATCGTTCCGTGCGTCCGCGCCTGCGGTGGACGCCAGCCGGTAGCCCACCCGTGGCAGGGTGTGGATCAGCTTGTCGGCAAAGGGGCCGTCCACGCTGCGGCGCAGTTCGTACACATGCGAGCGCAGCAGGTCGCCGTCCGGTGGTTCGTCACCCCACAGGGCGAATTCCAGCTGCTGCCGGGTGACCGCGCCCGGGCTGGCGCGCATCAGTACTTCCAGCAGCTTGCGGCAGGCCGGGTACAGGTGCAGCACTTGGCCGGCGCGCTGCGCCTCCAGGCTGGCCAGGTCCAGCACCAGGTCGCCCACCTGCAGGCGCTTGCGCGGATTGCGACCCTGAGCGCGCAGCAGCAGCGCCTCCAGGCGCACTTCCAGTTCCGGCAATGCGAATGGCTTGGTCAGGTAATCATCTGCGCCGGCGCGGAAGCCGGCGATCTTGTCCGGCAGTTCGTCGCGTGCGGTCAGCATGATAACCGGCACTTCCGAGGCATGCTCGGAGCGCAGCCGCCGCAGCACCTCCGGGCCTTCCATGCGCGGCAGCATCCAGTCCAGGATCACCGCGTCATACGGGTGGCTGCCGGCAAGGTGCAGGCCGGTGATGCCATCCGGGGCCACGTCGAGCACATGCCCGCGCGACTCGAAATAGTCGAACAGGTTGGCCACCAACTGGCGGTTGTCCTCGATCACCAACAGGCGCATGCACGAAACATCCACGGAAGTTCATGCCATGGTAGCGCTGCGGATGTCGGAATGCGGTCGCCATGCCGGCCGCTCCGACGGCTTTCCCACGTGCCGCTCATCAGAATGGCTGTTTTGCTGCCGGAGCCCCCCCCGTGCCCGTTGCCCTGCCCCGCCGTTGGCACCTGCCGCTGCTGTGGTTGTTGATCGTGATGGCGCTGGCGGCCGGGCTTGGCATGCGCCAGCCGCAGCCACCGGACGAACCACGCTTCGTGCTGGCCGCACGTGCCATGGTGGAGAGCGGCGAGTGGCTGCTGCCACACCGGGGCAGCGAGCTGTACGCCGAGAAGCCCCCGGTGTTCATGTGGCTGCAGGCCGCTGCCCACCAGGTGGTCGGCAGCTGGCAGTGGTCGTTCCTGCTGCCGTCGCTGCTGGCTGCGCTGCTCAGCCTGTGGCTGGTGTCCGACCTGGCACGCCGGCTATGGTCGCCACGGCATTCGTTGTACGCGCTTGGCGCACTGTTCTGCACCCTGCAGTTCGGCCTGATGGCCAAGCGCGCGCAGATCGACATGGTGCTGGTGGGCATGACTACGCTGGCCCTGTGGGGCCTGCTGCGCCACCTCTGCGAGCGCCGCAACCTGCCGGCGCTGTGGCTGGCCGGCTTCGCCGCCGGCGTCGGCACGGTGACCAAGGGGGTGGGCTTCCTGCCCTTGCTGATGGTGCTGCCCTGGCTGGGCTGGCGGTTGTACCAGCGCCGTCGCGGCCAGCCGGTGGACGGCCCCCATCCCGCCAGCCTGCTGTGGCTGATTCCGGCCTTCCTGCTGGGTACGGCGGTGTGGCTGGCACCGCTGGGCTGGGCGCTGCTGCATGAACCCAGTGCATCGCTGCAGTCGTACGCCCACGAGCTGTTGTTCAAGCAGACCGGCACCCGCTATGCCAACGCCTGGCACCATCGCCAGCCGGTCTGGTACTACCTGCAGGTGATCGCCACGCTGTGGCTGCCGGGTGCGCTGCTGCTGCCGCTGATGGTCAAGCCGTGGTGGCGCCGGCTGCGTCGCGGCGACCAGCGCCAGTGGCTGCTGCTGGGCTGGGCCGCGCTGGTCCTGCTGTTCTTCACTGCCAGCCCCGGCAAGCGCGAGGTGTACGTGCTGCCGATGCTGCCAGCGATGGCACTGGCGGTGGCGCCGCTGTTGCCCGGCCTGCTGCGTCGCCTGTGCGTGCGCCGCTACCTGTTCGGCTACAGCCTGCTGCTGATGCTGGCCACCGGCGTGCTTGGCGTGATGATGCTGACCGACAGCCCCTGGGCGCAGGCGCAGCTGGCACGGCGGGCGATGCCCGACACCCTGCTGCCCGTGTTCGGCGATGGCCTGCTGACCTTCGCCATCGCCGTGGCGACGCTGGCGGTGTGGCTGCGGGTACGACGCGCGGCCACGCTGGTACTGCTCACCCACGGCCTGCTGTGGATGCTGTACGGACTGGTGCTGATACCGGCGCTGGACCCCTACGCCTCGGCGTCGGCGGTGATGCGCCGGGTGGGCACACGGATCGGCCCCGATGCGGAACTGGCGCTGGTGGCCTGGCGCGAACAGAACCTGCTGCAGGCCGACCGGCCGGTGCGCGAGTTCGGCTTCAAGCGGCCGTGGGCAGAGCAGTGGCACGATGCCGGTCCATGGTTGGCCGAGGCGCCGGACAAGCGCTGGCTGCTGGTGCTGGACAAGGCCATGAGCCCCTGTGTCGATCCGGCCCAGGTCATCGAGATCGGTGTTGCCAATCGCAATCGTTGGCAGTTGCTTCCGGGCACCGCCTGGGATGCGGCCTGCCATGCCGAGCGTGCAGGCGCCAACGATGAAGAAGACTGAATGGTGATTCGCACCGGGCATGGATTAACCCGGCGCAAACGCGTGTACGACCCTTCTCCGACATGCCAGTGACGAGCATGGCCGCGGATTCCCGTAACGGCCCCTTCCCCTGCATGCCCGCTCGCCCTCTTGCCCCGGCAGTCTCCTTTGCGCCCTCGCTGCTGGCGTCGCGTTTTGCCGCTACCCATCTTTGGCTGCCTTCTGTCATCGGCGTTGCGGTGTTCACCGTGCTGATGGGCCTGGGTGGCGACCAGTGGCTGGCCGACCATCTGTTCCGGCTGGAAGGCGGCCGCTGGGCGCTGCAGGATGCATGGCTGACGCGTTCGGTGGTGCACAAGGCCGGCAAGTGGCTGAGCACCGCTGCGGCACTGGTGGCGATGCTGCTGTGCTTCCACCACTGGCGCCGCGGCCGCGATCGCACGCTGCGTTGGGCGCTGCTGTATGTGGTGGTGGCCGTGGCACTCGGCACCGGGCTGATCTCGCTGCTGAAGTCGCTGGTGCCGATGGACTGCCCGTGGGATCTGCTGCGCTATGGCGGACACGATCCGTTCGTCGGTCTTCTCAGCAGCCGCCCGACCGGCATGCCCGCCCGCGCCTGCTTCCCCGCCGGCCACGCAAGCGCGGGATACGCATGGATGTGCCTGTACTTCTTCGCGCTGCTGTGGCGCCCCGCCTGGCGTTGGGCCGGGCTGTGGATCGGCCTCGGCAGCGGCCTGGTGTTCGGCATCGGCCAACAGCTGCGCGGCGCCCACTTCCTTTCGCATGACGTTGCCACCGCCTTGATCTGTTGGCTGCTGTCGCTGGGCCTGTATCTGGTGGTCCGCCGCCAGTTGGATCGCTCGACCCGCCAGGAGGCGATTGCATGAACGCATCGGTCCAACGTTCCTTGCGGCTGCCGACACTGGCCAGCATCCGCGCATGGCGGCCACAGCTGTCCACCGAAGCACTGATCGTGCTGACCAGCCTGTTCTTCGCTGTGGCCGGCAATGGCCTGTTCTGGCACAGCGCCATGGCCAGCCATCCGGGCAGCCTGCGCTATGCGCTTTCACTGCTGTTGCTGCTGCTGGGCGCGCACGGTGTGCTGCTGGGCATCCTGGTGTGGCGCTGGAATGCCAAGGTGGTGATCAGCGTGCTGCTGCTGGTCACCGCGTTTGCCGCGCACTACATGAGCCGTTACCACATCTATCTGGATGCGGACATGCTGCGCAACGTGCTGGCTACCGACCCCAAGGAAAGCCGCGAACTGATGACGGTGTCGCTGCTGTGGCCGGTCCTGCTGTTGGCTGTGTTGCCGATGGTGGTGCTGTGGCGCGTTGACCTGCGCCGCCGCAGCTGGAGCCGCAGCCTGCTGTGGCGCATCGGCTTCCTGCTGGTCGCTGCGGTCACCGCACTCGGTGGCGCGCTGGTGTCCTTCCAGGATGTGTCGGCGCTGATGCGCAACCAGCGCGAAGTGCGCTACCTGGCCACGCCTGCCAATGTGCTGCTGGGGCTGCCGCGTGCCCTGCGCGGCGACAACCCGGTGCAACGCGCGCCGAAGCTGCCGATCGGTACCGATGCCAAGGCGACCCCGCGCGCAGCGACCAGCAAGCCACGCCTGCTGGTGATCGTGATGGGCGAAACGGTGCGTGCGCAGAACTGGGGCCTGAATGGTGGCCGCAATACCACGCCGGAGCTGGCCCAGGCGGCGGTGGTCAATTTCCCGGACATGCACTCCTGCGGTACCAGCACCGAGGTTTCGCTGCCCTGCCTGTTCTCGCCATGGGGACGCCACGAGTACGACGAGAAGAAGATCCGTGCGCACCAGTCGCTGCTGCATGTACTGAACCGCGCGGGCATCGCGCCGCTGTGGCGCGACAACCAGTCCGGCTGCAAGGGCGTATGCGAGGGCCTGGACTTCCAGTCGCTGTCGGACGCGACCACGCCGGGGCTGTGTGCCGATGGCCGTTGCATGGACGAGATCCTGCTGCAGGACCTGGCGACGCAGGTGCGTGCGCGCCCGGGTGATCGGGTGGTGGTGCTGCACCAGCTGGGCAACCATGGCCCGGCCTATTTCGAACGCTACCCGGCCGCCTTCCGTCGCTTCACCCCGACCTGTGACACCCAGGACATTGGTCGCTGCTCGCGCGAAGAGATCACCAACAGTTACGACAACGCCGTGCTGTACACCGATCATTTCCTGAGCAAGACCATCGGCACGCTGCAGGGCCTGCAGGACTACGACACGGCGATGATCTACCTGTCCGACCACGGTGAATCGCTGGGCGAAAAGGGCCTGTACCTGCACGGTGTGCCGTACGCGATCGCACCGGCCGAGCAGACCCGGGTGCCGATGACGATGTGGTTCTCGCCGGGCTTCGCCAGCAGCCGTGGACTGGACCTGCAGTGCGTGCGCAAGCGCTCGGCCAGCTACACCGACCACGACAACCTGTTCCCGTCGGTGCTGGGGCTGATGCAGGTGAAGACCTCGCTGTACGAGCGGGATCGCGACCTGTTCGCCGGCTGCGAGAGTTAGGGTTTGTCGGCAGGGCTTGCAGCCCTGCACCTGCAGAGGCAACGGCAACGGCCGAAGCAACAGCAACAGCGGCTTCCTGTGGGTAGGCGGGGTGGGTCCGGTGGCGGGAGACGCCGTGAACCCATCCATGGGGGCTTGGCCGCGGCATCCATGCCGCGGACACTCCCGCCACCGGACCCACCCCGCCTTCGACAGATTTCCGCTGCTGTTGGTGGGTGCCGACCGTTGGTCGGCACGGGGTCGGATCCGAATTTGAGTCTCGATTTCTGACAGATCTCATCCACGCATGGCGTGGATCTACTGCCATCACCGAATTGCGTCTGGGGCAGAGCCCCCTGAGTCAGGGGGCGGCCGCGAAGCGGCGGGGGTCTGGGAGCGGGTAAGTGGGGCCCACGTTTCGCGCAGCGAAGCGTGGGAGCGACAGCGCGCATGCGATGTCGCGGTCCCCGGGCGCCGCCCGGCCGACTTCCGCCACTTGCGGTGGCAACGCCTGCCCACTAGCCTTCGGCGGTCGTTCACCACCCAAGGATCGCCCGTGAAACACCGTCATCTCCTGCTGGCCTCGGCAATCGCCGCCGCCACGCTGGCCCTGGCCGCCTGCAAGAAGGAAGCCGCCCCAGGCACCGAGACCGCCAGCAGCAGTGCACCGGCCGGCGAAACCGCTGACCAGTTCGTGGCCCGCATCAATGCCGAATTCAAGGCGGCCTACCCGGAGATGACCTCGGCGCAGTGGCTGTCCTCCACCTACATCAACAGCGATTCAGAGCGCATCGCGGCCAAGGCCAACGAGCGTTCGCTGACCCAGCTCAACAGCTGGATCGAGCAGGCCGGCAAGTTCGATGGCAAGCCGATGAGCGAAGACAGCAAGCGCGCGATCCACCTGCTGAAGCTGATGTCGTCGATGCCGGCGCCGCGCGACCCGGCCAAGCTGGCCGAACTGACCCAGATCGCCACCCGCATGGAAGGCAGCTACGGCGCAGGCAAGTACTGCACCGACGCCAACGATCCCAACTCCTGCCGCCAGCTGGGCGAACTGGAGCAGGTGCTGGCGCGCAGCCGCGACTATGACCAGCAGCTCGATGCCTGGCAGGGCTGGCACAGCACCACCAAGAGCATGCGCGGTGATTACCAGAAGTTCGTCGGCCTGGTGAATGAAGGTGCCAAGGGCATGGGCTTCACCGATGCCGGGCAGATGTGGCGCAGTGGCTATGACATGCCGCCGGAGCAGATCGGCCCGGAAACCGATCGCCTGTGGGAACAGGTCAGGCCGATGTACGAGCAGCTGCACTGCTACGCGCGCGGCAAGCTGGACAAGACCTATGGCAAGGACAAGGCCGAGGTGGGCAACGGCCTGATCGCCGCGCACCTGATGGGCAACATGTGGCAGCAGGACTGGTCCAACCTGTGGGACCAGCTGGAACCGTACCCGGGCGCCGGCAGCCTGGACATCACTGCAGCGCTGGAAAAGCAGTACCAGACCAACCTGAGCGCGGCGCTGGCCAAGGCCGGCAAGGATGCGAACGTAGCCGCGCAGTACAAGGCGCAACGCGAGGCCGAACTGCGCACCGCCAAGCAGATGACCGAGCGTGCACAGGATTTCTACGTATCGCTGGGCATGCCGTCGTTGCCGCAGTCGTACTGGGACAAGACCCAGTTCATCAAGCCCGATGACCGCGACGTGGTCTGCCACGCCAGTGCGTGGGACATGAACATGGAAGGCGATGTGCGCACCAAGATGTGCATCAAGCCCAACGAAGAGAACTTCACCACCATCTACCACGAGCTGGGCCACATCTATTACGACCTGGCCTACAACCCGCTGCCGCCGCTGTTCCAGGGCGGTGCCAACGATGGCTTCCATGAAGCGATCGGCGACACCATCGTGCTGGCGATGACGCCGAAGTACCTCAGCTCGATCGGGCTGGTCGACGCGCCGACCGAGAGCCGCGAAGCGGTCATCAACAACCAGATGCGCATGGCGCTGTCAGGTGTGTCGTTCCTGCCGTTCGGCCTGATGATCGACCGCTGGCGCTGGGGCGTGTTCGATGGTTCGATCACCCCGGACAACTACAACAAGGCATGGTGGGACCTGAAGGCCAAGTACCAGGGCGTGGCCCCGGCCAGCGCCCGTGGCGAGGAATTCTTCGATCCGGGTGCCAAGTACCACGTGCCGGGCAACACCCCGTATACCCGCTACTTCCTGGCGCGCATCCTGCAGTTCCAGTTCTACAAGGGCCTGTGCGATGCCGCCGGCTTCAAGGGCCCGCTGCACGAGTGCACCTTCTACGGCAACAAGGAAGCCGGCCAGAAGTACTGGGCGATGCTGAGCAAGGGTGCCAGCCAGCCGTGGCAGGCCACGCTGAAGGAACTGACCGGCTCGGACAAGCTCGATGCCGGCCCGATGATCGAGTACTTCAGCCCGGTCAATGCCTGGTTGAAGCAGCAGAACGAAGGCCAGATGTGCGGCTGGCAGGCCAACGCGGCACCGGCGGCGAAATGAAAAAAGGGCGGATCCGCGAGGATCCGCCCTTTTCCGTTTCGGTAGCGTCGGGCCATGCCCGGCGAGCGCAGCGGCGTAATGAAAAGCCGCCGGGCATGGCCCGGCGCTACCGCGATGACGATCAGTTGCTCTTCTTCGCCGCCAGCTGCGCGGCCAGCGCGGCCTTGAATTCCTCGAAGGTCTGCCCCTTCTCGTTGGCTTCGGCCTGCGCCGCATCGCGCAGCGCATCCGAATAGATCAGGCGCACCGGCGTGCCCTGCCGTTCGTGCAGTTCACCGGCCTGCATGATCAGCGCCAGTACCTGGGCCGCACTCTCGCTTTGGCCGGCGATGCGGCCATCCATGCCGAGCACCCATTCGCCATCGCGACGGACGATGCCGGCCAGCAGCGTGCGCTGCGTGTCGCGCAGCTCGGCGTGCGGCTCGACGGGCGAGGCGGTGGCGGCGGCCTTGTTGGCAGCCTGCTGTTCCTGGCGACGGCGCTGGTCGCGGCGGGATTTGGAAGAGGTCGACATCAGTGGGGCTTGCATTGCGGGGGCGCAAGGATAACCCACACCCCCTGCATGCCGGTTCACGCCCGTGCGGTAGCGGCTCAGTCCAGTACCCGCCCCTGCCGCCAGTACCCCATGAAGGTGATCGCGCGGCGATCCAGGCCGCAGTCCTTCAGCAGATACCGGCGGATCGCCATCACCGCGCCGGCCTCGCCCGCTACCCAGGCATACAGCGCGCCGTCCGCGCTGGCGTCAGCCTGCTCCCACAGGATCTGCGCATCAACGTCGATGTCGTCCAGCTCGGCAGCCCCGGCGACGGTCGCGGCCGCCGCCAGCCGCGCCTGTACTGCCTGCAGCAACCGCTGCCCATGGGCCTGCTGCCCGCGTGGCAACCACACCAGTTCGGCCGTGGCCGGTGCCTTCAGCGGCACCGCATCACCGGCCTGGGCGATCTCCAGCAGGGCCAGCGTGCGCGGCGGATCGGCCAGCCCGGCCAGTTCATCGAGGATGCCGGCCACCGCCGGCAATGCGGTCTCATCGGCCACCAGCAGCACCTGGCCTACCCCGGCTGGCGGCTTCCATTCCCAGCCCTCGCTGCTGTCCGCACAGTCGGCATCGGGGGCCAGCAGCACCACGCGGTCGCCCGGCCGTGCATGCGTGGCCCAGCGCGAGGCCGGTCCGGTCTGGCCATGCAGCACGAAGTCGACGTCGACCTCGCACTCGCCGGCACGCAGCTGGCGGAGGGTAAAGGTGCGCATCGGCGGCCGCGCGTCATCAGGCAGTGCCCGGTAACGGGCATACCAGTCTTCGCCGCTGGGCACGTCCGGCGCGTCCTGGCCGGGCAAGGGGAAAAACACCTTGATACGCTGGTCCGGGCCTTCGGTCTTCATGTGCGCCACGTCGGTGCCGGTGAACACCATGCGGTCCAGGGAAGGAGAAAGAACGCGGCGCTCCTTCAGCGCCACCTCGAACAGGCGGTAGGTCTGCTGCGCAGCCATGCGGGTACCTCATGCGACGATATCGGAATGGCTGGCTGTCGTGCACCCACGAACCGGCTCGCTGGAAACCCCAGCCTAATCCCTGCCCGCAGCGCCGCAACGGATCCGCGCGTGATGACGCGCCCTACCCCTGCATGACGCTCAATGCGCCGTGCTGGCTGCCTCTGATGCGCGTTCGCGCTGGTGCTCCCAGTACCAGAACACGAAGCCGGCCGCGAAGAAGCCCGCCTGTCCCAGTGCCAGGTGCAGCGGGTTGTTGTGCAGCAGCGGCGATACCACGCCGGCCACCACGGTGCTGATCATCAGCTGCACGAACGCCTGCAGCGACGACGCCAGGCCGCGCTGCAGCGGATACATGTCCAGCACCGCCAGCGCCAGGATCGGGAAGATCAGCGCCATGCCCATGCCGCCAAGGAAGATCGGCATCACCGCCCACGGCAGCGCGAACTGCGGCGCCAGGGTGACGTAGCCGATGTTCAACACGGCAGAGACCGCACACAGGGTGAAACCGAGCGCGACCTGCCGGGTCGGTGTGCTGTGCCCGGCCATGCGCCCGGACAGGAACGAACCGGTGGTCATGCCGCCGATGGTGGGAATGAACAACCACGCAAAGCCACCTTCACCCAGATGCAGGTGCTGCATCACGATGGCCGGCGCCGAGGAGATGTACAGGAAGATGCCGCCGAACCCGATGCTGCCGGCCAGGGCCAGGCGCAGGAACCGCGGGTTGAAGCCGATGCGCACGTAATCGCGCAGCAACGTGCGTGGCGACAGGGCGATCCGCGCCTCCACCGGATGGGTTTCCGGCAGGAAGCGCGCGGTGGCCGCCAGCAGCACCAGCGCGAATACCACCAGGAACCAGAAGATCAGCGGCCAGCCGGCACCGCTGAGCAGGATCCAGCCACCGATGATCGGCGCGATGGCCGGGGCGATACCGAACAGCATCGACACCTGGCTCATCAGCCGCTGCGCGTCGTGGCCGTGGTACAGATCGCGGATCACCGCGCGGCCGACGATCATGCCCACGCCGGCGGACAGGCCCTGCAGTGCGCGGAACGCCAGCAGCGTGGTCAGGTCGGTAGACAACGCACAGCCCACCGAGGCGCCGACGAAGATCACCAGGCCGCCGAGGATCACCCGCTTGCGCCCCCACGCATCGGACAGCGGGCCATGGGCCAGGCTCATCAGGCCGTAGAACAGCAGGTAGACGCTGATGGTCTGCTGCACCGCCACCTCGTCCACCGCCAGGCGTTGGGCCAGCTGCGGAAACGCGGGAAAGATGGTGTCGATCGAGAACGGACCGAACATGGCCAGGCCAGCGAGCAACAGGGCCATGCGGCGGGTGGAAGGAGCAACGGCGGCGGTCATCGGGCAAGCGTCCGGCAGGGCCATGCATGACACGCACGGCGGGCGCCGATCCCCTGCAGCAGGGACGGCGCCAGATGAATACGAGAATCCCACCATCATAGGTGGGGAATGCGCGCGATGCCATGCACGTATGCACAGAACGCACGCCCGGGCCATCGGCCATTCAGCCCCGTGAGGCCAGCCCGGGCCACCGTCAGGCGCCGGCAACGAGCTATAATCGGCGGGCAACACGGTGGGAGAAGCAGGTCACCGCTGCCGAAGGCGCAACGCCCGTAATCGCTCAGGCCCGATACCACCCGTAACAGAACTCTGGAGAGACCGGTTCGATCCGGCGCCGAAGGGGCACGAAGCTGCGGTTTTCCGCGCTTTTAAACTCTCAGGCAAAAGGACAGAGGGGCGCCCGCAGACCGCCGACCGGCGGCTTGTGCCCGTGCGTGTGCCCTTTCCTGACGGATCCTTCGCCATGTCCCAGAACACCCCTTCCCTGCGTGAGCTCGAGCACCATTCGGCGTTCGTCGAGCGCCACATCGGCCCCAACGATGCCGAGATCGCGCAGATGCTCGGCGTCATCGGCCACGCATCGCTGGATGCGATGACCGATGCCATCGTGCCGGCCAAGATCAAGTCGCCGGCACCGCTGGCGCTGCCGGAGTCGATCACCGAAGTGCAGGCGCTGGCGAAGATCCGCGCGATCGCCGACAAGAACACCGTGCTGCGCAGCTTCATCGGCCAGGGCTACTACGGTACCCACACGCCGAACGTGATCCTGCGCAACATCCTGGAAAACCCGGCCTGGTACACCGCCTACACCCCGTACCAGGCGGAAATCTCGCAGGGCCGCATGGAAGCGCTGATCAACTTCCAGACCCTGTGCGCCGACCTGACCGGCATGGAAATCGCCAACGCCTCGCTGCTGGACGAAGCCACGGCCGCCGCTGAAGCGATGACCCTGGCCAAGCGCTCGGCCAAGTCGAAGTCGGACACCTTCTTCGTGCACGACGCCGTGCACCCGCAGACGCTGGAACTGCTGCGCACCCGCGCCGAGCCCATGGGCATCGTGCTGCGCGTGGGCACCCCGGCCGAAGCGCTGGAAGCGGAAGCCTTCGGCCTGCTGCTGCAGTACCCGGACACCTTCGGCCAGGTGGGCGACTACAAGGCGCTGGTCGATGCCGTGCACGCGCGCGGCGGCCTGGTGGCCGTGGCCACCGACCTGCTGGCACTGACCCTGCTGGCCGCCCCGGGCGAATGGGGTGCGGACATCGTGGTCGGCAACAGCCAGCGTTTCGGCGTGCCGTTCGGCTTCGGTGGCCCGCATGCTGCGTTCATGGCCTGCCGTGACGCCTACAAGCGTTCGATGCCGGGCCGCCTGATCGGCGTCTCGATCGACGCACAGGGCAACCCGGCCTACCGCCTGACCCTGCAGACCCGCGAACAGCACATCCGCCGCGAGAAGGCCACCTCCAACATCTGCACCGCACAGGTGCTGCTGGCGGTGATGGCCTCGATGTATGCCGTCTACCACGGCCCGGAAGGCCTGACCCGCATCGCCCGCCGCACCCATCGCCTGGCCGCCATCCTGGCCAGCGCGCTGCGCACTGCCGGTGTGCAGGTCGGTGCCGACTTCTTCGACACGCTGCACGTCACCGGTGTCGACGCCGACGCGATCCATGCCAAGGCCCGTGCCGCCGGCTACAACCTGCGTGCGATCGACAGCAGTTCGGTCGGCATCAGCCTGGACGAGACCGCCACCCGCGCCGACATCGTCGCCGTAGGCGCGCTGTTCGGTGCCACCGTTGATGTGGACGCGCTCGATGCCAGCACCGCCGATGCGCTGCCGGCCGGCCTGCTGCGCCAGTCCGCGTTCCTGACCCACCCGGTGTTCAACACCCACCACAGCGAGCACGAACTGCTGCGCTACCTGCGTTCGCTGGCCGACAAGGACCTGGCGATGGACCGCACGATGATCCCGCTGGGCTCGTGCACCATGAAGCTCAACGCCACCGCCGAAATGATCCCGGTGACCTGGCCGGAGTTCTCGCAGATCCACCCGCTGGTGCCGGCCGAGCAGGCGCTGGGCTACAAGGAACTGATCGATTCGCTGGAAGCAATGCTGGTCGAGTGCACCGGCTACGACGCCGTCAGCCTGCAGCCGAACTCCGGTGCGCAGGGCGAGTACGCCGGCCTGCTGGCGATCCGCGCCTACCACCGCTCGCGTGGCGAAGATCACCGTGACATCTGCCTGATCCCGGATTCGGCGCATGGCACCAACCCGGCCTCGGCGCAGATGTGCGGCATGAAGGTCGTGGTCACCAAGACCGATGCCAACGGCAACGTCGACGTTGAAGACATCCGCCTCAATGCCGAGAAGTACAGCGACCGCCTGGCCGCGATCATGATGACCTACCCGTCCACGCACGGCGTGTTCGAGGAAGAGGTGGTGGAGATCTGCGAGATCATCCACAAGCATGGCGGCCAGGTGTACACCGACGGTGCCAACATGAACGCCCTGGTCGGCGTGGCCAAGCCGGGCAAGTGGGGTTCGGACGTTTCGCACCTGAACCTGCACAAGACCTTCTGCATCCCGCACGGCGGCGGCGGCCCGGGCGTTGGCCCGTGTGCGGTCAAGTCGCACCTTGCCCCGTTCCTGCCGGGCAAGCTGGGTGACAACGGTCCGGTCGGCATGGTCAGCGCCGCCAGCTTCGGCAGCGCCTCGATCCTGCCGATCAGCTGGATGTACATCGCGATGATGGGCACCGAAGGCCTGCGCAAGGCCACCCAGGTTGCCCAGCTCAACGCCAACTACATCGCCAAGCGCCTGGCCCCGCACTTCAAGACCCTGTACACCGGTCGCAACGGCCTGGTCGCGCACGAGTGCATCCTGGACGTGCGTCCGCTGGAGAAAACCAGCGGCATCGGTGCCGAAGACGTGGCCAAGCGCCTGATCGACTTCGGCTTCCATGCCCCCACCCTGAGCTTCCCGGTGGCCGGCACGCTGATGGTCGAACCGACCGAAAGCGAATCGCTGCACGAGCTGGACCGCTTCATCGACGCGATGATCCAGATCCGCGAAGAGATCACCGCGATCGAAGACGGCCGCCTGGACCGCGAGGACAACCCGCTGAAGAACGCCCCGCACACGGCCACGGCCGTGACCGCCAGCGAGTGGACCCACGCCTACCCGCGCGAGCTGGCCGCCTTCCCGCTGCCGAGCCTGAAGCTGCAGAAGTACTGGCCGCCGGTAGCCCGCGTCGACAACGTGTACGGCGACAAGAACGTGATGTGTGCCTGCATCCCGGTCGATGCCTACAAGGATGATGAAGTCGAGGCGTAAGCCATCGCGGCATCGGAAATGAGAACGGCCCGCGCAAGCGGGCCGTTTTTGTTTTCCGGTAGCGCCGGGCCATGCCCGGCGAGCGCAGCGGCAGGACGCGTCACGGGTCGGGCATCTGCCCCAGGCTCAACTGCCACGACACGCCGAAGCGGTCCTGCACCCAGCCGTAGCGGCTGCTGAAATCCTGCTCGCCCACCGGCATCAGCCAGTGCCCGCCGTCACCCAGCACGCGCGCGGCACGCTCGAATGATTCGGCGCCGGAACACTCGACGAACAGCGACATCGAGGGCGTGAAGGTGAAGTCGTGCACATCCAGGCTGTCAAAGCACAGGTAGTGGGTGCCGCCGAGCAGGAAAATGGCCTGGCGGACCTGCCCGGGCACGCCCGCGCCCGCCCCGTCCGGGTGGCGCTGCAGGGCCAGCAGGCGGAATTCGGCGAAGGCTTCGGCGTACAGGGCCAGCGCCGCTTCGGCCTGGCCGGTGAACATCAGGAAGGGACGGCTGCGCAGCATGCGGTGCTCCCGTTCGTCGGGCCGGTGATGGCCCACCCGATCAGGATGGCACGCGGAATGTGGGCGCGGCGTATCGGTAGCGCCGGGCCATGCCCGGCGGCCCCATCACGCCTCGCGCATGCGCCGGGCGATGGCGCTGCTGGCCGCGATGGTCGCCGTCAGCGCCACCATCGACAGGAACTGCAGGCGCGTATGCGCTTCACTCAGCAGCAGGCCGAAGATCAGCGCCAGGATCGCCAGCGCACAGACGGTCAGCCACGGGAAGCCCGCCATGCGGAACGGCAGGCGCGTGCCCAGGCGGTCGGCGCGACGGCGCAGCACCAGCTGCGAGACCAGCGACAACGTCCACACCAGCAGGCAGGTGGAGCCGACGATGTTCAGCAGCACCGGCAACACCTTGTCCGGGAACAGCAGTTCCATGATGGTGGCAGCAAAGCCGAACAGGACGCTGGCCAGCACCGCGATCACCGGCACCTGGCGCGGATCGGTCCAGCCCAGCACGGCCGGTGCTTCGCGGCGTTGCGCCAGCGAATACATCATGCGCGAGGCGCCGTAGAGGTTGGCATTGAGCGCTGACAGCAGGGCGATCACCGCGATCAGGGTGATGGCGGTGGCCGCGCCCGGAATATTGGCGACATCGAGAACTGCGGCAAACGGCGACTTCAGCGCTTCGCTGGTCCACGGCACCACAGCGATGATCACGCTCAGCGAACCGATGTAGAACACCAGGATGCGCCAGGCCACGGTGCGGATGGCACGGGCGATGCTGCGCTCGGGGTCTTCGGTCTCCGCCGCAGCGACGGCCACGATTTCGGTGCCACCGAAGGCGAACACCACCACCAGCAGCGCCGCGCCGATGCCGGCCAGGCCCTTCGGTGCGAAGCCACCGTGCTCGGTGAAGTTGCTCAGGCCCGGCGAGGCCACCTGCGGCAGCCAGCCCATCAGCAGCGCCACGCCCACGGCGATGAAGGCCAGGATCGCCGCCACCTTGAGGATGGCGAACCAGAATTCGAACTCGCCGAAGTTCTTCACCCCGAGCAGGTTGATCGCGGTGAAGAACAGCATGAAGGCCAATGCCGCCATCGGTACCGGCACCACCGGCCAGACCGTGGCCAGCAATCCGGCCGCACCCACTGCCTCGGCGGCGATCACGATGACCAGCTGCACCCACCACAGCCAGCCCACGGTGGCACCGGCGGTGGCGCCCATGGCATCGGCCGCATACACCGAGAACGCACCGCTGGTCGGCTTGGCCGCGGCCATTTCGCCCAGCGCGTTCATCACGATGATCACCAGCGCACCGGCCACCAGGTAGGACACCAGCACCGCCGGGCCGGCCGCCTGCACGCCCACGCCGGAGCCGAGGAACAGGCCGGCGCCGATGGCGCTGCCCAGCCCCATCATGATCAGCTGGCGTGGCTTGAGCGAATGGCCGAGGCGGGAGGGCGAAGCGGTCGTATCGGGGGTGGCGGGCATCGGCAGGGCTGGCGGCGGCTACAAGGGCGACACCTTACCGTGTCCAGCCGCCGCGGGGATAGGCACAGCGCAGCAGGAAACTCAGGCCGGTACCGGCTCGCCGACATTGCCGCCGATACGGGCGCGGTAGGCGCGCGGGGAGAAACCGGTTTCAGCCTTGAACTTGCGGGTGAACGCGCTCTGGTCGCTGAAACCGCAGGCCTGGCCGATGCAGGCGATGCTCTCGTTGCCATGCAGCAGGTGCATGGCCATCTGGATCCGCAGCCGGGTCAGCACCTGCTGCGGCGTCATCTGGAACACCTTGCGGAAGCTGCGCTCCAGCTTGGACAACGAGAATCCGGTGATGTCCAGCAGCGTCTGCATCCGCACGTTCTCGGCGTAGTGCGTATTGAGGTGGGCCAAGGCCAGACGGAGCTGCTCGTACTGGGTCCCCAGGCTGTCCTTCTGGCCAAGGTCGCGGGAAATGCCGATCAGCCCCTCGACCTGCCCGTCCACCAGCAGCGGACGCTTGCAGGTCAGGCACCAGCCCGGTTCGCGGTTGGCGAACAGGTGCAGCTCCATCAGGTTCTCGATCACCTCGCCGGACAGCACGCGTGCGTCCTGGTCGACATAGTCCGCACTCAGGCCGGTAGGGTAGATCTCGGCCGCGGTGCGTCCGATCACGTCCTTGCGCGCACGCAGGCCCAGCCGTCGCAGCATGGTCTGGTTGACGTAGGTGTAGCGGCCCTGGCGGTCCTTCATGAAGAACAGCACGTCCGGAATGGCGTCGAACAGGGCTTCGATGTCGGCGGGTTCGACTCGCATGCGGCAAGCATACCCGAGCCGCCGATTTGTCTGCGCGTTCACTCCCACGGGACCGTGCATTAACGCCGGCGGCGCCACTGTCTGGGGTCTGCCCCCTACCCGCTCCAGGAGATCCTCCATGGCCGCCAGCAAGCCGACCGGCAAGCGCGCTCCCGCCACCACCTCCGCCGACCGTGACAGCCGCGGCCAGGGCGATGAACTGCATCAGCTCGCAGGAGGCGCCCATCCGGTACTGACCAGCAACCAGGGCATTCCGGTTGCAGACAACCAGAACTCCCTGCGCCAGGGACCGCGTGGACCCACCCTGCTGGAAGACTTCCTGCTGCGCGAGAAGATCACCCACTTCGACCACGAGCGTATTCCCGAGCGCATCGTCCATGCACGCGGTTCGGCCGCCCACGGCTTCTTCGAACTGACCCGCTCGCTGGGCAAGGTGACCCGGGCGAAGATCCTCACCGAGGTCGGGGTGAAGACGCCGGTGTTCACCCGCTTCTCCACGGTTGCCGGCGGCGCCGGCTCGGTCGACACCCCGCGCGACGTGCGCGGCTTCGCGGTGAAGTTCTACACCAGGGAAGGCAACTGGGACCTGGTCGGCAACAACATTCCGGTGTTCTTCATCCAGGACGCGATCAAGTTCCCCGACCTGATCCATGCGGTGAAAATGGAACCGGACCGCGCCTTCCCGCAGGCAGCCAGCGCACACGACACGTTCTGGGATTTCGTCTCGCTGATGCCCGAATCGATGCACATGATCATGTGGGCGATGAGCGACCGCACGATTCCGCGCTCGCTGCGCACCATCGAAGGCTTCGGCATCCACAGCTTCCGCCTGCTGGATGAGGAAGGGAACTCCACCTTCGTCAAGTTCCACTGGCGGCCGAAGCTGGGGCTGCAGTCCACCGTCTGGGACGAGGCGCTGAAGCTGCAGGCCGCCGACAACGATTTCCACCGCCGCGACCTGTTCGAGGCGATCCAGCGCGGCGACTTCCCCGAGTGGGAGCTGGCCGTGCAGCTGTTTACCGAAGAACAGGCCGATGGATTCCCGTTCGACCACCTGGACCCGACCAAGATCATCCCCGAGTCGCTGGTGCCGCTGCAGGTGATCGGGCGCATGGTGCTGGACCGCTGGCCGGACAATTTCTTCGCCGAGACCGAGCAGGTCGCCTTCTGCCCGGCCAACGTGCCGCCGGGCATCGATTTCAGCAATGACCCGCTGCTGCAGGGGCGGCTGTTCTCCTATCTGGATACCCAGCTGATCCGCCTGGGCGGGCCGAACTTCAACCAGATTCCGATCAACGCACCGAAGTGCCCGTTCGCCAACCATCAGCGCGATGGCCATATGCAGATGCAGGTGCCGAAGGGGCGCGTGGCCTACGACCCCAGTTCGCTGCAGGAAGACAGCCCGCGCGAGACGCCCACCGGTTTCCGCAGCCACGCCAGCGCCGATGATGGGCGCAAGGGCCGCACCCGCGCGGAGAGCTTTGCCGACCACTACAGCCAGGCGCGGATGTTCTTCCGCAGCCTGGAAAAACCGGAACAGGCGCACCTGGCCTCGGCGCTGGTGTTCGAGCTGTCGAAGGTGGAAACCGAGAAGGTGCGCGTGCGCACCGTCAGCCATCTGCGCAACATCGACGAAGGACTGGCCAAGCGCGTGGCCGACGGGCTGGCACTGGGCACCCTACCCGCCCCGGCACCGACGGCAACCCCTGCACAGGACCTGCCCGCCGCACCCGAGGTCCGCGTGATCGGCCGCAACAAGCCCCTGCTGCAGGGGCGCTGCATCGGCATCCTGTTCGACGAGGGCTCCGATGCACGGGTGATCGCCACTCTGCGCAAGTCCGCCGAAAAGGCCGGCGCCAGCGTCAAGCTGGTCGCGCCGAAAATTGGCGGTGCCACGCTCAGCGACGGCAAAACGCAGGCCGCCGATGGACAGCTGGCCGGTACCCCGTCGGTGGTGTTCGACGCAGTGGCGGTCGTGCTGAGTGCCGACGCCGGCAAGGCCTTGGCCAAGGAAGCGGCAGCCGTGGGCTTTGTCAGCGATGCCTGGGCGCACCTGAAAGCCATCGCGAGTGACGAAGGCGCACAGGCCCTGCTGAAGGCAGCGCGCGTCGGCAACGATGCCGGCACCGTGGAGGCCGAAGACAGCAAGGCCTTCCTCGCCGCTGCCGCCACCCGTCAGTGGGCACGCGAGCCGAAGCTGCGCCTGCTGGCCTGACCATCCGACAGGAGAATCCCCATGCCCCGTGGTGACAAATCCGCCTATACCGACAAGCAGAAGCGCCAGGCCGAGCATATCGAAGAGAGTGAGCGCGAACGCGGTGCCAGTGAAGGCACCGCCGAGCGCATCGCCTGGGCCACCGTGAACAAGCAGGATGGTGGTGGCAAGCGCAGCGGCAGCGCGCGCAAGGCAACGAAGAAGGTGGCCAGAAAGACAACGGCGAAGAAGGCTTCCGCAAGCAAGGCGACTGCAAAGAAGGTGGCGAAGAAGACCGCTGCGAAAAAGACGCCTGCGAAGAAGGCCGCCACCAGGAAGACTGCTGCAAAGAAGGCGGTGAAGAAGGCCCCTGCGAAGGTCCCTGCAAAGAAGGCGGCCGCCGGGAAGGCAACGCAGAAGAGCGCCTCACGCAGCACCGCTGCGAAGAAGGCCGCGAAGACCCGTGCAGCAAAAAAGGCGGTACGCAGGACCGCGGCGAAGAAGGCCGCACGCACCCGCGCCGGCAGTTAGCCGGTAGCGGGCAGCGCCCTCACCCAACCGGCCACCACCGCGGCGGCCGGTTCGGCACAGGCCTGCAGCAGCAGATGCGGCCCGTCCAGGGCCACGTGCCGCGCGTCCGGCAGCAGGGTCTGCAGCTCGGCTACCCTCGGTGGCCACAGCAGCCGGTCATGACCCGCCTGCAGGCACAGCGTCGGCACCCCGATCTGCGGCAGCAATGCGCGTACGTCCACCCGCAGGGTCGCTGCGGCGCGCTGCCGCAACGTGGTCGCTGGAACCTGAGCCAACGCAGCGCGCAGCATCGACATGTGCTCGCCGGTGCGCCACCGCCCCAGCAGCAGGCGCGCCAGCATCGCCACGGGAGGCACCGGCCAGGCCGGTGACAGCAGTACCGCGCCGGCTGCCGGCAATGGCACGGGCCGGCGCGCAAAGGTCGCGGCCAGCACCAGTCCGCGCAGCGCTGCGGGCTGGCGCGCGGCCAGCTCGACTGCCAACGGCCCCGAGAAGGACTAGGCAAGCAGGATGAAGGGGTGGCGGGGCAGCTGCGGCCACAGCCATCTGGCAAGCGTGGCGTAATCCTGCCCGCCCTGCGCAGGCAGCGCGATCGCCTGCGTCGTCATCCCATGAGCCTGCAGTGCGGACAGCAACGGGGTCGACATGCTGCCGGTGCCATCCAGGCCTGGCAGCATCAGTACGTGCAGCGGCGCGGCCGACGCGGCATCACAGCCCTGTTTTTTCCTCACGTCCCGTTCCCATGCCAGCTCCTTTGCTGGCAAGCATCGCCCGGATCGGCAGGCCAAGGAACCTCTTCCTGGCTTTCCCTCTGCTGTGCCGGCCAAGGTTGCGCGATACTGCCGGCTCCGCCGCAGGATGCGGCTACCAAGGAGAGCCTTGATGCGAGGGACCTACGCACTGGCCATGATGGCCCTGATGCTGCCACTGACCACCTTTGCCAGCGATGGCTGGATAAATGGCGACGGCAAGGCGGTGCCGCAGACCGATGCCATGAAATCCAGCGATGGCTTTGCGGCATCCCTGCTGGTCACCTCCGACGCCGACTGGCGGGCCAAATGGGAAACTCCACCGGAGAGCACTCCCAGCTTTACCGAGGCCAGCGAAGTCCACCTGGGCGGAGAATTGTTCCTGCTGACATTCCTGTCCAACCCGCAACTGGATGAGAACCGCGTACCCAAGGTGCACTGCGATCTGCGCATGCTTCGCCCGGACGGCAGTACCAGTGTCGACGAACGCGATGTTCCCTGCTTCACTGCCGCCCTGCCCGGCCCGCCAACCCTGCTGTACATGACCAGTGTGCAGCTGAAGTTCGTCGCCGAACCCGACGATCCGAAAGGCACGTGGACCGCGCAGGTGGTGGTCAGGGATCTGTTGCGGAATGTAAGCCTGCCCCTGCAGGCCCGCTTCGACGTCCGTTGACAGGAGGCCTGCAGATGAAGATGCGACGACTGCTGAGCTGGACAGGCCTTGCGCTGTGCGTGGTCTACCTGCTGTTGACCGCGTGGCTGGTCCACGGCGCACAGACAGACGCCGACCCGAAGGGTACCTACATCCTGATGGCACTCCCCATCACCCTGCAGTCTGCCGCGCTTGATGCCATCGGCGCAGGCAGCCTGTTGTACGGCAAGCCCTGGTCGACCGCGTATGCGGTGCTGGTTCCGCCAACCCTGCTGTTGCTGTACGCGGCCGGTTGGTTGATCGAACGCTCGGCACGCGGGCGCTAGCGGCCCTCAACCGTTGCGTGCATCGACGCCCTGCATGCGGGTCATCGCATGCAGGGCGCCATCCAACATCGCGCTGCCGTTGGCCTACGCCGCGCGTGCAGGCACGATGGGCATGCGCGCTCCCTGCTCCAGCTGGAACACCGACACCGACGTGGTCAGCGCATGCGCCTGCTCTTCCAGCGCGCGGCTGGCAGCGGTCGCCTCTTCCACCAGCGCAGCGTTCTGCTGGGTCACCTGGTCCATCTGCACCACCACCTGGTTGACCTGCTCGATGCCGGCCGCCTGTTCCTTGCTGGCGGCGGCGATGTCGCTCATCAGCTGGGTGGTACGCGAGCTCGCCTGGGCCACGCGGGCAATGGCGGCTTCCGATTCCACGGTCACGGCCAGACCACTCTGCACCTTGGCAGCGGCGTCCTCGATCAACTCCTTGATCTCCTTGGCAGCGACACCGGCACGCTGTGCCAGCGTACGCACTTCGCTGGCCACCACCGCAAAGCCGCGGCCCTGTTCGCCGGCACGCGCCGCTTCCACTGCAGCGTTCAGCGCCAGGATGTTGGTCTGGAAGGCGATGCCATCGATCACCGTGGAGATTTCCGAAATGCGCGCCGAAGACTGGTCGATCTCGCCCATCACCGTGGCCATCTGCGCCATGGCCTGCTCGGTCTCGCGCACGGCAACGCCGGCCGCATGCGCTTCGCTGTCGGCCTGGCGTGCCAGCTCGGCGTTCTGGCGCACGGTCGAGGTCAGCTCTTCCATCGAGGCGGCAGCCTCTTCCAGGTTCGCGGCCTGTTGTTCGGTACGGCGCGACAGATCGTTGTTGCCGGCCGCCAGTTCCTGTGCCGCGTTGTTGATGCTGTCGGCGGCCACCTGGATGCCACGCACGATTCCGGTCAGCTGCGTGGTGGTGGCATTGGCATCGTCACGCATGCGCGCGAACACGCCCTCGTACTCGCCCTCCATGCGCGCGGTGAGGTTGCCATGCGAGATGGCGCGCAGCACGTCGGAGACATCGGCGATGCTGGCCTGCGAACTGGCCATCATGCCGTTGAGGTGGTTCACCATCGCCTGGAACTGGTACTGGAATGCCGCGGCGTCGCCACGCACGCTGAAATCGCCAGCGCGCGCGGCACGGGCCAGTTCATCGATCTGCGCGTTGATCGCCATCAGGCTCTGCTTCACCGCCGCCAGGGTACGGGTCAGCGTGCCCTTCTCACCCGGGTACTCGGGCAGATCACGGCTGAGGTCGCCGATGGCATAGCGCTGCATCACCTCGGCCATCAGCAGCTGCACCTGCACGTGTGATTCGACCAAGTGGTTGGTGGCCTGCACCATGCGGCCGAAGTCGCCGGGGAACGCACTGGCGTCCATCCGGTAACGGATCGCACCGGCTTCATGCTGCTCGGCCATCTGCAGCTGCGCGCCGATGGCGGCCTGCACGCTCTGGCGCACGCTGGCCATGGCCTCGCCGAGCTGGGTCAGCTCGTCCCGGCCACCCAGGCGGAATTCCTGGTCCAGTTCACCCTTGGACAGGCGCTCGGCCAGCTGCACTGCACGCGCCAGCGGGCCGGTCATGCTGCGACCGATCAGCACCGATGCGGCGATGCCTGCCAGCAGCGCCACGCCACCCAGCACCAGCAGCTGCAGCAGGCTGCGCTCGCCCAGGCGGATCGCCTCGGCAGCGGCCTCGCGGCTTTCCTTTTCTTCATAGGCCACGCCATCGGCCAGTGCCTTGTTCCAGCCATTGGCCGCTTCCTGCACCGGGCCCAGGGTCAGCGCCACGGCGCCGGGGAAATCGCCCTGTTCCATCAGTTCGCTGGTCTGCTTGTTGAGCGGACGGGCGAGCGCGCGCTTGGCGGCGATGGTCTCGCCGATCACCTTGCCTTCGGCATCGCCGGGCAGGGCCTGGTAGGCCGTCCAACTGGCCTCGTAGCGCTTGACCAGAGCGGCGATGCGCTGCTCGTCGTTGGCACGGTCTTCGCCCTGGCGGATCAGCATCTCGCGGCGCACGACCATCATCTGGTTGTTGGCATCGAGCATCTCCGACAGCAGGCGCACCTTGGCTACGCCGACCTCGACCACCTGCTCCATCGCGCGCTTCTGCACCATCGTGGCGGTGGCACCGGTAGCGACCACGGCGGCAACCAGCAACAACAACAGGCCAAAGCCAAGCCCAAGACGCCAGGCGACCCTGACGTTCCTCAAGTAGTTCATGGGGTGAATCCAAAACGGGGGGGATGCGCCCATATCGGCCCGCCAGCCGGGAATCTTGATCGCCTCCCGCTCGACTGCGTCGGAAGCCGTTCACCTTGGTGAGACCCGGCCTCCCGCTTCTGCCGCGGGAGGATGGCCCGGCGGCGCGGCCCCACTGCTCATGCTGGCATCAGTTTTCTTTCACGGCGGCTGCGCAGCGTCTACGGGCAGGGTGGAGGCGTGATCTGCCTGGAGATGCCCATGCCCGTATGCCGCCCCGCCCTGCTCGCCCTGTCGCTGCTGATGTCGCCCGCCTTTGCGCAGACGCCCCCGCCCGCCGGCCTGCCAGCACCCATCGCCGAAAAGGCCGGCCCGGATACAGCGGCGCACTCGCCCCTGCACGCCCAGGTACTTCTGGACCGCGCCAATTTCTCTCCGGGCGAGATCGATGGCGAAGTGGGCAGCAATCAACGCCGCGCGGTGTCCGGCTTCCAGGCAGCGCACGGACTGACGGTCAGCGGCGAACTGGACGACGCCACCTGGAAGGCCCTGCAGGCCGACTCGGTCGGCCCCCTTGCCAGCTACACGCTGACCGCAGAGGACGTGGCCGGTCCGTTCGTTGCGGTTCCCAAAAAGCCCGCCGACCAGGCCAAGCTGAAGGCACTGGGCTTCAGCAGCGTGGAGGAATCGCTGGGCGAGCGCTTCCATGCCGCACCGGAGCTGCTGAAGGCGCTCAATCCCGGTGTGGATCTGAGCAAAGCCGGCAGCCGCATCCAGGTGCCCAACATTGCGCCCGCTGCATTGCCCAAGGCCGCCAAACTGGTGGTCGACAAATCCGACTCCACCCTGCAGCTGCTGGACGCGCAGGGCAAGGTGATCGCGCAGGTACCGGTATCGTCGGGCAGCGAGCACGACCCGCTGCCGATCGGTGAGTGGAAGATCCTCGGCGTCTACCCGGACCCGCCATTCCACTACAACCCGAAGCTGTTCTGGGATGCCAGGAAGGGCGATCGCAAGGCCACGATTCCGCCCGGCCCGAACAATCCCGTCGGCCGGGTCTGGATCGACCTGTCCAAACCCCATTACGGCCTGCACGGCACACCGGTGCCCGGCCATGTCGGCAAGACCGAATCGCACGGCTGCGTGCGCATGACCAACTGGGATGTGCTGCGCGTGGCTGCAGCCGTGGATACGTCGGTACCGGTCGTCATGCAGGAGTGAGCCGATGCGACTAGCGCAATTGATCGTACTGGGGCTGGTGATGGGCGTGGCAGCCGGATGGTGGCTGCAGCGTGATGGCGCGCCGTCCGATGACACGGGTGCCCGCCCCCTTGCAGTGGCGCAGACCTCCGCTGCAGCCGACAGCGCCCGTGCCGTACCCGTGGAGCAGGCGACAACGGCAATCGCTGCGCCCGCCCCAGCAGCAACGGGCGACACACCCTCCGGCCTGCTGCTGCCGGTACAGGGCATCACGCCCTCGCAACTGCAGGACACCTTCACCGACGCACGCAGCGAAGGCCGCGTGCACGATGCGATCGACATCATGGCTGCTGCCGGCACACCGGTGCTGGCGGTGGCCGATGGCCATGTCGAGAAACTGTTCGACAGCGAGCGCGGCGGCCTGACCGTCTACCAGTTCGAACCCAGCGGCCGCTGGTGCTACTACTACGCGCACCTGCAGCGCTACGCCGACGGCGTGGCCGAAAAGCAGACCATCAAGCGCGGCGATGTGATCGGCTACGTCGGCAGCACCGGCAACGCAAACCCCGAAGCCCCGCACCTGCATTTCGAAGTGCACGTACTGGGCCCGGAGAAGCAATGGTGGAAGGGCGAGTCGATCAATCCCTATCCATTGCTGCAGACGGCCGACCGCTGAAGTATCAACCGGCTGCGCCGCCTGCGGCGCGCAGGCCTGCCTGCAGCCTGTCCACTTCGGCCATCCATTCGTCGAGCGAACCGGATTCCTCCTTCAATTCCCGCAATTCGCAGTCATCGGCCTGTACCCGCTGCACAGCAAGTTGCGCCAGCGACAATAGTGTGGCCGATGGGACCTGGTTGCGTGCCTTCACCCAGGCCAGTAGTTCTTCCTCCTCAGCAAGGGCATCCGTTGGTTGCCCCAGCAGCGCCAGCACTACCTCAGCCGCCGCGACCGCCCTGCCTGCCTCGGGTGCCTCCAAGTAGTCATCGGGATTGATGGCAGCGCGCAGTGCTTCCTCCAACATCGACAAATCCGTACATTCCGTCAGATCGCAGACCAGATCGCACGCGTCATCGTTCTCGAACGAACCGTGTCCCCATGCGCCCATGTGATTTCTCCTCGTTGGTTGGCAGATACCACCGCGCAGGACCCGCGGGGCAGTCACCAATCATGCGACAGTCGACAAGACGCTACGAGCGCAGGCCGCATGCTGGGCAACATCCACGACGCCAACCATTGGCACACGGTGCTTCCTATCAAGCCCCTGCCTGTCGCACCACAGTGATCCAAGGCAAAATGCGACAGCAATCCGCGCCGACGAACGAAAAAAAGTCCCTATTTGTGCAGGACTTCTTTCCGCAGGAGCGCCGGGCATGGCCCAGCGCTACCGCAGCGGAGAGCGGCGTCGCCCGCGCCGCAGCGCGATGGTGAAGATCACCAGTGCGATGCCTGGAACCAGCAGCAGCAGCGCTGCCAGTTTCCAGAAGAAGAACGGCCACAACCAGAGGTAGTCCAGGTCGGTCAGTTTCAGAAGATCCAACGGCGGCTGCACTTCGATCGTTGCCGGCCTGCCGGCCAGCGCCGGCTCCACTTCCAGCACGGTCACCCGCAGCCAGGAGCGGCCACGGGGCAATGCATCACCGCGGCCATAGCCGAAGTACGCGGCGGTAAAAACAGCCGTTTCAACGGTTTCCAGCCTGCGCACAACATCCGTCCCGGCTGGGCCAGAACGCACGCCCGCACGGAAGTCCGCATGCTCGTTGGGGGTGTCGACACGCATCAGCACGTCGGGGTCGAGGGCTGGGTCGGCGGCGTTGGGCGGGTAACGCAGCCGCAACCGCAGACGATCATCAATGAAGCGGTAGACCGTGATCTCCGCGCTAGCACCGGGGCTCAGCACCAGCGGCAGGGTCTGCGTGCGTGACGCCAGGTGGTTGGCCACGGCGCCCACCGCCAGCACCACACAGGCGACTGCCCACAGGCCCCAGAACACCCACAGGGTGATCCGCAGCACCCGCGTCCCTTTCGCGCTGACATCGCCGGTCATCGATCCGCTTCCCTGCTGGCATTGCGTACACACTAACGAAAAAGCCCCGCTTTCGCGGGGCTTCTTCTTTCAGCGACGCCGGGCATGGCCCGGCGCTACCGGTGCGGCAGCATTGCCAGGCACAGCCTGGCATCGCCGCATCACTCAGGCGAACGGATCCTGCAGGACCATGGTGTGGTCGCGGTCCGGGCCAGTGGAGACGATGCTGATCGGGCAGCCGGCCAGCTCTTCCAGCGAACGCAGGTAGGCGCGTGCGGCCGGCGGCAGGTCGTCCCAGTTGGTGATGCCGTGGGTGTTTTCGGTCCAGCCCGGGAACTCCAGGTACACCGGGGTGCACTCTTCCCAGCCCTGCGCGTCCAGCGGCGCGTACTCGGTACGCTTGCCGTTGTATTCGTAGGCGATGCAGACCTTCAGCTTTTCCATGCCGTCCAGCACGTCCAGCTTGGTGATGCACAGGCCGCTGATGCCGTTGATGGCCACGGCGCGCTTCAGCGCGACGATGTCCATCCAGCCACAGCGACGCGGGCGGCCGGTCGAGGCACCGTATTCGGCGCCGCGGTCGCGGATGCCCTGGCCGATTTCATCGTCCAGCTCGGTCGGGAACGGGCCGCCGCCAACGCGGGTCGCGTAGGCCTTGGCAATGCCCAGCACGTAGTCGATCGCATCGGCGCCGACGCCGGCACCGGCCAGCGCACCACCGACGGTGGTGTTGGAGCTGGTGACGTACGGGTAGGTACCGTGGTCGATGTCCAGCAGCGCGCCCTGCGCACCTTCGAACAGCACGCGCTTACCCTGCTTGCGCAGGTCATGCAGGATGCCGGCAACGTCCGACTTCATCGGCTGCACGTACTCGCCGAAGGCCAGCGCCTCGTCGAAGGTCTTCTGGAAATCGACCGCGTCGGTGTTCAGGTACTTGGTCAGCACGAAGTTGTGGTAATCCAGCGCGGTGCGCAGGAGTTCTTCCAGCTGCTTCGGATAATGCAGGTCGGCGATGCGGATGCCGCGACGCGCCACCTTGTCTTCGTAGGCCGGGCCGATGCCACGACCGGTGGTGCCGATCGCCTTGCCGCCGGCAGCGCGTTCGCGCGCCTGGTCCAGGGCGATGTGGTACGGCATGATCAGCGGCGCGGCCGGGGAGATCTTCAGGCGCGAACGCACTTCCACGCCGGAGGTTTCCAGCTCGGCGATTTCCTTCTGCAGCGCGGCCGGCGAGATCACCACGCCGTTGCCGATCAGGCACAGCGCATCGTCACGCAGGATGCCCGACGGGATCAGGTGCAGGACGGTCTTCTTGCCGTTGATGACCAGGGTGTGGCCGGCATTGTGGCCGCCCTGGAAGCGCACGACGGCGCCGATTTCCTCAGTGAGCAGATCGACGATCTTGCCCTTGCCTTCATCGCCCCACTGGGCACCAAGCACTACGACAGACTGACCCATGACGGGTTCCTCTATTTGTTGCGGCCATCGGGGCCGCGGACGGGTAAACCGCAGCGGGGCTGGCCAGCGCTTGGGTGGCGGCTCCAAACGGGGAGCGGCCGGCGATGGAAGGCCCAGACGCGGAAAAAGCCGAACGGGGAGGCCCGTCCGGCTTTTGTGCATTATCCGGGTTTCCGGGGTCCGGTGCCACCTTTCCGATGGGCGGCTTCACCAGCCGGTCAGCCACCCCGCCCCGGTAGTGGCGCCCCCCCCCCCCCCCGCGCAACCCCCCCCCCCCCCCCCCCCCCCCCCCCCCCCCCCCCCCCCGCGGGGGGGGGGGGGCGGGGGGGGGGGGGCGGGGGGGGGGGGCCCCGCCCCCGGCACTACCCTTCTAGTGCCGCACCCACCACAGCAGGCTCAACCCGGCCAGCAGGACCAGGCCACCGAAGCTGCGCAGGGCCGGGCTGGGCAGGTCCAGCAGGCGTTCGGCCATGCGCTTCCAGGCCACGGGGGCCACGAACAGCAACAGGCCTTCCAGCACCGCGACCAGACAGACGGCGGCGAACAGATCTTTCATGGGGGAACTCCGGAAAAGCACGAGGCCCGGCGTATGGCCGGGCCCCGTGAGGTACTGCCGTGCGGACTCAGCGATCGTTCTTGAGGTACTGCAGGAACGGGTCGTTCTTGTCCAGCACGATCACGCCGTTGCCGTCGGTCATCGAGCCGCGGTAGGCCTCGAGGCTGCGGTAGAACGCGTAGAACGACGGGTCAGCCGAACCGGCCTTGCCGTAGATGCGTGCGGCCTCGGCATCGCCTTCACCACGCAGGCGCTGGGCATCGCGTTCGGCTTCTGCGATCAGCACGGTGCTGTCACGGTCGGCCTGGGCGCGGATGGTCAGCGACTGCTCCTCGCCTTCGGCGCGCAGTTTGGCGGCTTCCTGCTTGCGCTGGGCGCGCATGCGCTCGTACACGTCATTGATCACCTGGCTGTCGGTGGGCAGGTCCACCTGCTTGATGCGCAGGTCGATCATCTGCATGCCCAGCCCGGCAACGGCTTCGTTGATGCCCTTCAGCTGCTCGGCGATCAGCTCGCTGCGGTCGCCGGAGACCAGCTGCTGCAGGGTGCGCGAGTTGATCTGGTTGCGCAGCGAGTCGGTGATGATCGGTGCCAGGCGGGCGTTGGCGATACGCGGATCGCCACCGGTGGCACGGAAGTAATCACCCACGTTGGAGATGTAACCGATGGCGAAGAAGTCGACGCTGACGTCCTTCTGCTCGGCCGTGAAGTAACGGGCCGGCGCGGTGTCCAGCACCTGGAAGCGGCGGTCGAACACCCGCACCGTTTCCACCACCGGCAGCTTGAAGTGCAGGCCCGGCTTGATGTCCGAACGCACCACCTTGCCCAGGTTCAGGACCATGGCGGTCTGGTCCTCACGAACCACGTACACCGAGCCGAGCAGGCCCAGCAGCACCGCTACGACAACGGCGATCCAGATTGAATTTCTCATCGGCTGCCCTCCTCACGGCCGCTCGAACGCCCGGTCGGGCGGCCCACCGGCCGGCCCGGATCACGGGAAGCTTCCACTGCGGTGGTACCCGGCAGCGACGGCATCACCACATCGGGGTTCGGCACCGGCGCCGGTGCCGAGGTGCTGGCACGGGTATCACCGGTCATCGGCACGTAGATCAGCTGGCGGCCATCGCCACCAATGACCTTGCGGTTCTCGCTCAGCACCTGCTGCACCGTTTCCAGCCACAGGCGCTTGCGGGTGACTTCCGGTGCGTCCTTGTACTGGGCCTGCAGCAGGCTGAAGCGCTGACCATCACCCTCGGCCTTGGACACCACGGCCTGCTTGTAGCCCTCGGCGGTGGTACGGGCACGCGAGGCCTGGCCGCGCGCTTCAGGCACGACCTTGGCCGCATAGGCCTGGGCTTCGTTGATCAGGCGCTCCTTGACCTGCTGGGCACCGTTGACCTCGTCGAAGGCCGGCTTGACCTCCTCCGGCGGACGGGCGTCCTGCAGGGTCAGGCCGGTCACGGTCAGACCGGTCTTGAAGGCACGCAGCAATGTCTGCAGGCGCTCTTCGGCGGCCACGGCCAGCGGGCCACGGTTGTTCAATACGGCGTTGAGGTCGGCGCGACCGACTTCCTCGCGCACCGCGCTCTGCGCCGACTGTTCCAGCACCTGGTTCGCATCAACGGTGCCGAACAGGTACTGCTGCGGGTCATCGATGCGGTACTGGACGTTCAACGAGACATTGACGATGTTCTCATCGCGGGTCAGCACCGGCACCTGGATCGAGAAGGTCTTGATCTCGGTGGCGTTGACCTTGGTGACCGATTCGATCGGCCAGGGCAACTTGAAGTTCGGGCCAGGGGTCAGGACGCGCGAGAACTGGCCGAAGCGCAGCACCACGCCACGCTGCTGTTCGCCGATCAGCTGGAAGCTGGAGAACAGCACCAGCAGGATCACTGCCGCCACCACCCAACGCAGGATGCCGCCGTCGAACAGATCCTTCAGCGGTCCGGGCAATCCGCCCCAGCCGCCACCATTGCCACCGCCACGCGACCCGAACGGCCCGCGTCGATTGTCCTCGGGGCCTTGTCCGCCCTTGTTGCCGCCGGGTGTATTCCAGGCCATGCACGCTCCATCAAGATGTGGGCTGCGACGCGGGCCCTTCCCGCAACGCCAGCCGTTAACCACTACCGATCATACAAGATGGGGCGGACCGGCAGGATTGAAAGGGGCCGGAGCGGGTAAGGTGGCGTTTTCCTCGAAGTCAGGCAGCGCCGATGGCCCCCACCACCCCGTTCACCGCCTTCCGCATCGAAAAAGACGACGCCGGCTACCGCAGCGGCCTGGTCCCGCTGCGTCTGGACGACCTCAACCCCGGCCAGGTGCTGATCCGCGCTCACTGGTCCTCGGTCAACTACAAGGATGCCCTGGCCGGCACCGGCAAAGGCCGCATCCTGCGCCGCTTCCCGCTGGTGGGCGGGATCGACGTGGCCGGCACGGTGGTCGCCTCCACCGATCCGGCCTGGCGCGAGGGTGATGCGGTACTTGCCACCGGCTGTGGCCTCAGCGAAACCCGTGATGGCGGCTACAGCCAGTACGTGCGACTGGAATCGAGCGCGGTCATCGCCCAGCCGGCGGGCCTGAGCCCACGCGAGGCGATGGTACTGGGCACCGCCGGCTTCACCGCCGCGCTGGCGCTGCTGCGCCTGCAGGACAACCGGCAGAGGCCCGAGCTTGGGCCACTGGCGGTTACCGGCGCCAGCGGTGGGGTCGGGGCACTGGCCGTGGACATCTTCAGCCGCGCCGGCTATGCCGTACACGCGATCAGCGGCAAACCGGAACAGAGCGACTTCCTGCGCGGTATCGGTGCTGCCGAGGTGCTGCCGCGTGACGCCCTTGCCGACACCGGTCCGCTGCAGTCGGCACGTTTCGGCGGTGGCCTGGACAACGCCGGCGGGCCGATGCTGGCCAGTCTGCTGGCCCAGACCGTGCCTTACGGCAGCGTGGTCAGTGCGGGACTGGCCGCCAGCCCGACGCTGGACATGACCGTGATGCCCTTCATCCTGCGCGGTGTCTCGCTGCTCGGCGTTTCGTCGGCCAATGCCCCGCGCGCGCTGCGCGAAGAAGTGTGGGCACGCTTGGGTGACGCGTGGAAACCGCAGCACCTGGACCGCATCTGCACCGCCGAAGTCGGTCTGGACGGTCTGCCTGCGGTGTTCGATCGCATGCTGGCGGGCGGCTCGCTTGGCCGCACGGTGGTGCGGATCGACTGAACGTCGCAGACAGGCGACGGACGGCAGCCGTCGCCCTCCCGCCAACAGGATGCCGGCACTACACTTCCGGCATCACATGGGGAACAACATGGCACGCATTCTGATCGTCGACGACTCACCGTCGCAGCTGTTGGGGATACAGCGCATCGTCGAGAAGCTCGGGCACCAGATCCTGACCGCCACCGATGGTGCGGCCGGGGTGGAGACCGCCAAGGCCGAGCTGCCCGACCTGGTGCTGATGGACGTGGTGATGCCCAACCTCAATGGCTTCCAGGCGACCCGCACGCTCGCCCGCGATGAGGCGACCCGGCACATTCCGGTGATCCTGGTGACCACCAAGGACCAGGACACCGACCGCATGTGGGGCATGCGCCAGGGCGCCAAGGCCTACATCACCAAGCCGTTCTCGGAAGACGAACTGTCCGAAGTGCTGGAGCGGGTGTTCGCCGGTCAAGGCTGACCCACCGCTCCGGTAGATGCCAACCTTGGTTGGCACGCCTCTGCTCTGGTAGGTGCCAACCTTGGTTGGCACGCCTTTGCTCTGGTAGATGCCAACCTTGGTTGGCACGCCTCTGCCGGCCAGCGGCCGGCACTACCGCAGGGCGTGCCGGTCAAGGCTGACCCACCGCTCCGGTAGACGCCAACCTTGGTTGGCACGCCTCTGCCGGCCAGCGGCCGGCACTACCGCAAGACGTGCGGACCGTGGTCCGCACCCACCAAAGCAGATTTCAGATCGTTTCGCCAAACGCCTTGGCCAGATTCCGATAGGCCTTCTTCTGCGCGTCGTCCGTCGCCGCCGGGGCGACAATCTCCAGCTCGACGATCTGGTCGCCCTCCGGGCTGCCCGGCAGGCCGCGCCCACGCAGCCGCAGCTTGCGACCGGCGTCGGAATCGGCCGGAATCTTCAGTTCCACTGCGCCGCCCAGGGTCGGCACGCTGATGCTGGTGCCCAACGCCGCCTGCCACGGGGTGACCGGCAGCGTGTACAGGATGTTGCGGCCGTCGACCTCGAACTGCGGATGCGCGGCGTACTCCACTTCCAGCAGCAGGTTGCCGCCGTGATTGCCCTGCCCGGCCAGGCGGATCACCTGCCCGGGACGGATGCCCTTGGGCACGCGCACGTCCAGCTGCTTGCCGTTGACGGTGATGCGCAGGCTGTCGCCGTTGTAGGCCGCCTCCAGCGGTACCGACAGCTTGGCCCGGGTATCGCGGTTGGGCGCATGGCCATGGCTGCTGAAGCCCGGGCCGGGGCCTGCGCCCTGGCCGCCGCGCTGGCGCGCGAACAGGCTCTCGAAGAAGTCGCTGAAACCACCGTTGGGGCCACCGCCGCCGAACACTTCCTCGAAATTGAAACCGCCACCGCCGTAGTTCGGCGGCACGTTGAATTCCTCGCCCGGGCGATAGCCCTGCGCACGCAACTGGTCATAGGCCGCGCGCTTCTCGGGATCGCGCAACGCCTCGTAGGCCTCGTTGATGGCCTTGAACTTGTCCTCGGCCCCGGACTCCTTGCTGACGTCCGGGTGGTACTTGCGTGCCAGCCGGCGATAGGCGGTCTTGATTTCCGCCTCGCCCGCGCTCGGTTCCACCCCCAGGGTGGCGTAATAATCCTTGAATTCCATCCAGCTACCTCGATTCGCTTCGGCCGCGCCGGTAGGCGCCGCCCCGGGTTCATTCTACGCGCCGGCGATGCTACGCCGCCGGTCGTGCGGCAACGGTGAGGCCGACTGATCCAGCGCAATGCGCCTGCCATCGCTCGGCCCCATGCTGTGGCTGACCGCCCGCCGCGGACGACGGAGATGGGGTGTATACATGGGTTTTCCAATGTCTTGACGCGTCCGTCCCCTCCTGGCCCCTACCCTCACCCAGCAAGGAGTTCCCATGACCATCCATGTCGGCGACCGTATTCCGGAAGTCACCCTCAAGCGCATCCGCGAAGGCATCGAGACCCTCGATACCCACGCCCTGTTCGACGGGCGCAAGGTGGTGCTGTTCGCCGTGCCCGGTGCGTTCACCCCCACCTGCTCGGCCCGCCACCTGCCCGGGTACGTGGAAAAGTTCGAGGCGTTCCGCCATCGCGGCATCGATGTCTACTGCGTGGCGGTCAACGACCCGTTCGTGATGAAAGCCTGGGCCACCGACCAGCACGTACCCGACGGTCTGCTGATGTTGTCCGACGGCAATGCCGAACTGACCCGTGCACTTGGCCTGGAGCTGGATGCAAGTTCATCCGGCATGGGCACGCGTTCGCGTCGCTTTGCCCTGTACGTGGTGGACGGCACGGTGCGCGCGGCCTGGATCGAGGAGCCCGGCCAGTTCGAGGTGTCATCAGCCGACTACGTACTGGATCACCTGCCCACCTGAAACCCTGACTGCAGAGGAAACCGGCCAGCCATGTCCAACAAGCCAGCCAAAGCCAGCAACACCTCCCCTTCCGCCAAGGTCGCTGGCATCAGTGATCGCCAGACCCTGCGCGAGCGGGCACGGAAGAACATCGAAGACGGAGCGATCACCGACAGCTACAGCGCCGACCGCAAGGTGGTGATCAAGCTGCTCAACGACGCGCTGGCCACCGAATATGTATGCGTGCTGCGCTATTACCGGCACTACTTCATGGCCAAGGGCATGCTGGCCGATGCGGTCAAGGACGAGTTCCTCGAGCACGCACAACAGGAGCAGGCGCACGCCGGCAAGCTGGCCGAACGCATCGTCCAGCTCGGCGGCGAGCCTGACCTCAATCCGGACACGCTGACCGCACGCTCGCACGCCGAATACAAGGAAGGCAGCGACCTGCGCGACATGGTCCGCGAGAATCTGGTGGCCGAGCGCATCGCCATCGACAGCTACCGCGAGATGATCAACTTCATCGGCGACAGCGATACCACCACCAAGCGCATCCTGGAGGAGATCCTGGCGCAGGAGGAGGAGCACGCCGATGAGTTCGCCGACCTGCTGGATGGGTGGATCGGGGAGTAGCGCCGCACCGTGCCAGCGAACATCCCGGTAGTCGCCCACCTTGGTGGGCAGCTTCCGCGCGTGCCAACCAAGGTTGGCACCTACCGGGTCATGGTGGACCGGTAGCGCCCTTCCATGTCAGCGAACGCCTGGTAGTCGCCCACCTTGGTAGGCGGCCTCTGCGCGTGCCACCCAGCTTGGCATCTACCGGCTCATGGTGGACCGGTAGCGCCGGGCCATGCCAGCGAACGCCCTGGTAGTTGCCCACCTTGGTGGGCGGCGTCTGCGCGTGCCAACCAAGGTTGGCACCTACCGGGTCATGGTGGACCGGTAGCGCCGGGCCATGCCCGGCGAACGCCCTGGTAGTCGCCCACCTTGGTGGGCAGCGTCTGCGTGTGCCAACCAAGGTTGGCACCTACCGGGTCTTAGCGGACCGGTAGCGCCGGGCCATGCCCGGCGGGTTGGTGCCCGATCACGTGACATCCGCCGGGCATGGCCCGGCGCTACCGCAGCACGTTGAACCGTACCTGCGTCCAGGCGCCGTCAGCAGCCAGCGCGGTCAACGTATGCGTCCCCGGATCGGCGAACTCGCGCTGCATCAGCTGCGCACCGCGCGTCTGCGCGATCCATCGACCATCCAGCAGCCAGTCCACGGCCTGTTCGCTGCCCAATGCGCGCAGCTGCAGGCGTACGCCGTGTTCGGCATTGGGTGCACGCGCCAGCGTCGCGCCTTCATTGAGGCCATCGATATGCAGGGCCACGCTGGCCTCGCGACCATCATCGCGACAGTCCGGCGACAGTGCGGGAAGCTGTGAGGCATCGCGGGTGGCCTTGGGCAGCCAGGGTGACAACAGCGCCGGCCATCGCGCGATTTCCCGCGCGACTTCCTCATGCGGCGCGCTGCAATCAGCCGATACGCGCAGTCCGGTGCGCGCGTCAGCCAGGTAGCGTTGGCGGCCAGGCTGCCATCGCCGTGCCTCGCGTTCGGGGAACGTCGGCGGTGCCGCACCGTCCAGCAGATAGGCCGACAGGCGTCGCTGGCAGAGTGCCGCTGGCAACCCTTCGGCCAGTTCTCCAGTTGGCCAGCAGATGTCTGCCTGGGTCACGCTGGCCGGCATCGGCGCGGCCGCCGCATCGCCGCGTTGGCGCGGCAGGCTGTCGACCACCTCGAACATCAACGGCAAGGCGGTGACCGCGCCGTACTGCCCCGGCAACGGCGTGCCATCGGGGCGCCCCACCCACACGCCCACGGTGTAGTGGCGGGTACTGCCGATCGCCCACGCATCGCGGTAGCCATAGCTGGTTCCGGTCTTCCAGGCCACGCGCGGCCGCCCGCCAACGTCGAACGTGCCAACGCCGTACCCCGGGCGCGGATTCGATTCCAGCATCTCGCGCACGATCCAGCTGGCACCGGGCGAAGCCAGCCGCCGCTCGATCATCGGTTCGTCATCGGTGTAGCGCACGCGGCCCGCAATGCCGTTGCGGTTGAGCGCAGCGAACGCACCGACCAGGTCTTCCAGCCGTGCGCCGGTGCCGCCGAGGATCAGCGACAGATTGGGCGAACTGCCCGGCGGGAAGCGCAACTGGATGCCGGCGTGCGACAGGCGCGCGGCGAAGCGTGCCGCACCTACCCGCTGCAGCAGGTCGACCGACGGCACGTTCAGCGACAGGCGCAGCGCACTGGCAGCACTGACCGGCCCGTTGAAGGCCATGTCGAAGTTGCCCGGCCGATAGCTGCCGAAGCTCTGCGGCGCATCCACCAGCAAGCTCTCGGAATGGATCAGGCCATCATCGAGTGCCATCGCATACAGAAACGGCTTCAGCGTGGAGCCCGGCGAGCGCCAGGCCTGCACCATGTCCACGTGGCCCAGCCGTTGCCGATCACCGAAAGACAGCGTGCCGACATACGCACGCGCCTGCAGGGTCTGGTTGTCGACCACCAGCAGTGCGGCTGACGTGCGCTCGGGCAGCGTGGAGAAATAGCTGGCCACGCGCTCTTCAAGGGTGCGCTGCAGGCCGATGTCGATGCTGCTCTGGATCCGCGCCTGCCCTGGATGCGCCGAGTGCAGGCGCTGGGCCAGCAGTGCCGCGTGCAGTGGTGGACGCAGCGAGCGTGCGACCACGTTCTCGATGCGCGCATCTTCCACTTCCTCCGGCGTCCATGCGCCGAGCTCGGCCATGCGCGCCAGTACCTTGTCGCGAGCCTTCTGCGCGGCTTCGGGATGACGATCCGGGCGCAAACGGCTGGGTGCCTGTGGCAGCACCGCCAGCAACGCGGCCTCGGCATGCGAAAGCTGCGCGGCCGGCTTACCGAGGTAGGCCCAGCTGGCCGCCTCCACGCCTTCGATGGTGCCACCGTAGGGCGCGCGCTCCAGATACAACGCGAGGATCTCGCGCTTGGACAGGTGCACCTCAAGCTGCACCGCACGCAGCATCTGCTTCAGCTTGCCCCAGGGCGTGCGCGTATGCGGATCGAGAATGCGCGCCACCTGCATGGTCAGGGTCGAGCCTCCGGAGACGATGCGGCCACCTCGCAGCAGCTGCCCACCGGCACGCAGGATCGCCAGCGGATTGATGCCCGGGTGCTGCCAGAACCAGCGATCCTCGTAGGTCAGCAGCGCCTGCAGGTACAGCGGCGACACGCTGTCGACCGACGCCGGATAGCGCCACACGCCCTCGGCATCGGCGAACGCCCGCATCGGGCTGCCGTCAGCGGCGACCACCAGCGTGCTGGTGTCGCGTTGCCGGGGCAACGGCGGCGGGAAGGCGAAATCCAGTACCAGCAGCAGCACCAGCAACGCCGTCGTGCCCCAGCGCAGCCACGGCCACAGCGGTTGCAGCCGCTGCCGCAGGCGCGGCAGCCGCGTTTTCAGCAATCCCACCTTCATCCACGGCATCCAGTGGGACGGGCCGCGCCGTCGCGGCCCGTCCGCACGGTCACGGCTGTACCACCGTCAACGTGGTCGGGTTGCTGCGGCCGACACCACGCAGCTGCGGCCGGTACATGTCCTCCACCAGCGACGGCGGCACCGTGTAGGTACCCGGAGTGACCGCACGCACCAGGTAGAACACGTTGGCCTTGCTGCCACGCGAGAGCTTCAGCGCCGCCACGTAGCGGTCATCGCGGAACTCTTCGTGCTTGGTATCGGCCGCTTCGCTGCGGTCGCTGATGGTGATGCCATCGACCACCACATCGGCCCACTGCTTGGCATCGCCCAGGTTGAGGTTCTCGATCTCCAGGCCTGCCGGCAGCAGGTCGGTCAGCAGCGCATCGGGCATCTCGCTGTCGGCGGTGATGGTGACCCGCACGATCAGCGCTTCACCTTCCTTCAGCGGACGCGGCGACCACGGCTTGCCATCGGTGCCGAAGTAGCTTCGCTCCACGCCGATCACGCTGTTGTCCGGCGCCGGCGCACTGCGCGGAATGCCGGCCACGTCGATGCTGGCGAACATCGGCGGCTGTCCCTGCGGGGTGAAGCGCACGCCCGCGGCCAGCTGCCCTGCATCGAAGTTGCGGCCAAACAGCTTGCGTTCGCCGATGGCCTCACTGTTGCCACCGATCACCAGCTCACCGGCCACCAGCGCCTTCTGGTTGGCGGCCAGTGCCTTGCCGAGGCGGGCGATGGCCACCTGTTCCTGCGTGCTCAGCCACATCCACCCGCTGCTGCGGCGCGCATCCAGGCCACGGCCAAGATCGACTGCGCGTGCATCCCACGCCGGCTTGGCCAGCTTGTTCTCGTGGGTCAGCGCGATCATCAGCGCATCGTCACGTACGGCACTGCCGTAGTCGCCGAAGTACGACGGGCGTTCGCTGCTGGACTTGGCAAAGCCCGCCGCAAGGGCCGCCTGGCCGCGCTTGGCATCGCCCTGCAGCGACAGCGCCACGCCCAGGTGCACCAGCGACAGACCACCCACGGCCTTGCTGCGTTCGTTGTCGTACAGCGTGCGCAGGGTACCCAGCGGCGCGCGGTTGACGCGGGCCAGCACGTAACCCGAGTACGCCTGGTTGGCGAACTTCAGGCTTTCGCGTTTTTCCTGTCCGTAGAACTGGTTGCCACCGGACAGCAGGTCTTCGCTCAGGCGGTTCAGCGCCTTCTGCAGCACGTTGTCCGGCACCGCGAAGCCACCGTCCTTGGCATCGAGCAGGAACTCGGCGATGTACGGGGTCAGCCACGGGTTCACGTAGCCGTCGTCACCCCACATCGAGAAGTTGCCGTTGGCCACCTGCATCGACGCCAGGCGACCGAACGCACCTTCCATGCGCTCGCGACGGGTCTTCGCGTCCAGGCCGTCAGCGCCGAGCATGGACGATGTGGCCTGGTCCAGGATCAGCGCGGCGTAGCCCTTGCTGGTGGTCTGTTCGGCACAGCCGTACGGGTAGTTCAGCGCGCCCTGCAGCGCGCTGGCGAACGGGATCGGCGGCAGCGGGCTGACCAGCAGGCGGGCATTGACCGATTCGGACATCAGCCCGTCCATCAGGCTGCCATCCAGGCTCACCGCCGCCAGCGGATCGAGCGTTCGCACCTGCGAGCGCAGTACCTGCGGCCACGCCGCGCGTACCGGCAGATCGTAGCGGCGGTCGGCCTTGAAGCCGTTGCCATCCACACGCACGCGCACCTTGGCCACGCTGTGGCCCTCGCGCGCCGACAACGGGAAGCTCAACGTGGTCTTGGCATCGGCATTGAGCTGCACGCTGCGCGTGCCTTCGCCCAGGCTGAGCGGGCCTTCGCTGTCCACGCGCACGTTGAACTGACCGGGCTTGCCGGTGAAGTTCTGCACGTCCAGCGTCACCGTGCTGCGGTCGCCCGGGGCGAGCACGCGCGGCATGCTGGCCTCGGCCAGGATCGGTGCGCGCACCACGGTTTCCACATCGCGCTTGCCGTACTGGTCATCGCTGTAGACCAGCGCCGACACCCGCAGGGTGCCATTGAAATCCGGCACTTTCAGGCGGATGCGGGCAATGCCCTTGGCATCGAGCTGCACCGGGCCGGAGAACAGGTCCACGGTCTGCACGCGCGCGGTCGGCCGCTTGGCCTGCGGCAACGCCTGCAGCGCCATGTCGCCGCCGAACTTCAGCTTGCCGCTGCCGCCGTCGAAGCTCTCGATCACCCGGCTGTAGATGTCATAGGCATCGATGCCGAGGCGGCGCTGGGCGAAGAAGTGCGCGCCGGCATCGGGCACCGGGAAGCGGGTGATGTTGAGAATGCCCACATCCACGGCCGAAACAGTGACGTGCGCGACCTTGCCGGCCAGCTGCGGTGCGCTGACCGTCACTGGCAGGTCCTGCTCCGGTCGCATCTGCTTGGGCGCGGCCAGGCCGACGGCCACGGTGCGGCCCTTGCGGTCCATCGGCACGTGCACCACGCCCACCGCGCGGGCGGGGGTGATCTTGCTCGGCGCACTGCCACCGCGGAACACCAGCGCGGTGATGTAGACGTCGTGGCGCTCCCAATCGGCGGTGACCGGGATCTTGTAGGTGGCACCGGGCTTGGCGTCGATGTCCTGCACGTACAGCATGCGGTCGGTCTCGACCATCAGCACGCCCTTGCCGGCGTGCGGCGGGGTCACCGTCACTTCCAGGGTATCGCCGGCCTTGTAGCCGGTCTTGTCCAGGCCCAGCTTGACCTTGTCCGGGCGGGCATCGAGGCCACGGTTGTCATCGCCCCAGCTCCAGCCGGCGCGGAACGGATAACGGCTGGTCAGGCCGGTGGACGGATCGAAAACGTCCACCCGGTACTCGCCCCACTCCACCGGGAAGTCGAAGGCCACCGCGCTGCCGCCGGCATCGACGGTACGGGTTTCCTTGTTTTCGAAGCGGCGGGTGAAATCGTAGTCCCAGCGGTTGTCGTTGAAGGTCCAGTGGTAGTCGCGCAGCTCGCGCACCAGGGTGATCTTCAGGCCCTTGGCCGGCTGCGGCTTGCCGGCCGCATCCACGCGCATCAGTTCAAACCGCGCGTTGCCGTTGGAATCAGCGCCGTCGTCCGGATTGAACAACGGGCGCACGCCGACCAGTGCGGCGGCCGGCCATACCACCCGCTTCAGGGTGCGGGTGACCGTGCGGCCACCGGTTTCATACAGGCTGCCGGACAGCACCACCGCGATCGGCGCCTTCGCCTTGGTCGCCTCTTCCGGCAACGACACGTCTTCGCGCAGCTGGCCATTGGCCGGCAGCGTGGTGTCGATGACATCCTTGGCTTCGCGCGGCAGCTGCAGGGTCGGGTCGCCGAAGAAGTAGCCCGGCAGGCCCTCCACCGGCTTCTGCTCGGCGGCCACCGCCATGCGCGCGGTGAAGCGGTTGCCGTCGGCCGGGGCACCGTACAGATAGGCGCCGTTGGCCTGCAGACGCAGGTCTTCACCCGGCTTCAGCGTCTTCTGCGCGCTGTCCAGGTCCAGCTTCATGCGCTCGGGCAGGAACTCTTCGATGCGCAGGGTCATGCCCTGGATCGCTTCCTTGCTGGCCGGGTCGGTGCGGAACTCAACCTGCCAGCGCCCGGTCGGCGCCTCGGCGGGAATGGTCTGCTCGAAGTTGATGTAGCCCTGCTCGCCCGGCTGCACGCGGGTTTCGCGGAAGGTCTTGCCATCGGGCTGCTTCAGGCGCAGGAACACCGGCTGGCTCTTGATCGGCTTGCCGTCGTTGTCGCGCAGCAGCGCCGACAGGCGCACCGTCTCACCCGGGCGGTACAGGTCGCGGCCCGACCAGGCATAGACATCGAACCAGGCGTTGTCACGGCCGGCCACGGCGAACTCGCTCAGGTCCAGCGCCGGCTGGTTGAAGGGCAGGAAGCTGGTGTCCTTGCCGCTGCTGGCCACCAGCACGTGGGTGGCATCCAGGGTGTAGTTCAGCAGCGCATTGCCGTTGCTGTCGGTACTGCCCTTCAGCACCACTTCGCCCTTGGCATCGAGCACGCGCAGGTCGATGCCCTTCAGCGATGCACCGTCCTTCAGCGCGGCGGTATGGACGAACAGCTTGTCCTTGTACGCGCGGGTGTGCAGGCCGATGTCGCTGACCGAGAAGAACGCGGTATCGAACTCGCCCTCGTAGTCACCGGTGCGCTTGAGCAGGGCGAAATACAGCCCCGGCTCCTGCAGTTCCTTGATGTCCTGGGTCGGCAGGTAGGTCAGCACCCGCTCGTTCTGCTTGCCACCCAGGATGAAGCGGTTGACGTAGACCGGTTCGGCCAGCTTGTTGATCGGGCTGCGCTCGTAGTCGCTGCTCAGTTCCCAGCTGCCGCGGCGACCACCGCGCTGGTACTGGCTGAAGAAGGTCGGCAGATCCTTTTCGCGCACGCGCAGGAACTCGACATCGACCTCCGGCACATTCACCGACACCACCGGCAGGCCGCGGCTGTCCTTGGCCGGCAGCACGCTGCCCTGCGAGGCGAAACCGGCCACCGGCTTCAGCTCGCCGCTGAAGACCTTCTGCTTCAGTTCCTTGCCCAGGCGGCTGCCATCGGCGGCCAGCAGGTCCGGCGAGACCACCAGGCTGAATTCCTTGCCAGCTTCGACGAAGGGATAGCGCAGGGTCAGGCCGTCATCGGACAGGGTCCAGCTGCTGTCATCGTTGCCGACCTTCTCTTCGAAGCGCACCAGCTTGTCGAAGTCCTGGGTGCCGACCAGCGGGCGCGAGAACTCCAGCGCCAGCGACAGGCCTTCACTCTTCTGGTCCGGGTAGGCACGCAGCAGGGTGAACTCCTTCACCTGCTCGGCCTTGGTGGCGATGGCTTCGCCGCTGGCCTTCGGCAGCTGCCCGCTGTCGTTGCGGCAACCGGCCAGGCCCAGCAACAGCCCTCCTGCCAGCAATGCTGCCGTCCATCCCCACCGCATCCGCCGTGCCGGACCGCTCATGTCGTCACTCCTTGATCGAGGTGGCCATTATAGGCGCGTCGCGTCAAGGCGTTGACGCGGATTCGGCAGGAATGCATCGGAACGGTAGCGCCGGGCCATGCCCGGTGGGGTCGATGACCCGAAGCCCGGCCGGCAAAGGCAACTGGGGCCGCCCGACCCGCCCACCTCCCGTGCCCCCCGAGCACAAGGCCATCCGTCAATCCGTCACGGTCGTTGTCCCAGGTTCCGCCACGACACGCAACGTCGTACATCGAGGAGATCGAAGCCGGCCCCGCATGTCGGATATGCCCCTCAATCAGCCATCTCCCGACCTGCCTCCGGTCATGCCTGTAGCATCGGCATAATGCTTCCCGTATCGAAGTGACCATCGTAATGACAAGAGTACGACTACTTCAGGATCCAACGACCGCAAAGGTATGGGGGACCCGACAGGAGGACCACTCCGTGGAAGTGATTTCCGGAAGTCCCGCAAAGCTGAAGTCACAGTTGAAAGACTTTCCCAATCCGGACGAAGCGCTGAAATGGGCCATTCAACAGGAGTGGTCTCGGCTGAAAAAGGGCTTCGTACTGGTGAACCCCGATGCTGGCGCAGGGCAACCGAGCATGCATCGTTACATTGGTGGAGGTTACACGGGCGCCCTGATGATTGCCGGTTGCAATGGAAAGGTGTCGACCAATCAACATCAGGATGAAGACGCGCTTGGTGCAGCAACCGATGTGCTTCTGCTCGTTGGCGAAGGTGCTGATATCAGCCAACGTTGGCGACCAAGCAAGACTGACCTCGCCTGGTCCGCAATACCTATCATCGACAAAGGCCAACTCCTGATCCAGTTCGACTCTGGAATCTATCTTTGGTCCACAGACGGCGCACCACCTCAGCGAATCAGTGAAGCAACAGCCATGGCGCCCTCCTTCCTCACCACGTCCAACGGACATGTATCGTGGCATTCCGGTGAGCAGATCACGGTGATGAGGCCCACGGATGGCAAACGCACCCTGCACTTGCCTCGCAAGGCTGCGATGGTAGGAGGTCATTCCCCGCAGATGATGGGCGCTCTCTCTCCGGATGCAGCAACGCTCGCCTGCTGTGCCAATCCGGGTGAGATCGAGTACATCGATGTCGCCCTGGCGAAGACAGTGCGCCAACATCAAGGCGATTTCGAAATGATCACCAAGATGGCGTGGAGCGTGGATGGGCGGTGGCTGTTGGCCTTGGAACAGTATGGCAAATGGCGCCTGCTGTGCTTGGACACGGCAACCGGAGAATCCCGCCCCGGATGGCCGGAGTTCGCTGATATGACGCGAACTGACTTTGCATTGGACAACGATGGCAAGCGACTGGCTGTCATGCGTCGTGGGAAGATTGCCGTCTATGACTTCGCGGGCATGAAGGAAATTCGACGCTTCCCCGTCGATCATGTGGTCCGTACCGCAAAGATTGCATGGACGGGAGAAAACGCCATTTCGGTGCGAACAGACTACGGATGCCTTTCCACGTATGTCGTTTGATCCGGCGCAGCCTTTCCGGACGTGTGATCGCACCATCTCCAGGGAAACTTCGCCAAGGGCGACGTCGACCAGAGCAGCCCTGTAGTCGCCAACCTTGGTTGGCGTTGGGCCCATGCCAACCAAGGTTGGCACCTACCAAAGTGCCCCCTACCCCGGCAGGTACAGGTCCACGTAGTCGGTCACCGGCATCGCCGCCAAGGCCACCGGGTCCAGCGAGGCGGCCAGGATGCGCTGCTGCTGGGCGGTGGGGAAGCGGTGCGCCAGGTGCCGGCGGAACTTGTCCATCAGCAGCGGGATACCCTCTGCGCGCCGGCGTGCGTGGCCCAGCGGGTACTCCACCAGCATCTCCGGCAGCGCGCTGCCGTCGTTGAAGCGCACCGTCAGCCCGTTGGCGATGCTGCGCTTGTCCGGGTCCAGGTAGTCGGCGCTGAGCTGCGGGTCTTCATGGCAGGTCATCTTCGCGCGCAGCGCGTCAATGCGCGGATCGGCCGCCATGTCGTCCTCGTAATCCTCGGCCACCAGCCGCCCATGCAGCAGCGCGATGGCCACCATGTACTGCACGCAGTGATCGCGGTCGGCCGGGTTGTGCAGCGGCCCCTGCTTGTCGATGATGCGGATGCAGGCTTCCTGGGTACGGATCGCGATGTGCTCGATGTCCTCGGCCGTTCGCCCCTGCGCGCGCAGCTGCTGGTGCAGGATGATCGCCGCCTCCACCGCCGTCTGTCCGTGGAATTCGGCCGGGAAACTGATCTTGAACAGCACGTTCTCCATCACGTAGCTGCCGAAGGGGCGGCCGAGGGTCAGCGCCTGGCCATGCATCGATACCGCTTCGAAGCCCCAGGTCGGTGCACTGAGCACGCTGGGGTAGCCCATCTCGCCGGTGGCGGCCATCAGCGCCAGGCGTACGCCACGGCTGGTCGCATCACCGGCTGCCCAGCTTTTGCGCGAACCGGTGTTGGGCGCATGCCGGTAGGTGCGCAGCGCCTGTCCATCCACCCAGGCCAGCGACACCGCATTGAGCATCCGCTCGCGGTCCAGCCCCAGCATCTGCGCGACGACGGCGGTGGTGGCCACCTTGACCAGCAGCACGTGATCCAGGCCGACCCGGTTGAAAGAGTTGCGTAACGCCAGCACGCCCTGGATCTCGTGCGCCTTGATCATCGCCAGCAGCACGTCATGCACGGTCGGCGGCGGGCGTCGCAACGCGGCCGCGTTGCGGCCAAGCCAGTCGGCCACGGCGAGGATGCCACCGAGGTTGTCCGAGGGGTGGCCCCACTCGGCGGCCAGCCAGGTGTCGTTGAAATCCAGCCAGCGCACCATCGCGCCGATGTTGAAAGCCGCCTGCACCGGATCGAGCACGAAGTTGGTGCCGGGGACGCGCGCGCCGTTGGCCACGCTGATACCCGGCACCAGCGGGCCCAGCAGCTTGCTGCAGGCGGGGAAGGACAGCGCCTCCAACCCGCAGCCCAACGTGTCGAGCAGGCAGTGATGCGCGGTATGGAACGCCAGCGGCGAGTCGATGCGCGTGTCACGCACGTAGTCGACGATGTCCACCAGCAGCGCATCCCAGGCTGCACGGGCGTTGGATGGGGTGTGGCTGTCGGACATTGTTCGGTCTCCTCGTGGGGTTGCACGCTGCGACAAACCCGGTAGTCGCCAACCTTGGTTGGCGCTGGGCCTTACCCGCGCGATGCCGCTTCCATGCCAACCAAGGTTGGCACCTACCAGAGCAGGTGCAGCGCCACCCGCGCAATGCCGGCGCCATGCCAACCAAGGTTGGCGACTACCAGGCCATCACCCGGCCGGCACGCGCACCTTGCCTTCCATCAGCACGCGGGCGCTGCGGCTCATGATGGCCTTGGACACCGTCCACTGGCCGTCAACGAGTGCGGCCTGCGCACCCACGCGCAACGTGCCCGACGGATGCCCGAAGGTCACGGCCTCGCGCTCGCCGCCGCCAGCAGCACGGTTGACCAGCGTGCCGGGGATCGCCGCGGCGGTACCGATCGCTACTGCAGCGGTGCCCATCATCGCGTGGTGCAGCTTGCCCATCGACAGCGCGCGGGCATGCAGATCGATGTCCGCGGCCGGGATCGCCTTGCCGCTGGACGACACGTAATCCTGCGCGGGGGCGACGAAGGCTACCTTCGGCGTGTGCTGGCGGGTCGCCGCGTCTTCCAGTTTCTGGATCAAGCCCATGCGCAGCGCGCCGTAGGCACGGATCTTCTCGAAGCGCTCCAGCGCGGCTTTGTCTTCATTGATCGCCGGCTGCAGTTCGGTGCCGGTGTAACCGAGGTCGGCGGCGTTGAGGAAGATGGTCGGGATGCCGGCGGTGATCATCGTCACCTCGAAACTACCCACGCCCGGCACGTCCAGCGTATCGATCAAGTTGCCGGTGGGGAACATCGCGCCGGCGTCACCATCGTCGGACGGATCGAGGAATTCCAGCTGGATCTCGGCAGCCGGGAAGGTCACGCCATCCAGCTCGAAATCGCCGATCTCCTGCACCTGCCCATCGCGCATCGGCACATGGGCAATGATGGTCTTGCCGATGTTGGCCTGCCAGATGCGCACGGTGCACAGGCCATCGCGCGGCACGCGGGCCGGATCGATCAGGCCGTTGGCGATCGCGAACGGACCAACGGCGGTGCTGAGGTTGCCGCAGTTTCCGCTCCAGTCCACGAACGCGGTATCGATCGACACCTGGCCGTACAGGTAATCCACGTCGTGATCCGGCACCGAGGCGGTGGAGATGATCACGCACTTGCTGGTGCTGGACGTAGCCCCACCCATGCCGTCGGTCTGCTTGCCATACGGGTCGGGCGAGCCGATCACGCGCATCAGCAGCGCATCGCGTGCGGCGCCCGGCACCTGCGCGGCCTCGGGCAGGTCCTGCAGGCGGAAGAACACGCCCTTGCTGGTACCACCGCGCATGTAGGTGGCGGGAATACGGAGTTGCGGGAGAAATACCATGGAACGGTTCCTTGCAATGAAAGACGGCCCGTTGCCGGGCCGTCGGATGCCTTACGCCACCTTGGCGCCTTCCAGGAAGTCCTGCGCGAAGCGCTGCAACACGCCGCCGGCCTCGTAGATCGCCACTTCCTCGTCACTGTCCAGGCGGCAGGTGACCGGCACGATCACGTCCTGGCCGTCGCGGCGGTGGATGACCACGCGCAACTCGGCGCGCGGCGTGCGTTCACCGATGACGTCGAAGGTTTCGGTGCCATCGATGCCCAGGGTCAGACGGGTGGTGCCCGGCTTGAACTCCAGCGGCAGCACGCCCATGCCGATCAGGTTGGTGCGGTGGATGCGCTCGAAACCTTCGGCAACGATGGCCTCCACGCCGGCCAGGCGCACGCCCTTGGCGGCCCAGTCGCGCGAAGAACCCTGCCCGTAGTCGGCACCGGCGATGATGATCAGCGGCTGCTTGCGCTCCATGTAGGTCTCGATGGCTTCCCACATGCGCATCACCTTGCCTTCCGGCTCGACGCGCGCCAGCGAACCCTGTTTCACGCTGCCATCTTCATTGCGCACCATCTCGTTGAACAGCTTCGGGTTGGCGAAGGTGGCACGCTGCGCGGTCAGGTGGTCACCGCGATGGGTGGCGTAGGAATTGAAGTCCTCTTCCGGCAGGCCCATCTTCGCCAGGTATTCGCCAGCCGCACTCGAGGCCAGGATCGCGTTGGACGGCGACAGGTGGTCGGTGGTGATGTTGTCGGGCAACACCGCCAGCGCACGCATGCCGGCCAGCGAGCGCTCACCGGCCAGTGCACCTTCCCAGTACGGCGGACGACGGATGTAGGTGCTCTGCGGGCGCCAGTCGTACAGCGGGCTCACCGCTGCGCCGTGTTCGACGCGTACGTTGAACATCGGGTTGTAGACGCTGCGGAACTGCTCCGGCTTCACCGCCGCCTTCACCACCGCATCGATCTCGGCGTCACTCGGCCAGATGTCCTTCAGGCGCACTTCATTGCCTTCGGTGTCCACGCCCAGCACATCCTTCTCGATGTCAAAGCGGATGGTGCCGGCGATGGCGTAGGCGATCACCAGTGGCGGCGAGGCCAGGAACGCCTGCTTCGCATATGGATGGATGCGGCCGTCGAAGTTGCGGTTGCCCGACAGTACCGCCGTGGCGTACAGGTCACGGTCGATGATTTCCTGCTGGATCTTCGGATCCAGCGCGCCGCTCATGCCATTGCAGGTGGTGCAGGCGAAGGCGACGATGCCGAAGCCCAGCTTCTCCAGGTCCGGCAGCAGGCCCGCTTCTTCCAGGTACAGCTGCACTGCCTTGGAACCGGGTGCCAGCGACGACTTCACCCAAGGCTTGCGCAGCAGGCCGCGCTCGTTGGCCTTGCGTGCCAGCAGGCCGGCGGCGATCACGTTGCGCGGGTTGGAGGTATTGGTGCAGCTGGTGATGGCAGCGATGATCACCGCGCCATCGGGCATCAGGCCCTGTGCCTGCTCGGCCTTGCCGGCTTCCAGCTTGGCGGCATCGGCGATGCCGCGCTCGACCAGTTCCGATACCGGCAGGCGGCGATGCGGATTGCTCGGGCCGGCCATGTTGCGCACCACCGTCGACAGATCGAAGTGCAGCACGCGCTCGTACTCCGCAGTGGCCAGGTCATCGGCCCACAGGCCGGTGCTGCGCGCGTAGTTTTCAACCAGTGCGACCTGCTTTTCCTCGCGCCCAGTCAGGCGCAGGTAGTCGATGGTCTGGCCGTCGATGTAGAACATCGCGGCGGTTGCGCCGTATTCGGGGCACATGTTGGAGATGGTGGCGCGATCACCGATGGTGAGTGCAGCGGCACCTTCGCCGAAGAATTCAAGCCAGGCGCCGACCACGCGCTCCTTGCGCAGGAATTCGGTCAGGGCCAGCACCACGTCGGTGGCGGTGATATCCGGCTGCGGCCGACCGGTCAGCTCGACACCGATGATGTCCGGCAGGCGCATCCACGACGCACGGCCCAGCATCACGTTCTCTGCTTCCAGGCCGCCCACGCCGATGGCGATCACGCCCAGCGCATCCACATGCGGGGTGTGGCTGTCGGTGCCCACGCAGGTATCGGGGAAAGCGACGCCGTCCTGCACGTAGATCACCGGCGACATCTTCTCCAGGTTGATCTGATGCATGATGCCGTTGCCAGGCGGAATCACGTCCACGTTCTCGAAGGCCAGCTTGGTCCAGTCGATGAAGTGGAAGCGGTCCTCGTTGCGGCGGTCCTCGATGGCGCGGTTCTTCTCGAACGCCTGCGGATCGAAACCACCGCATTCCACTGCCAGCGAGTGATCGACGATCAGCTGCACCGGCACCACCGGGTTGACCTTGGCCGGATCACCGCCCTTGTCGGCGATCGCATCGCGCAGGCCGGCCAGATCGACCAGTGCGGTTTGGCCGAGGATGTCATGGCACACCACCCGCGCCGGGAACCACGGGAAGTCCAGGTCGCGACGGCGCTCGATCAGCTGCTTCAGCGAGTCGGTCAGCGTGGCCGGATCGCAGCGACGCACCAGGTTTTCGGCCAGCACGCGCGAGGTGTACGGCAGCGTGGCGTAGGCACCGGGCTGGATCGCGTCGACGGCGGCGCGCGCATCGAAATAGTCCAGCGAGGCGCCGGGGAGGGTCTTGCGGTAATCGGTATTCATGGGCTGGCGGAATGCTCGTGGCGGGCCGGGTGCCGGCAATACGGCGGTGACGGCATCCGGCCGGCACGGGGCCGGCCGGATGCATGCAGCAGTGCAACAGTGGCGATGATCAGGAACGCTTGTCGATGGCCACGAAGTCGCGATCTTCCGGGCCGATGTAGTTGGCGCTCGGGCGGATGATCTTGCCGTCGATACGCTGTTCGACGATGTGCGCGCTCCAGCCGGCGGTGCGGGCGATCACGAACAGGGGGGTGAACATCGCGGTCGGCACGCCCATCATGTGGTAGCTGACGGCGCTGAACCAGTCCAGGTTCGGGAACATCTTCTTGATGTCCCACATCACCGTTTCCAGGCGCTCGGCGATGTCGTACATCTTCATGCTCGACTGCTCTTCGGACAGTTCGCGGGCGACGTCCTTGATCACCTTGTTGCGCGGATCGGACACGGTGTAGACCGGGTGGCCGAAACCGATCACCACTTCCTTGCGCTCCACGCGGGCCTTGATGTCTTCCTCGGCTTCGTCCGGATTGTCATAGCGCTTCTGCACTTCGAACGCCACTTCGTTGGCGCCGCCGTGCTTGGGGCCACGCAGCGCGCCGATGCCACCGCAGATCGCGCTGTACATGTCGCTGCCGGTGCCGGCAATGACGCGGCAGGCGAAGGTCGAAGCGTTGAACTCATGCTCGGCGTACAGGATCAGCGAGGTGTGCATCGCCTTCACCCACGAATCCTGCGGCTTCTCGCCATGCAGCAGGTGCAGGAAGTGGCCACCGATGGAGTCATCGTCGGTCTCTACGTCGATCGCGCGGCCGTTGTGGCTCCAGTGGTACCAGTACAGCAGCATCGAACCGAGGCAGGCCATCAGCTTGTCGGCGATGTCGCGCGCGCCCGGATGGTTGTGGTCGTCCTTCTCCGGCGCCACGCAGCCGAGCACGGACACGCCGGTGCGCATCACATCCATCGGGTGCGCCGACGGCGGCAGTTCTTCCAGCGCGGCCTTCACCGCGGCCGGAATGCCACGCAGCGACTTCAGCTTGGCCTTGTACGAAACCAGCTCGGCGCGGGTCGGCAGCTTGCCATGCACCAGCAGGTAGGCGATTTCCTCGAACTCGCTGGTGTTGGCCAGGTCCAGGATGTCGTACCCACGGTAGTGCAGGTCGTTGCCACTGCGGCCGACGCTGCACAGCGCGGTGTTTCCGGCAGCGGTGCCGGACAGGGCGACGGACTTCTTCGGCTTGAAGGTCGGGGTTGCGGTCGTATCGTTCATGTTTCCCTCCGAAACTTGATGGTGCAGGGTACTGCTTATTTCTTGGCGGCGAACAGCGCATCGAGCTGCTGCTCGAAGGCGTGGTAGCCGATACGGTCATACAGCTCCTCGCGGGTCTGCATGCTGTCGATCAGGTCGCGCTGGTGACCTTCGCGGCGGACCGTCTGGTAGACGTTCTCGGCGGCCTTGTTGGCGGCGCGGAAAGCGGACAGCGGGAACAGCTGGATGGCCACGCCGGCCGAGGCCAGCTCGTCGCGGCTGAACAGCGGGGTCGCGCCGAATTCAGTGATGTTGGCCAGCACCGGCACCTTCACCGCATCGACGAAGCGACGGTAGGTATCCAGGTCATAGGCGGCCTCGGCGAAGATGCCGTCGGCACCGGCTTCGACGCAGGCGATGGCACGCTCGATGGCCTTGTCCACGCCGTCCACCTGGATGGCGTCGGTGCGCGCGATCAGGAAGAAGTCCGGATCGGTCTTGGCATCGGCAGCGGCCTTCACGCGGTCGACCATTTCGCCCTGCGAGACGATCTCCTTGCCCGGGCGATGACCGCAGCGCTTGGCGCCGACCTGGTCTTCGATATGGCAGGCGGCCGCGCCAGCCTTGATCAGCGACTTCACCGTGCGCGCGATGTTGAACGCGCTGGGCCCGAAGCCGGTGTCGATGTCGACCATCAGCGGCAGGTCGCAGACGTCGGTGATGCGGCGCACGTCCACCAGCACGTCTTCCAGGGTGTTGATGCCGAGGTCCGGCAGGCCCAGCGAGCCGGCGGCCACGCCACCGCCGGACAGGTAGATGGCACGGAAACCCGCGCGCTTGGCCAGCAGCGCATGGTTGGCGTTGATCGCGCCGATCACCTGCAGCGGCGATTCGGCAGCCAGCGCCTCGCGGAAGCGGGCACCGGCGGAAGAGAGGTTCGAAACGGTCATGCGGCGATCCAGGTTGAAGGACACAGGGGTAAGCGCAAACACCGTGCCAACCTGCAAGCGGTTGATTTCACGGAGATGACCGGCCCGCAACACTGAAACATATGAAACATTGAAACAGATGTATCATGAAACATCGCTTCCCGGTATCCATGCATGTACCTGCCCCGTTCGCCCCTGCGCCACGCCGATGCCGACCCCGGCCGCCCGGTGATCTGGACGGTCAGCGTTTCGCGCCTGACTGGCCTGCTGGGCGATGTCATTCCCGAATTCGACCGCCGCGCGCGCATCGAGCAGATCAACCTGGGCTTCGAGGAGGCCGTGGAAGTGATCGGCCAGCGCCTGCGCCGCGAGCACTGCGACGTGGTGATTGCCGGCGGCTCCAATGCAGCCTGGTTGCGCGGTCGCCTGGACCTGCCGCTGGTACCGATCCACGCCAATGGCTTCGACCTGATGGAAGCACTGGCGCGCGCCCGTCGCATCGCCCCACGCATCGGCCTGGTCACCCATGCCAGCGACGTGCCGGTGTTCAGCAGCTTCCAGCAGAGCTTCGGCCTGGACATCGAGCACCGCCGCTTCGTCACCCGTGAAGATGCCCGCGACTGCATCGCCGACCTGCGCGCCAACGGTATCGAAGTGATCGTCGGCACCGGCATGGCCATCGACCATGCCGAACAGGCCGGACTGCCCGGCGTGCTGCTGTACTCGGCCGATTCGGTGCGGCAGGCGTTCGAGCATGCGCTGGAGCTGACCCAGGCCATGGCCCGCTCCGGCGGCAGCCGGCCGGCTCCGCGCCGCCGCACCGCCGCACGCAACGATGCGCATGCCCTGCTCGGCGACAGCACTGCGATGGCCGACGTGCGCGCACAGATCGCGCTGTACGCCCCGCACGACAGCACCGTACTGGTTACCGGCGAGACCGGCACCGGCAAGGAACTGGTTGCACGCCAGCTGCACGCCGCCAGCGGTCGTCGCGGTCGCTTCGTTGCGCTGAACTGCGGTGCGATCAGCGAATCACTGCTGGAAGCGGAGCTGTTCGGCTACAGCGACGGCGCCTTCACCGGTGCGCGTCGCGGGGGGCGCGTCGGCCTGGTCGAGGCAGCCGATGGCGGCACGTTGTTCCTGGACGAGATCGGTGAACTGCCGCTGCCGCTGCAGACCCGCCTGCTGCGGGTGCTGGAAGAACGCGAAGTGCTGCGCGTGGGCGCCACCGAACCGACCCCGGTCGACCTGCGCGTGGTCGCCGCCACCCTGCAATCGCTGGAACAGCGCGCGGCGGCTGGCAGCTTCCGCCGCGACCTGTATTACCGGCTGGCCGCGCTGCGCATCGCACTGCCCACTCTGCGTGCGCGTCGAGGCGATATCCCGCTGCTGACCACGCACTTCTTCCGCGAACTGCGCGGCATCGATGCACCGCTGGATGCAGAAGCGCTGGCCCTGCTCAGCGCTGCCGACTGGCCCGGCAACGTACGTGAACTGCGCAATCTGGTGGATAGGCTGCGCATCCACTGGCAGCCCAGTGAAGGGCTGATCGATGCAGCGCGCCTGCTGCAGCTGGCGCCGGAGCTGGTGAACGAAGGCGCCGCCACACTGCCAGTGGAAAGCAACGGCAAGCGCCCGCCGCGTGCGCAGCTGCAAGCGCTGCTGCAGGAACACCGCAATGACCGCGAAGGCATGGCGCAGGCGCTGGGTGTGTCACGCACCACGCTGTGGCGATGGCTGCGCGCGGAGGGGCTGTAACGTCCTGCCGTCTGGCTGGTGCAGAACCGATGCCTGGTGGGTGCGAACCTTGGGTCGCACCGCTTTTTCCCAAGTACCCCATCCACGCATGGCGTGGATCTACTGGAGCGCCGCGCGCGCTTCGATGGCGAACCGTCCACTGCCCACGGCCGCAACCCATAGCAGCAGCACGCCCAGCGGCACTTCGCTCAGGTAGAAGAACCAGCTCAGCCAATCCGGCACGCTCAGTCCCGCAGGGATACGCGCGATGCCATCGGTCAGCGCCGCCACCGCGCAGATCGCCGCCAGCAGCAGTGCCGATGGGCGGCTGAGCAGGCCCAGTACAAGCAGTCCACCTGCGATCCATTCAATGCCGCCGAGCACCGGCGCACTGACTACTGGAAATGGAATGCCCGCATCGACCAGGGTGTGCACCATCCGCTCGCGCCCGCCGTCGGTGAACACCTTGTTCCAGCCCGATACGCAGAACATCACCCCGGCGACGATGCGGGCGAGCAGCAGCAGGTACGCTTCCACGCCCTGGCGCGACGGTGGCACGGTAAACAGGCAACGCCAGGAGGGCATGGCGACTCCGGATTTCGAGGGCATCGGTCGGAGTGTGCCGTTTGCTGGCCTGCTCGCAGATGAAGCGGGCTGGTCCGTTCGCGACAAACGGCTCTCGCAGTGGTACGCGTTGGAACAATGGCAGCCGTACAGGCTCGACCCTACGATGCAGGTGTACCGACCTTTCCATCCACGCATGGCGTGGATCTACCCGGCCAGCAGCAGCTCGATCTCTTCCACCTGCACCACCGGCACCTGCCACGGGTGATGCGGCACGATGCCGTGCTCGAGGATGCGCTGTAGCCGCTGCGGATCGCGCGGCAGGCAGAACTCCAGCCGCACGCTGTCGACCACCTCGGTCTGCCCCGCCTCGCCCTGCGTGGGGATCGCACCCACACGTGGCCGGAACTGTTCGGACCCCGGCGCGGACCACCACATGCCGTGCTCGTAATCGCCGGCCACCAGTGCATCCACCGAAAGGATGCCCTGCTTCACCGCCTCCAGGGCAGGCACCGGCACGAACACCACCACGCGATACAGCGGCACGCGTTGCATCACGGTGCCTTACGGGTACAACAAGCGCTTGCTCCAGCGCCCCTCTGCACCGGCTTCATAGCACCAGCGCTCGTGCAGGCGGAACTGCGCGCCGTACCAGAACTCGATGCGGTCAGGCACCACCCGCAGACCACTCCAACCGTCCGGACGCGGCACGTCCTTGCCCTCGAAGCGCGCCTCGACCTCGGCCACGCGCGCGTCGAACTCCTCGCGCGAGTTCAACGTCTTCGACTGCAGCGACGCCCACGCGCCGATCTGGCTCATGCGCGGACGGCTGGCGAAATAGGCGTCGGCCTCGGCATCGGCCACCTGTTCCACGCGTCCCTCGATGCGCACCTGGATGCCGGCCTCGCGCAGGCTGCGCCACAGGAACAGCAGCGCCGCCTGCGGATTGGCCTGCAGCTCGTTGCCCTTGTGGCTGTCCAGGTGGGTGTAGAACACGAAGCCGCGCTCATCGAACGCCTTCAACAGCACGGTGCGCGCCGATGGCCGGCCCTGCACATCGGCGGTCGCCACGGTCATCGCATTGGGCTCGACTTCGCGGCTCTGTTTCGCTTCTTCGAATAGGGCGGCAAAGGTCGACAGGGCTTCGGCGTACAGGTCGCTCATGACAGCATTCTTCTCACACGGTTTGGGCTATTGTGGCGGCATGGTCGCCGCTGCGTACATGCCCCAGGTGAAAGGATTCCCCGAAACAGTGGTCGAGCAGGCGCTGGATGACGCGCTGGGCAGCAGCACAGCCGTTCCAGTATTGGCGATCAGCGGCCTGCAGGGGAGCGGCAAATCGACGCTGGCCGCGCAGGTGGTTGCCCGTGCCCAGGCGCGTGGCCTGAACGCCGCAACGCTGTCCATCGACGATGTCTACCTGACCCGCGCACAACGCCAGCGCCTGGCCCGGCAGGTGCATCCGTTGTTGATCACCCGTGGCCCACCGGGCACCCACGACCTGCCGCTGGCACATGCGGTACTGGACGCAGTGGCCGCACGAAAGCCTCTGGCGCTGCCCCGCTTCGACAAGCTGGCCGACGAGCGCCTGCCCGAAGCGCAGTGGCCGCAGCTGCAAACGCCGCTGGACCTGCTGGTATTTGAGGGCTGGTTCCTGGGCACCCCGGCGCAGGACGATGCCGAACTGGATGTCCCGCTCAACGCCCTGGAGCGCGAGGCCGATGCCGATGGCCGTTGGCGGCGCTGGTGCAACCAGGCGCTGGCCCGCGACTATCCGGCGCTGTGGCAGCGTTGCGACCGCTTGTGGTTCCTGCAACCTCCTGATTTTTCGGTGGTGCCGCGTTGGCGCTGGCAGCAGGAGCAGAACCTGCAGGCGGCCCAGCCGGGGCGGCACGGCATGAACCGACCCCAGCTGGAGCGCTTCGTACAGTACTACGAGCGGGTCAGCCGGCAGGCGTTGCGTGCGCTGCCGGCCATTGCCGACCGGGTAGTGGCGCTGGATGCCCAGCGCCAGGTGCAAGGGCTGCGCTGAGCAGCCTCACTCCACCAGGAAGGTGACCCGCAGGTTCACCCGCCATTCGGTGATCTCACCGTTGCCGTCGGTGACCACCTTGGTCTCGTTGATCCAGGCGCCCTGGATGCCCTTGACCGTCCCGGACACCTTCTTCAAACCGCTGCGCACTGCGTCCTCCACGCTCTTGGGCGAGGACGCATTGATTTCGATGACCTTGGCAACCGACATGGCAGGCACTCCATCAGGCGCGGGATACCCCGCAGGAACCTCCACCCTGACGTGAAGAACGTAAAGGCCAAGGCACGGAGGTGTTAGCATCAGAGGGCATGAATCCCGCTCCGAACCTGATCCTGATCGGCCCGATGGGTGCCGGTAAAACCTGCATCGGCCGCCGCCTCGCCGAGCGCTTCACGCTGGACTTCGTCGACGTCGACCAGGCCATCGTCGATGCGACCGGGGCCAGCATCCCCACGATCTTCGAGCATTCCGGCGAAGCCGGCTTCCGCGCCCATGAGCGCCAGGCGCTGGCGCAGGTGCTGGCCGGCCGTGGCCAGCTGGTGTCCACCGGCGGCGGTGCCGTGCTTGACCCGGACAATCGCGCCCTGATCGCCAAGCGAGGCTTTGTCGTCTACCTGCGGGTCAGCGTCGCAGCCCAGCTGGAGCGTCTGTCACGCGACAAGGCCCGGCCACTGCTGCAGCGGCCGGACCGCGAACAGGTGCTGCATGATCTGGCCGCGCATCGCGACCCGCTGTATCGCGACCTCGCCGATGTCACTCTTGATACCGACCCGTTTACCGCCGCCGATGCCACTGCCCAGCTTGTCGTCAAGCTGGCCACGCACTGGCAGCGACAGGACCCCACTGCATGACCTCCCCTGCCCTGCTGCAGGTCGCCGTTGGCGGCGACCGTCCCTATTCCATCACCATCGGTGCCGGCGCCCAGGCCGACGGCGCCGCATTGGCCAGCCATGTGCGTGGCCGCCATGTCTTGCTGGTCAGCGACAGCGAGGTTGCGCCACGCTATCTGGATGCCACCAAGCAGACCCTGCTGGCCGCACGCCCGGACCTGATCCTGGCTGAGCATGTGCTGGCCGCCGGCGAAGCCTCCAAGACCCTGGCCGAGTTCGGCTCGGTCATCGAAGCGCTGGCCGCGCTCGGCGCGACCCGCGATGCCTGCGTGTTCGCCCTCGGTGGTGGTGTGGTCGGCGATCTCGCCGGCTTTGCCGCGGCCTGCTGGATGCGCGGCATCGACTGCGTGCAGCTGCCGACCACGCTGCTGGCGATGGTCGACTCCTCGGTGGGCGGCAAGACCGCCGTGGATATCCCGGCCGGCAAGAACCTGGTCGGTGCGTTCCACCCGCCCCGTGCGGTGATCGCCGATACCCGCGTGCTGGCCACCCTGCCGCCGCGTGAACTGCGCGCAGGCTTGGCCGAAGTGGTCAAGTACGGCGCGCTGGGCGATGCGGTGTTCTTCGAGTGGCTGCAGCAGCATGCCGACGCACTGGTGGCCGGCGAAGATGCGGTCATCGCCGAGGCCATCGCCCGCAGCTGCCGGCACAAGGCCGCCATCGTCGAGCGCGATCCCTTCGAGAAGGGCGAGCGCGCCCTGCTCAACCTGGGACACACCTTCGGCCACGCGATCGAAACCGAACAGGGCTACTCCGCACCCGGGCGCGATGCGCTGAACCACGGTGAGGCCGTAGCGGTGGGCATGGTGCTGGCGGCCCGCCTCTCCACCAACCTGGGCCTGGCCAACGACGCCGACCGGGTGCGCCTGCAGGCGCTGCTTGAACAGCTTGGCCTGCCGGTGGCAATCCCCGCCGGGCTGGACCCGCAGGCCCTGCTCGGCCGCATGCGCCTGGACAAGAAGAACGTGGCCGGCCGCCTGCGCCTGGTGCTGTGGCGTGGCATGGGCCGCGCCGAAGTCGTACCGGACGTGGATGAAGCGGCGGTACTGAAGGTGCTGGGCGCAGGCTGACCGCTTCCGCGTTCGCCGGGTATGCCCCGGCGCTACCTGGGAGGTTTCATGAGGTTGCCGGCCAGCGGCCGGCATTACCGGATCAGCGTTGCGGCAGGGCTCACCTCGCCCCCGCTACAATCGGTGCCATGCACGTCCACCTGCAACAACCCGCCGACGGTGCCCAGGCACCGCGCTTCCTGCGCCTGACCCTGGTCCCGGACCTGTTCGGCGGCTGGGAACTGCTGCGTGAATCCGGCCGCGTCGGCGCCCGCTCCCAGCTGCGGCGCGAGCTGTACCTGACGGCCGACGAAGCCCGCCACGCCTACGACAAAGCCCGCGATGCCGAACTGCATCGGGGCTTCCAGATTCTTTCGCACGGCGACTGATTGCGCCGCTGCTCTTTTCGCCCAAGGAATGCCCACTGTGACCAGCCCTCTCCGCAACGATCGCCTGCTGCGCGCCCTGCGCCGCGAACCGGTGGACTGCACCCCTGTCTGGCTGATGCGCCAGGCCGGCCGCTACCTGCCGGAATATCGCGCCACCCGGGCCAAGGCCGGCAGCTTCCTGGCCATGGCCAAGAACCCGGAGATCGCCTGCGAAGTCACCCTGCAGCCGCTGCGCCGCTTCCCGCTGGACGCGGCCATCCTGTTCTCGGACATCCTCACCATTCCCGATGCCATGGGCCTGGAGCTGTACTTCGTCGAAGGCGAAGGCCCGAAGTTCCGCCACCCGGTACGCGATGAAGCGGCCATCGCCAGGCTGGCGGTGCCGGACATGGAGCAGGATCTGGGCTATGTGATGGACGCGGTGCGCCTGATCCGCCGCGAACTGGATGGCCAGGTGCCGCTGATCGGTTTCTCGGGCAGCCCGTGGACGTTGGCCTGCTACATGGTCGAAGGCGGCGGCAGCAAGGATTTCGCGCGCATCAAGGCGATGGCGCTGAACCATCCGCAGGCCCTGCACCGCCTGCTGGAGGTAACCACCGACGCGGTGATTGCCTACCTCGGCGCGCAGCGCGCGGCCGGTGCGCAGGCCCTGCAGGTGTTCGACACATGGGGCGGCGTGCTGTCGCCGGCAATGTACCGCGAGTTCTCGCTGCGCTATCTGCAGCGCATCGCCGAAGGCCTGGAGCGCGGCGAAGGCAGCGAGCGCACGCCGCTGATCCTGTTCGGCAAGGGCACCGGCCTGCACCTGGAAGCGCTGTCGCAGACCGGCGCCGATGCGCTCGGCCTGGACTGGACGCTGGACCTGGACGAAGCGCTGCGCCGCACCGGTGGCCGCGTAGCGCTGCAGGGCAACCTCGATCCGACCACGTTGTATGCCTCGCCTGATGCGATCGCCGCTGCGGCCGCACGCGTGCTCGATACCTATGCCGCCGGCAACGGTGGTTCGCGCGAGGGCCATGTGTTCAACCTCGGCCACGGCATGTCGCCGGACATGGACCCGGCCCATGTACAGGTGCTGGTCGACGCAGTGCACGCACACAGCCAACGCTGAGCATCGCGCAGGCAATCACGGCGCGATGTTGATCGCGCCGTGACCCGCAGTGCGCGATCATGGCGCCCCCACGTTGCACCGGCCACGCCCCATGTCCACAGCGCCATCGACCTACACCCGCCAGCGTCCCCTGCTGTGGCTGGTTTCGCTGGCGATCTTCATGCAGATGCTGGACTCGACCATCGTCAACACGGCCTTGCCGGCGATGGCGGCCAGCCTCGGCGAAAGCCCGCTGCAGATGCAGTCGGTGGTCTTCAGCTACGCGCTGGCAGTGGCCACCTTCATTCCTGCCTCCGGCTGGATAGCCGACCGCTACGGCACCCGACGCACCTTCCTGGTGGCGATCATCCTGTTCACCCTCGGCTCGCTGGCCTGCGCAATGGCGCAGCAGCTGCATCAGCTGGTGGCCGCGCGCGTACTGCAGGGCATCGGCGGCGCGATGCTGCTGCCGGTCGGGCGCCTGGCGGTGATGCGCTCGGTGCCACGCGAGGACTTCCTGCGTGCGATGAGCTTCATCGCCATTCCCGCACTGGTGGGTCCGCTGATCGGCCCCACGCTGGGTGGTTGGCTGGTCGAGATCGCCTCGTGGCACTGGGTGTTCCTGATAAACCTGCCGATCGGCGTCATCGGCTTCATCGCCGCGATGAAGATCATGCCCGACCACTACGCCAGCCACCGCACCCGGTTCGACCTTCGCGGCTACGCCATGCTGGCCTTTGCGATGGTGGTGCTGTCGCTGGCACTGGATGGGATTTCCGGGCTCGGCACACCACACGCGCTGGTGATGCTGATGACCGTGGCCGGCCTGGCCGCGCTGGTCGGTTACTGGCTGCACGCGGCAAATTCAACGGCACCGCTGTTCTCCCTGGCACTGTTCCGCGTGCCCAGCTACCGCATCGGCATTCTCGGCAACCTGTTCTCGCGCATCGGCAGCAGTGCCATGCCGATGCTGATTCCGCTGCTGCTGCAGGTCGGCCTTGGCCTCGGGCCGATGAACGCCGGCCTGATGATGGTGCCGGTGGCCGCCGCAGGCATGGTGTCGAAGAAGCTGGCGGTGAAACTGGTTGAACGCTACGGCTATCGCCGCGTGCTGATGACCAACACCGTGCTGGTCGGCCTGGCGATGGCCAGCTTCATCCTGATGACACCGGGCCAGCACCTGGCCGTGCGCCTGCTGCAGCTGGCGTTCTTCGGTGCGGTCAATTCGCTGCAGTTCACCGTGATGAACACCGTCACCCTGCGCGACCTCGACCGCGAGTTCGCCAGTTCCGGCAACAGCCTGCTGTCGATGGTGATGATGCTCGCCGCCGGCTTCGGTGCAGCCGCCGCAGGCAGCCTGCTGGCCGCATTCGGCACGCAGCTGGAAGGCCACGGCGCTACGGCTGCGCTGCACGCCACGTTCCTGTGCGTGGGCGCGATCACGCTCACGTCGACGCTGATCTTCTGGCAGTTGCCCGACACCAAGCCCGAGCCGCGCCAGGTAGAAGAAGTAGCGGAATAGAGGGTTCGGCAGGGCTGCGCCCTGCACCTGCAGATGCCGAAGCAAGGGCGACGGCAACAGCAACAGCAGGTATTCCGTGGGATGGCGGGGCGGTGTCGAATTGCGGGGACGCCGCAAGTACGTCCCTGTAGGCTTGGCAGCCGCTTGCTCGTGTGCGCTTTCCTGCGCACACGGCAAGACCGGGGTTGGGCGTCCTGCCCAACCCGCCCGAGGCATGCCTCGGGCCCATGCGGCTGACACCCCGCAATCCGACACCGCCCCACCTCTGACAGTTTTCCGGTGGCTGATGGGTCCACGCCATGCGCGGATGCTGTTCTTTCAATTGTCGAAATATTCGATTTCGACGGAGATTCATCCACGCATGGCGTGGATCTACGTGTCGACCAAGGTCGACACCCACCAAGAGCAGGCCATGCCATTCCGAGAGTTCGCGGAAATCTGTCGAAGGCGGGGTGGGTCCGGTTGCGGGGGCGTGAGCCGCATGGATGCGGCGACCGAGCTTACATGGACGTACTTGCAGCGGCCCCCGCAACCGGACCCACCCCGCCATCCCACGGAATGCCAGCTTTTGCTTTTGCTTTTGCCGTTGATTCGGCGGGTGCAGGGCGCAGCCCTGCCGAACCCCTACCGCCCCAGCACGCGGGCGATCGCTTCCACCAGCAGCTCGCCGGTCACCGGCTTGCGCAGGAAACCACCGATGCCGGCCGCTTCCACCTGCTGCTGCAGGTCCGGGTCGGTGCGTGCGGTCACCGCCAGCAGCGGCAACGTGTAACCCTGGTTGCGCAGATGCTGTGCCAGTTCGAAACCGCTCAGGCCCGGCAGATCCAGATCGAGCAGGCCGACATCGAAATCCCCCGCGCTGATTTCACGCAGCGCGGCCAGCGCGTGGGCCGCGTGGACCACCTCATGGCCACGGGTGGTCAGCAGCCCACACATCACATCGGCCACGGTCGCATCGTCCTCCACCAGCAACACCCGCAGCGGCGGCATGTTGACCGCAGCAGCGGCGGCGTCACTGTCGGCACCTCCGTCGCTGGCCGCCCCCTGCTGCAGCGGCAGCGGCAGGCTGACACCGAAGCAGGTACCGCTGCCCAGCTGGCTTTCCACCCGGATCCGGCCCTGCATGGCCAGTGCCAGCTCGCGGCAGATCGCCAGGCCCAGGCCGCTGCCGCCGTACTGCGCTGCGGTGCGCGCACCGTCGGCCTGCTCGAAGCGCCGGAACAACCGTTGCTGCTGCTCCTGGCTGATGCCCGGACCGGTATCGCGCACCTCGAAATACAGCCCACGCAGCCCTTCCTCGCAACGCGCGTGCAGCGTGATGCTGCCGCGGCTGGTGAACTTGACCGCGTTGGACAGCAGGTTGAGCAGGATCTGCCGCACCCGCATCGCATCGCCGGTCGCCTGCAGCCCTGCCGGCAACTGGTTGTCGAGGATGAACCGCAGGCCCTTCTGTGCAGCCAGTGGCCCCATCAGCGCGGCCAGGTCCTGCAGCAGGCGATTGAGACCGAACGCGTTGGACTGCAGTTCCAGGCGCCCCGATTCGATCCGCGCCAGGTCCAGCGCATCGTTGACCAGGTGCAGCAGATGCTCGCCCGCATGCCGGATGGACTGGGTATAGCCGCGCTGCTGCGGATCCAGCGGCGAGGCCAGCAGCAGTTCACTCATGCCCAGCACCCCGGTCATCGGCGTGCGGATTTCATGGCCGAGATTGGCAAGGAAGCGCGTCTTGGCCGCCGATGCATGTTCGGCCAGATCCTGCTTGTGCAGAGCGAGCTGGTAGGCGTGCTGGCGCTGCAGCCGGCGCCGGTACAACCAGGCGAACCAGCTGGTCAGCAGCAACCCGATCGAGGCCAGCACGAGCAGGCCGGACAAGCTGCGCCACCACGGCGGCTGCACATGGAATTCCAGGGTCTGCACCCGCGACCACACGTGGTCGGCCGAGCGCGCCTGCACTTCCAGCCGATAGGCGCCGGGTGGCAGGCGCGAGAACAGGCGCTCGCCTGCCGGGCCCACCTCGACCCAATCCGGGTCGTAGCCGGCCAACCGGTAGCGGTAGGTGTTGGAAGCCGAATCGGCGAAGGACAACAGGCGCGCGACGATACGCAGGTCGCGGTCACCATCGGCGATCTGCAGCGGCGTGTCATGGGTCAGGTCCAGCAGCTGCTCGTTGCGGCGTACCTCCACCCGCTCGATCACCAGCGGCGCACGGCGGGTGGACGGTCGAACCTGCTCGGGATCGAACACCACCACACCGGCGGGGGTACCTGCCACCATGCGCCCCGCTGAGGAGGCGATCAGGGTGTGTTCGCGGAACTCCTGGCTGGGCAGCCCATCGTGCACCCCGTACAGGCGTACGCTCTCGCCATCGGCACTCACCCGCACCAGGCCACGGGCACTGGTGGCCCACGCCACGCCCTGCGCGTCGACCACCAGGCCGGTAGCGGAAATCGCCGGATAGCCCTGCTCGGCGCCCACTACCGCCTGCCGTTCCAGCCGGCCCTGGCTCCAGAGATACCGCGACAGGCGACCATCCTCGGACAACCAGACCTGGCCGTCCTTGCCCACGTGCAGGGCGTACACCGCAGTGGCCGGCGCACCGGGCACCGGCTGGAAGCGCTGCGCATCCGGCTGCCATTGCAGCAGGCCGCGGCTGCTGGCCAGCCAGATCCGGTCCTGCGGGCCGCATTCCACGTCAAGATTGAGCTGACCGGCCTGTAGACCGTCCTCGCCGTTTTCCAGCCGCCGGCGCACGTGCCCGTCCAGATCACGCTGCTGCAGCCCCGATGACAGCATCAACCACAGGCTGTCGCCATCGCAGGTCATCATCGCCTCGATGTTGCCTTCCATGGTCGCGTCCGCGCCCGAGTCCCGCCCCCAGCGCCGCAGCTCGCCACGACGCGGGTCGTAGCGCATCAGGGCGTCGGTCGAGCCCACCCACACCTGGCCCTGCCGGTCTTCGCGCACCGAGGTCAGCCAGTGCATGCCGTTGACGAAGGTGCGGTGCTGCTCGATCACGCCCGTGCGCGGATTGAAGCGGTCCAGCGCGCCATGGCTGCCGACCGTCCACACCCCGCCATTGCTGGAGGGGCTGGTACCGAGCACATAGGAATTGCGCAGCGAGGACGGATCATCCTCCAGCCGCGAGAACACCGAGAACTGCCACCAGCGCGGAAGCAGGTGCCACAGGCCGGCGTTGGTACTGGCCAGCCAGATGCCGCCTTCGCGGTCCTCATAGGCGCCGGTCCAGTTCGGCCGCACCAGGCCACGGGCGATGGCGCTGTACAGCGGTACGGTCTGGTAGCGGCCATCGATGCCCCGGCCCAGGCCGCTGCGCGTGTCCAGCCAGTGCCCGCCCTGCTCGTCGCGCAGCATCATGCCCAGCACCTGGTCGCCGGCCGGCAATGTCCAGGGAACGGATTCGAAACGGCCATCCGGGCGCCGCACCGTGGCCCCGGCCAGCGTGCTGATCCAGAGGCTGCCGTCGGGTTCTGCGGTCAGTCCATTGATCAGCAGGCTGGGCACCAGGTCGCCGCCGATGCGTTCGAAATCGGTACCGGTCCAGCGCGCCACGCCATGCTTGGTGCCGACCCACAGGCTGCCGTCTGCAAGCGTGGCCAGGTAGGGCACCGACGCGGCCGGCAGACTGCGCGGGTTGTTCGCTTCGGGCAGGAACCGCTGCAGACGGTCATTGCTGTCCAGCCGGTACAGGCCGCCCTCGTGGGTGCCGAACCAGATCGCGCCATCCGGTGTCGCAGCCAAGCTCCAGACGGTGTTGCTGCCCATCAGCGGCTGGCTGCTGCGATCGTAGAAGCGCAGCTGGCGGCGATCGGCCGACATCCGCACCAGGCCGGCATTTTCAGTGCCGATCCACAGCTCGTTGCGGGCATCGACCAGCACGCTCCAGATGCGGTTGTCGCGCAGGCCGTCTTCGGAACGCCAGATGCGGTAGTTGCGCCCGTCGTAGCGGGCCAGGCCATCGTTGGTGGCAATCCACAGGTAGCCGTAGCGGTCCTCGGCCATGCGGTTGACGGTGTTGGACGGCAGCCCATCGAACACGGTGACCTGGCGCGGCGAAGGTGGCACCGGCTGCGCGGCAGCGGGCACCAGGCAGCACAGCAGCAGCATCAGCAGCGTCACTGCCCGCAGATACACCACCGATGGCCTCCTCACGCTGCTGTTGATGATGCCCACGCCGTGGGCGTCGGCATGGTAAACCGAAAGCTGCGCGATTCACGCCGCAGGATGCCGTACTCAGCTGATGATCTGGCGTTTGCTGCGTGCCTGGGCGATGGCTGCCACCAGCAGATCGCCGGTCACCGGCTTGCGCAGGAAACCATCGAATCCGGCCGCAAGCACCTGCGCCTCGGCATAGGCATCCGAGCGCGCGGTAACGGCCACCAACGGCAGCTCGTAGCCCATCGCGCGCAGTTGGCGGGCGATGGCGGTGCCATCGAGTGCCGGCAGGTCGAGGTCGAGCAGGCCGACGTCGAACCCCTCGGTGGATATTTCCGACAGTGCGCCCAGGCCATGCAGCACGTGCACCACCTCATGGCCACGGCTGCGCAGCAGACCGGCGATGACCTCGGCAACGGTGGCATCGTCCTCGACCAGCAGGATGCGCAGTGCAGGCAGCATCGGCGACGCTGCCTCGCCAGGGCTGGAGGCCTGCTGCCGGCTCCACGGCAGCGGCAGCCGCACTGCGAAGCGTGCGCCACGCCCCGGCTGGCTGTCGACATCGATGCGGCCGCCCATCGCCACCGCCAGCTCCTGGCAGATCGCCAGGCCCAGCCCGCTGCCACCATAGCGCGAGGCGGTACGCGGGCCATCGGCCTGTTCGAAGCGGTGGAACAGGCGCTGCTGCTGCTCGGCATTGATGCCCGGCCCGCTGTCGCTGACCTCGAACGTCACCGCGCCGCCGTCGTCTTCCAGGCGCGCCGCCAGGCCGACATGGCCACGCTCGGTGAACTTGATCGCGTTGCCCAGCAGGTTCAGCAGGATCTGGCGGACGCGCATCTCATCGCCACTGACGCAGATCGGGCCTGGCAATGCCTCCCCGCGCTGGAACGCCAGCCTGCGCTGTTGTGCCATCGGCTGCATCAACGCCTGCACCTGGTCCAGCAGTCCGCCCAGGTCGAACGGGCGGATGTCCAGTTCAAGCCGGCCGGCCTCGATCCGTGCCAGGTCCAACGCATCGTTGACCAGGCGCAGCAGATGGCTGCCGGCCTGCTGGATCGAACCGGCATAGCTGCGCTGCACCGGGTCCAGTTCGGTGGACAGCAGCAGTTCGCTCATACCCAGTACACCGGTCATCGGCGTGCGTACTTCGTGGCCCAAGGTCGCCAGGAAGCGGCTCTTGGCCTGCGATGCCTGCTCGGCGATCTGCTGCTTGTGCACCGTCAACTGCCACTGCTGGCGTCGCCGCAGCCGCCTGCGGATCGACCACAGCAGTGCCAACAGCAACAGCGAGCCCAGCATTGCATAGCCGAAGATCGCCATGCCGCTGCGCCACCAGGGGGGCAGTACCTTGATGTGCAACTGCTGCGAGGGCGTCCACGGACCACTGGCCGTCGCGGCCTGCACCTCGATGGCGTAGGTGCCGGGCGGCAGCCGCGACAACGTGCGTTGGCCGTCTCCGCCCTGTTCCACCCAGTTCTGGTCGTATCCCTGCACGCGGAACCGGTAGCGGTTGCCCTGCGGGTTGGCGTAGGACAGCAGGCGTGCATCGATCTGCAGGTCACGGTCGTCGGGCCCCAGCAACAGCAGGCCGGAGGTCGGCAAGGGCTGCCAGCCGCGCGCATCATCGCGACGGACGCGAACCTGCGCGATCACCAGCTGCGAGGGCGGCAGCTCGGCGTCGGCAGCATTCGGATCGAAGCCCACCATGCCGGTCTGGGTAACGGCCAGCACCCGCCCATCGGCATCGATTGCCGGTGGGCGTCCGGTGAACTCGGCATCAAGCAGGCCGTCGCGTTCATTGAAGATCTGCAGGCGACGCTGTTTCGGATCCCAGCGCAGCAGGCCGCGGGGCGTCGTCGCCCACAACTGACCGTTCCGGGCCAGGGCCAGCCCACCCATGCTGACCGGCGGCACGCCGGCACTGGCATCGACGCGCTGGATCAGGCGCAGGCTCAGGCCATCCCACTGGTAGCGCTCGAATGCGCCCTGGCGTGCGATCCACAACTGCCGGGGATCGATCCATACCAGATCGTAGATGGGCCCCCTGGAAACGCCGGGCACCGCTTCGAAGCGGTCTCCCTGCTCGCGCCAGATGCCCATTTCCCCGACCACCCAGGCGTGCCCGCCGGCATCGAAGCGGATCTGCTCGACCGGCGCGTCGGTGCTGCCTCGCAGCGTAGCGCCGTCGAAACTGCGCAGCAGGCGGCCTTCGGCACTGCGCTGTTGCAGGCCCAGGTTCATCACCGATACCCAGACCGTGCCATCGGGGGCCTGCCGCATCAGATCGATCCGCTGCCGAAGGTCGGCGCCACCGCCAATGCGCCAGTCGCGCAGCACACCGGTGGCGGGGTCGTAGACGCTGATGCGCCCCGCGCGGCCGAGCCACAGCCTGCCGTCGGGACGTGGCAGCACCGACCACACCGCGCCGCTGCCCAGTTCGCGGTCGCTGACCAGCAGGCTCAACGTCCCCTGTGCATCGATCTGGTAGACGCCATGCGCAGAGCCGACGTAGTAGCTGCGACCGTCGCTGGCAGCACTCAACAGGTACTGGCTGTCCAGCGGCTTGCCATCGAACTGGTACCAGGTTGAAAAGCGTCGCCAGTCGGGCGGCAGGTAAGCCAGGCCCTGGGTCAGCAGTGCGACCCACAGCCCTCCCTCATGGTCCTGCATCAGGTCGAGCACGCCACTGTGACCGGTCAGGAAACCACTGCCACGGTCGCCTTCCAGCCTGCGCAGCACCTGGCCGTCACCACGCAGCAGGCCATCGGAAGTTCCCGCCCAGTAGCCTCCGTGGCTGTCGGCCAGGACCAGTGCCGAGCGCAGGCGGGCACTGTCGGCCCAGGCCGGTCGCGTCACCCGATCCTGCGCATCGATGCGATACAGGCCGTCGTTCTGCGTACCGACCCAGATCGCGCCATCGGCATCGCGGCTCAGCCGCAGCACGCTCACCGCCGCCAGTTCGCGCGGCGCCACGGCTTCGAAGGCGTGGCCGTTCCAGCGCGCCACACCGGCTTCGGTGCCCACCCACAGCCGTCCCTGCGCATCCACCAGACTGCTGAAGACGGTGTCACTCGGCAGACCGCCGGGCTGCGCCCGATCATGCTGGAAATGGCGCAGCGAGCCATCTTCGCCGACGCGGCAGACCCCATGGCTGCTGCTGCCGACCCATAGCGCATCCTCGGCGTAGGCCAGGGTCCAGAACTGTCCCTGGCACCCTTCAGTGACGGAATCGAAGGTCTTGAAGCGTTCGCGGTCGGCATCCAGCCGGGCCAGCCCCTTGCCGTTGATGCCCACCCATACCCGGTCGAGCGGGTCGACCAGCAGTGTTTCGATCTCGTTGCCGGGCAGCGAATCCGGTTGTGCCGGGTCGTGCTGCCAGACCCGCAGCTCACCGCCGTCATAGCGGGCCAGGCCGCCGTCGGTGGCGGCCCACACGCGGCCCTGTCGGTCTTCGGCCAGCGCCACCACCATGCGCGAGGGCAATCCCTCGGCCGCGCCGAAACGGCGCAGGCGCGGTGTTTCACCGGCCATGTCCAAGGTCGCCGCTGCAGCCGAAAGCGCCAACAGCACCAGACCTGCTCCTGCAATGCCTTGGCACCACCGGCGCCAGCCGCTCTTCATCCTGAACCCCCTGTCCTGTGCCGATTGTCACACAGGGCTGCAGCCATCGCTGCAACAGCCTGTTTCCGGCCACATCGGCACCACGAACTGTTGCAGCCGTGCACACAGCGTTGCGCGGGGGCTATGGGTATGATCGAACGGTCTTTTTCCCGGAGCCCCCCGCCGATGCGCCACTGCCTGGCCCTGCTGCCGATGCTGCTTGCCGTGGCCCCCGCCTGGGCAGGCAACGAGGCCTACCGCATCGATCCGGTGCACACCCGTGTGCTGTTTGCGATCGACCATGCCGGCTACTCGCAGGCGCTGGGTACGATCTCCGGAAGCCAGGGCCAGTTGCAGTTCGATAGCGACAACTGGCGCGATGCGACACTGGACGTCGAGATTCCGGTGTCGCGATTGGACTTTGGTGATGCCAAGTGGAACCAGGCAACCCTGGCGCGCAGCCTGCTCGATGGCGAACGTTTCCCCACCGCCCGCTTCGTCTCCCGCCATGTCGAACCGATCGATGCCCGCCATGCGCGCGTACTGGGCACCCTGACCCTGCGCGGGGTCAGCCAGGAAGTCGCGCTGGAGGTGACATTGAACCAGGTCAAACGCTATCCACTGCCACCCTTCCGGCGTACGGCCGGCTTCTCCGCCACCACCACGCTGAGCCGGCGTGCCTTCGGCATCACCGCCTGGCCGGGCGTGATCGGTGATGCGGTGCAGGTGCGGATCGAGGCTGAAGCCACGCTCGACCGCAGCGATTCTCCGGGAACTCCCCCGCCCCAACCCCACTCCGACAGCCAGACGGCCACCAAGGACCCTTCATGACCGCCAAGAACACCCCTGCCGCCTGGGGGAGTGTCAGCCAGACCCTGCACTGGCTGATCGCACTGCTGATTCTCGCCCTGGGCATCGTCGGCCTGACCATGGGCGAGCTGCCGAAGACGCCCAAGTATTTCTGGGTCTATACCGCGCACAAGTCGATCGGCATCACCGTACTGGCACTGGTGGTGCTGCGCCTGGGCTGGCGCCTGTATGCCGGTGCCCCCAAGCCGGTACCCGGCGTGCCGGGCTGGCAGGAGCGCATCGCCAGCGCCACCCATGTGCTGCTGTATGTGCTGATGTTCGCCATCCCGTTGTCGGGCTGGCTGTACGACTCGGCCAGCGGCCTGCGTCCGTTCCGCTGGTTCGGTCTGGTCGATGTGCCCAAGCTGAGCGGACCGGATCCGCAGATCGTGGCGGTATCCCATGCCCTGCACGAATACGGCTTCTGGCTGTTGATCGCGGTGGTGCTGGCCCATGCCGGTGCCGCCTTCTACCACCACCTTTTCCAGCGCGATGCCACCCTGTCCCGGATGTTGCCGCGTGGCTGGCTCGCCTCTCCCCAGAAGGACTGACCGATGAACCTGAAACTGACCACCCCGGCCGCTGTGGCCGCCGCCCTTGCCGGCATGCTGGCCACCGCACCGGCGCTCGCCGCCGATTACGCCCAGGCGCCGGGTGCCGGTTCGTTCCTGGCCTTTGCCACCAAATACGACGGTGAAGTGTTCACCGGCAGCTTCCCGGGCTTTGCCACCAAGCTCAGCTTCGACCCGGCCAATCCGTCCGCAGGTTCGCTGGACGTGGTGATTCCGCTGGCCGGCGCCAAGAGCGGCAACAGCGACCGCGACTCCACCCTGCAGGGCGCGGATTTCTTCAACGTCGGCAAGTTCGCTACCGCACGCTACACCGCCAAGGGCTTCCGCGCGCTCGGCAACGACCAGTTCGCCGCCGACGGCACGCTGGAACTGCGCGGCGTGAGCAAGCCGGTCACCTTCACTTTCACCTGGAAGCCCGGCGCGCAGCCGGTGCTGACCGGCAAGGCCACGGTCAAGCGCCTGGACTTCGGTGTCGGTGGCGGCGACTGGGCTGATACCAAGACCATCCCGGACGAAACCGCGATCAGCACGATCGTGAAGTTCGACGCGAAATAAGACGCCTTCGTCCTGGCAGCGCCGGGCCATGCCCGGCCGCTTCCACCGCTGGCCGCGCTTCGCGCTCGCCAGGCATGGCCCGGCGCTACCTGCCCGCTGACAGCCAGGCCTGCACCGTGGCCGCATCGAACGGCCAGTCCAGCTCCCGCCCACCGCGCTCATCGCGCAGCACCGGCACCCGCGCCCCATAGCGCGCCTCCAGCGCCGGCTGGTCATCGAGGAACACCGATTCGAACTCAGGCGCCCGCGCTCTGGCCAGTTCGGCCAGGGCCATGTCACACAGATGGCAGTCGTCACGCTGGAACAGGGTCAACACCGGGGTTTGCTCCCTTGGCGGAAATGCTGCGCCGCAGTCATGGAAGTGCGGCGTGAACCGCTAGAATAGCGGTCTCTCCCGGTACCCGCAGTACGGCAACCATGGCTGTCAGCACGTTCGACGTTTTCAAGATCGGCATTGGCCCGAGCTCCTCGCACACCGTCGGGCCGATGAGGGCCGCCGAGCGCTTCATCCATCGGTGGCTGCTCGACCCGGGCAAGCTTGCGCAGGTCGCGCGCATCCGTGCCGACGTGTACGGCTCGCTGGCACTGACCGGTCGCGGCCACGGCACCGACAAGGCGATCCTCCTCGGCCTGGAAGGGCAGCGTCCGAACCTGATCGACCCGGACATCATTCCGTCCACGCTGGAGCGCATCCGCAGCAGCAAGCGGATCATGCTGATGGGCCAGCACGAGATCGCCTTCGACGAAAAGCGCGACCTCGGCCTGAACAAGCGGCAGAAGCTGCCCTACCACACCAACGGCATGCGCTTCACCGCGTACAACGCCGATGACGAAGTGCTGGCCACCCGCGATTACTACTCGGTCGGTGGTGGCTTCGTGGTCAACCAGGACGATGCGGCCGATGACCGTATCGTGCCTGACGAAACGCCGCTGCCCTACCCGTTCAAGAGCGGCGACGAGCTGCTGGCGCAGACCGCGCGCAGTGGCCTGAGCATCGCCCAGTTGATGTTCGAGAACGAGAAATGCTGGCGCAGCGAGGACGAGATCCGCGACAACCTGCGCGAGATCTGGAGCGCAATGCAGGCCTGCGTGGCGCGCGGCATCCGCGAGGAAGGCGTGCTGCCGGGTGGCCTGAAAGTGGGCCGCCGCGCGCCGGCGCTGTACCGCGAGCTGTCGTCGAAGCCGGAAGCGGCGATGCGCGACCCGTTGACCACGCTGGACTGGGTCAACCTGTACGCACTGGCCGTGAACGAAGAGAACGCTGCCGGTGGCCGCGTGGTCACCGCACCCACCAACGGCGCGGCGGGTGTACTGCCGGCGGTGCTGCACTACTTCGACCGCTTCTGCCCGGGCGCGAACGAACAGCGGGTGTTCGACTTCCTGCTGACCTCGGCGGCGATCGGCATCCTGTACAAGGAAAACGCCTCGATCTCCGGCGCCGAAGTGGGCTGCCAGGGCGAGGTCGGCGTAGCCTGTTCGATGGCCGCCGGTGGCCTGGTCGCGGCGCTGGGCGGCAACCCGAGCCAGATCGAGAACGCCGCGGAAATCGGCATGGAGCACAACCTGGGTCTGACCTGCGATCCGATCGGTGGCCTGGTGCAGATTCCGTGCATCGAGCGCAACGCGATGGGTGCGGTGAAGGCGATCAACGCCTCGCGCATGGCCATGCGCGGCGACGGCAAGCACAAGGTGTCGCTGGACAAGGTCATCAAGACCATGCGCGATACCGGCCGCGACATGCAGGACAAGTACAAGGAAACCAGCCGCGGCGGCCTGGCGGTGAACGTCATCGAGTGCTGATGGTCTGCAGGGCCAGGCATGGCCTGGCTCTACTGCAGGGCCGGGCATCGACCCGGCTCTGCAGTGCCGTTCTCGACCGGACAACACCGTCACCGTTTTCCGGTTAGGCTCGGGCATCCCCCTGCCCCGGAATGTCCCATGCGCGTGATCGCCACCGCCCTGCTCGCCTGCCTTCCGCTGTCCGCTCTCGCTGCGCCAACCTACGGGCCGCGGCTGGAGGGCTTCGACTACGGCTATCCAGTGAAGACCTTTGCACTGGAATCGCAGCGCCAGGCCTTGGAGATGGCCTATCTGGATGTTGCGCCGAAGAAGAAGCCGATCGGCGTGGTGGTGCTGCTGCATGGCAAGAACTTCTGCGCGGCAACCTGGAAGGAGACGATCAAGCCGCTGGTGGCGGCAGGCTACCGGGTGATCGCGCCGGACCAGGTGGGTTTCTGCAAATCCAGCAAGCCCGAGCGCTACCAGTATTCGTTCGGGCAGCTGGCCGACAATACCCATGCGCTGCTGCAGCAGCTGCAGCTGGGTGATGTACCGGTGCACGTGGTCGGCCATTCGATGGGCGGCATGCTGGCCATCCGTTATGCGCTGATGTATCCGCAGGACATGCGCAGTCTTTCGCTGGTCAATCCGATCGGGCTGGAAGACTGGAAGGCGCTGGGCGTGCCCTGGCGCAGCGTGGACGCGTGGTATGCCGGCGAAATGAACATCAGCTATGACAGCATCCGCCGCTACCAGCTGGATGTGTACTACGACGGCAAGTGGAAGCCGGCGTACGAACCGTGGGCGCGCATGCAGTCGGGCATGTACGAAGGCGCGGGCAAGCAGCAGGTGGCCTGGAGCCAGGCACTGACCTCGGACATGGTGTTCAACCAACCCGTCGTCTACGAACTGAAGAACCTGCAGGTGCCGACCACCTTGTTCATCGGCCAGAAGGACCGCACGGCGATCGGCCGTGACCAGGCATCGCCCGAACTGAAGTCGACGCTGGGCAACTACCCGGCACTGGGCAAAGCGGCAGCGGCGGCGATACCCGGCTCGACCCTGGTCGAGTTCGCGGCACTGGGCCATTCGCCGCAGGTGCAGGACCCGAAGCAGTTCAATGCCGCATTGTTGAAGGCACTCAAAGCGCGTTGAAGTTCCATAACCGCCGGGCATGGCCCGGCGCTACGAGGATCGGCGTGGGTAGCGCCGGGCCACGCCCGGCGAGCGCAGCAGCGGCCGGGCTCACCCCACGATCCGCAGCACGTCATCCAGCAGCGCCGCTGCGGTCACTTCCGCACCCGCGCCCGGCCCCTGGATCAACAGCGGCTGCGCGCGGTAGCGATCGCTGTGGATGGCCACGCGGTTGTCGGTGCCCGCGCCCTGCGCCAGCGGATGGTCGGCAGCCAACTCACGCAGGCCCACCTGCGCACCCTCGCCATCGACGCGCCCGACAAAACGCAGCACCCGGCCGTTGTCGCGCGCCCGCTGCCAACGTGCCTGCAGCGGTGCATCCAGCTGCTCCAGCGCATTCACTGCATCTTCCAGCGGCAGCGCAGCCAGCGCATCCGGCACCAGTGAGTCGACCTGCACCTGCGACGCGTCCAGCGCCAATCCGCTGCTGCGGGCCAGGATCAACAGCTTGCGGCGCACATCCTCGCCGGAAAGATCCAGCCGCGGGTCCGGCTCGGTGTAGCCGGCCGCCAGCGCTTCACGCACCGCCGCCGAGAACGGCGACTGGCCGTCATAACGATTGAACAGCCACGCCAGCGAACCGGAAAGCACGCCCTCGATGGCATGGATGTGATCGCCACCGGCAACCAGCGCGCGCAGGCTGCTGAGCAACGGCAGGCCGGCGCCGACGGTGGCGCTGTCGCCGTAACGCGCACCACTGTCGGCGCAACGATCGGCGATGGCCTGCGCGCGCGACAGCTGCGCACCGCGGCCAAGCTTGTTGGCGGTCACCACGTGCACACCGCGCGCCAACCACTGCACGTGGCGCGCCGCTACATCTTCGCTGGCGGTGGCATCGACCACCACGTCGCCACGCTCCAGCCCTTCAGCGCTGGCCCACGGCGGCGAACTCTGCCCATCACGCGGCGCACGCCGTGCCAGTTCCAGCGGCAACGCCAGATCGCGGTCGATCGCCAGCGCGGTGCGTGAATTGGCCAGCCACTGCACGCTGGGCAGGTCCAGCCCACGCGCCTGCAACGCCTGGTAGCGCTGCACGAAGGCCGAACCGACGGTGCCGGTTCCGAGCAGCGCCAGGCGGCCGGTACCCAGCAGCGGAATCTCGACAGGCAAAGCGCTCATGCGTCTGCCACCTGTTTGCCGCGCGCCACCGCATCGATCACCGCCTCGGCGCGCGCCAGAGCGCTGCCCAGATCGGCCAGCAGGTCGCGCTCGCCCTCGATACCGACCGACAGACGCAGCAGGCCTTCACTGATGCCCGCAGCCGCGCGTGCTTCGGCAGTCATTGCCGCGTGGGTCATGGTCGCCGGGTGTGCGATCAGACTTTCCACGCCTCCCAGCGACTCGGCCAGCGTGAAGTAACGCAGACCATCGACAAACGCACGTACAGCAGCATGCGGATCATCGCCGGCACAGCTGGCCAGTTCGAAGGACAGCATCGCGCCGAAACCACTCTGCTGACGCGCGGCAACGGCGTGGCCCGGATGATCGGCCAGGCCCGGGTAGTAGACCTTGGCCACCACAGGATGCGCATCAAGCAGCGCCACGATCGCGGCGGTGTTTTCCTGGTGCGCGCGCAGGCGTGCATCCAGCGTACGCAGGCCACGCAGGGTCAGGAACGCATCGAACGGCGAGCCGGTAAGGCCCAGGGCATTGCCCCACCACACCAGCTGTTCATGCACGGCGGGATCGCGGGCAATCACCGCACCACCGACCACGTCGCTGTGGCCGTTGATGTACTTGGTGGTGGAGTGCAGCACCAGGTCCGCGCCGAACGACAGCGGTTGCTGCAATGCCGGCGACAGGAACGTGTTGTCGACCACCACCAGCGCACCGGCTTTGTGCGCCGCGTCGATCACGAAGCGCAGGTCAGTGATGCGCAGCAGTGGGTTGGACGGGGTTTCCACCAGCACCAGCTTCGGCTGCGTGGCCAGGGCCTGGGCCAGCGCGCGCGGGTCGGTCAGGTCGGCAGTGACCAGTTCGAAATGGCCCTTCTTCGCCAGCGCATTGAACAGGCGCCAGCTGCCACCGTACGCATCGTGTGGCACCACCAGGGTGTCGCCGGGCTGCAGCAGCGCGTTCAGCACCAGGTTGATCGCGCCCATGCCGGTGGCGGTCACCACACCGCCGGCGCCGCCTTCCAGTTCGGCCAGCGCCTCACCCAGCAGGTCGCGCGTGGGATTGCCACTGCGGGTGTAGTCGTACTGGCGCTTGTTGCCGAAGCCTTCAAAGCTGAAGTTCGACGACAGCACGATCGGCGGCGTGACCGCGCCATGGGCGGTGTCCCGATCGATGCCGGCGCGGACGGCGGCGGTGGTGCGACAACAGGACGGTTCAGCGGCGTGCAGGCTCATGCGGACTCTCCAGAAGTGCGGAAGGCGGTGGCGAGGATCGCGTCGATGCGATCGGTTTCTTTCAGGAAGGCGTCGTGACCGTAGGGCGAGCGCAGCACGCGCAGGCTGCCGCGTGGGCCCAGTCCCTCGACCAGGCCGACCAGGTCGGCAAGCGGAACCAGGCGGTCGCCTTCAACGGCAACCACCACGGTCGGCGGCAGGATCGCGCTCGGGTCCACGCGATGCAGGTCGATCGACTCGGACAGGCGCAGGTAGGCATTGACCGGCGTGCGCGCGACGTACTGCGCACCAGCCGCGTCGAGGTAATCTTCGGCCGCGACACGGACGCGGCCATTGACCACCTCCGGTGCTGCGTCGAAGCGTTCGCCGAATTCTTCCGGTGTGCGGTAGCTGAGCATGGCGAACTGGCGGGCCAGCGCCAGGCCGTGGTCTTCGCCACACTGCAACTGGCCCAGCGCCACGGCACGGCGCTGCAGCGCACGCCAGGCGGCGGCATACGGGTGCGGGCGGTGCGCACCGCTGGCCAGCACCAGCTGGCGTACCCGGGCACGGTGGCGGATCGCGAACTGCTGGCCGACCAGCGCGCCGTAGGAATAGCCGACGAATGCCTTCAATGCGCGGATGCCGAGGTGATCCAGCAGCAGCGCCAACGCATCGGCCTGGTCGGCGGTATCGATCGGCACATCCAACGCACCGTCGGCGCCGATGAAATCGAACGCGAGCACACGCAGCTGCTGCGGATCCAGTGCGCGGCCACTGCCGACCAGGCCTTCGGCCCAGCCCTTCTCGCTGAACTGCGCATTGGAGGCCACATGGCGGTGCGCGGAAATGCCGCCGGCCAGCACCACCACCGGTGCGTTGACCGGACCGACCCACTCATAGCGCAGGCGCACCGGGCAGGGGCCGGCATGACGCATCGACAGCACGGCGGCGAACTCGCCGCGCTCGGCGTGCACGCGGTCATCGACCGGCACGCTGACGGGGACAAAGGGTTCGGGGCGAAGCACGGTGCTGGTGGCGAAGCTCATGGCGGGTTCCGGTAGGGAAATCGGCCATCGAGCCTTCGCGGGGCTCGCGTTCGAAGTGCACGTTGGGTGCAGGTTCGAACCATCTTTCGGTGGACGCCACGGTCCCCGCAGGATTTGGCACCTACGCAGGCGCTTTCGCGTCTGCGGGCTGCCCCGGCTTCAAAGGGCCTGTCCCTCTGCCGGTCTCGATGGTGGAGCCACGATGCCAGTCCTTTTCGGGCATGTCAATCCCTTCATGCGGATAAAGAGATGGATGAATGCAAAGCCCCCACCCTTCCCCCGTCCCGACAGCTTGCGTAGAGTCCCGGCGGTCCATGTCGCTGGAGCCTTCGATGCGCCGCCTGCCCCTGCCCTGCCTCCTGCTGCCCCTGTTGGCGAGCGCCCCCGCGAACGCTGCCGACTGGCGCCAGGGCTGGGGACTGGTGCCACAGACGCCGGCCGCGCGCACGGCCGACGCCACGCCGCACGCGGCGCCGATGGCCCGCCTGCGCCTGCAGTCGCTGGGCGACCAGTGGCAGGCGCGGATCGACAATCCACTGTCCGGCCCGGTGCAGATCGAGCTGCGCGCGGCCCCCGGCACACAGGTCGAGGGCCTGCCGCTACAGTCACTGGTGCAGGCCACCGGCAGCCTGGTGGTGGGCCATCTTCCCTCTCCTGCCAACGGCAAGGCACTGGATCTTCGTCTGCAGTCGGTGCCGGGCAATCCGGCCGCGCGCGCCGAAGACGTCGCCTATCGCCTGCCGTTCCAGGCTGCCCAGCTGCGCGTGGATCAGGCCCCGCAGGGCCGGTTCAGCCACGATGACGAGGAGAACCGCGACGCCATCGACTTTGCCCTGCCCGAAGCAACGCAGGTCCTGGCCGCCCGCGAGGGTACGGTGATGCAGGTACAGGACGGTTTCCGCGGCAATGGCCTGGACCGTGAACGCGATGCCGGACGCGCCAACTTCGTTCGTATCCTGCACAGCGACGGCAGCATGGCGATGTACGCCCACCTGCAGGCCGGCGGCATGCGCGTGCGTCCCGGCCAGGCCGTGCAGGCCGGGCAGCCGATCGGCCTGTCCGGCAACAGTGGCTACAGCACCGCACCGCACCTGCACTTCGTGGTGCAGCTCAACCGGGGCATGGGGCTGCGTTCGGTGCCGGTGCGCATCCTCGCCCCGCAGGGCGAATTGCACTTCGCCCGTGAGGGCGGCGGGGACGCCAGCGCCGGGCGCTGACCCGCCGACGCCGGCAGGCCGGTATAATCGGGCGCTTATCTCTTTGAAAAGCGCCCCGTGCGGGCGCCACTGCCATGTCCGAAGTCGCCACCGAAGCGTCGCGTCGCCGCACGTTCGCCATCATTTCCCACCCTGACGCCGGCAAGACCACGCTGACCGAAAAGCTGCTGCTGTTCGGAGGCGCGATCCAGATGGCCGGCTCGGTGAAGGGCCGCAAGGCTGCCCGCCACGCCACCTCGGACTGGATGGCGCTGGAAAAGGAGCGCGGCATCTCCGTCACCTCCTCGGTGATGCAGTTCCCGTACGAAGGCAAGATCATCAACCTGCTCGACACCCCGGGCCACGCCGACTTCGGCGAGGACACCTACCGCGTGCTGACCGCGGTGGACTCGGCGCTGATGGTGATCGACGTGGCCAAGGGCGTGGAAGAGCGCACCATCAAGCTGATGGAAGTGTGCCGCCTGCGCGACACCCCGATCATGACCTTCATCAACAAGCTCGATCGTGAGGGCAAGGAGCCGATCGACCTGCTGGACGAGGTTGAAAGCGTGCTCGGCATCCAGTGCGCACCGGTCACCTGGCCGATCGGCATGGGCCAGCGCCTGAAGGGCGTGGTCCACCTGATCACCGGCGAAGTGCATCTGTACGAGCAGGGCCGCAACTTCACCCGTCAGGATTCGACCATCTTCCCCTCGATCGATTCGCCCGGGCTGGCCGAGAAGATCGGCGAGCGGATGCTGGCCGACCTGCGCGACGAACTGGAACTGGTGCAGGGTGCCAGCCACCCGTTCGACCTGCAGGCCTACCGGGCCGGCAAGCAGACCCCGGTGTTCTTCGGTTCGGGCGTGAACAACTTCGGCGTGCAGCCGCTGCTGGACTTCTTCGTCGAACACGCACCGTCGCCGCAGGCGCGCTCCACCACCGGTCGCGACGTCGCCCCGCAGGAGCCGAAGCTGACCGGCTTCGTGTTCAAGATCCAGGCCAACATGGATCCGCAGCACCGTGACCGCGTGGCGTTCATGCGCGTCTGCTCGGGCCGGTTCACTGCCGGCATGAAGACCCTGCACGTGCGCACCGGCAAGGACATGAAGCTGGCCAATGCGCTGACCTTCATGGCCAGCGACCGTGAAATCGCCGCCGAGGCGTGGCCGGGCGATGTCATCGGCATCCACAACCACGGCACGATTTCCATCGGCGACACCTTCACCGAAGGCGAGGCGATCACCTTCACCGGCATCCCCAACTTCGCCCCGGAACTGTTCCGTCGCGCCCGCCTGCGCGATCCGCTCAAGCTCAAGCAGCTGCAGAAGGGCCTGGCACAGCTGTCCGAGGAAGGCGCGACCCAGTTCTTCCGTCCGCTGACCAGCAATGACCTGATCCTGGGCGCGGTGGGTGTGCTGCAGTTCGATGTGGCCGCCTACCGCCTGAAGGACGAATACGGCGTGGAAGCCACCTTCGAGCAGGTCAGCGTGACCACGGCGCGCTGGGTCCACTGCAGCAACGAGAAGAAGCTGGAGGAGTTCCGCGAGAAGAACGCGCTGAACCTGGCCCTCGACGCGGCCGGCCACCTGGTCTACCTGGCGCCGACCCGGGTCAACCTGCAGCTGGCGCAGGAACGTGCGCCGGACGTGCGTTTCTCGGCAACCCGTGAAGCCGCGCATACGGTCACCGGCAACTGATTCCAGCGACCATACGGTGGCGGGGGTGCACGCGCCCGCCATCGCGGCGATGATAGGGGGGTGCAGGTCCCCCTCCCTGCAGACGATGCCCATGCCATGTCCACGACTTCCGTTGATTCGATCCGCGAAGAAATTGCCAGCGCCCTGACCCACGGGCTGGGTGCGGTGCTTGCCCTGGCCGCCAGCGCGGTGTTGATCACCCTGGCCGCGATCTACGGCGATGGCTGGCAGCTGGCCAGTGCGATCGTGTTCGGCATCGCCCTGCTGCTGCTGTACACCGCCTCCACGCTGTACCACGCCATCCAACACCCGCAGGCCAAGGGCCGCCTGAAGGTGTTCGACCATTGCGCGATCTATGTGCTGATCGCCGGTACCTATACCCCGTTCACCCTGATCGGCCTGCGCGGCCCCTGGGGCTGGGGCATGTTCACCGCGATCTGGGCGCTGGCGCTCGGCGGCGTGGTGTTCAAGCTGTTCTACACCGGCCGCTTCAAGCTGCTGTCCACGGTGATCTACATCGCCATGGGCTGGCTGGTGGTGGTGGCGATCAAGCCGATGTGGGCCTCGATCGATGGTGGGACGCTTGCCTGGCTGTTCGGCGGTGGCCTGTCCTATACGCTGGGCACGTACTTCTACCACCGCGAATCCATCCCCTATTCGCACGCGATCTGGCATCTGTTCGTGATCGGTGGCAGCGTCTGCCACTTCGTCGCCGTGACTCGACAGGTGCTGTGACCCCGTATTGAGGGTAACGCCAGGCCCCTGCCCGGCGAGCAGGCACCGGCCCTGCACACGATGCACATGATCGCTTCGCGCCCCGTCCACCCCGACGGGGCAACCATGGCGGTGTGAATGCTGCCTCTGCTCCTGCTGATCCCAAGGCGTCGCGCTGGCGCCTGCGTCGCCCCGGCCCACGCGGGCAGCGCTGGCTGGCCGTGCTGGTGTTCCTGCTCGCGGCACTGCTGGTCCTCATCGCCCTTTGGGATTGGAACTGGTTCAAGGGCCCGGTCGAACGTGCGGTACAGGCGCGCACCGGCCGCGCCCTGCACATCGGCAACCTGGATGTCGACCTCGGCCGCACCAGCACCGTTCGCGCCGATACCCTCACCTTTGCCAATGCGCCTTGGGCGAAGCAGCCCACCATGGTCAGCGCCGACCGGGTCGAGATCGACGTCCGGGTGTGGCCGCTGCTGCGTGGCAGCGTGCAATTGCCCGAAGTGCGCCTGACCCGTCCGGACGTACTGCTGGAAACCGCCCCGCGCAAAGGTGACCCCGGCAATTGGGACTTTCTCGGCGACAGCAAGGGGGGCGCCACGCCGCAGCTCAAGCGCCTGCTCATCGACGACGGTCGCCTGCAGTTCCTCGACGCACTCGGCCGCACCGACATCCTGGTGAACGTGCGCAGCGGGCAACCGAAACAGGCCGACGCCGCACCACCGTTGCTGGTGGCCGGCAAGGGCCGCTGGCAGGGCAATCCCTTTACCCTGAGCGGCGGCACCGAATCGCCGCTGGAACTGACCGACAGCGCACACCCCTTCCGCATCCATCTGGATGGCCGCGCCGGGGCCACCCATGCCGTTGCCAGCGGCACCTTGACCAACCCGTTCCAGCTGCAGGTATTCGATCTGCAGTTCGCGCTGAGCGGTCAAGACCTGGCCGACCTGTATCCATTGCTGGGCATCGCCATTCCGCCTTCCCCGCCCTACGCACTGGATGGCCGCCTGAAGCGCGATCACCAGGTGTGGCGTTACGAGCGCTTCACCGGCAAAGTCGGCGACAGCGACCTGGGCGGTGATGTGCAGTTCGATGTCTCCAGGGAACGCCCACGGATGACCGCGAACCTGGTGTCGCGCCGCCTCGATTTCGACGACCTCGCCGGCTTCGTCGGTGCCCCCCCGAAGACCGGTGGCAGCGAGACCGCCAATGCAGAACAGCGGGCCGAGGCTGCGCGCGTGGCCGCCAGCGCCAAAGTGCTGCCGGCCACGCCGTACAACCTGGGCAAGCTGCGCGCGATGGATGCCGACGTGCGCTGGAAGGCCCAGCGCATCAATGCACCCAAGCTGCCGCTGGACGACATGGATGCACACCTGCTGCTGGACGATGGTGTACTGCGGCTGGACCCGCTGAACTTCGGCGTTGCCGGCGGCGACATCCGCAGCACGATCCGCATGGACGCACGTCGCCCGCAGATTGCAACCTCGTTGAAGGCCAGCGTGCGCGGTGTGCAGCTGGGCCAGTTGTTCCCCGACGCCAAGCTGGCCGAACAGGCCAAGGGGGGTATCAGCGGCGCCATTGACCTGACCGGCAACGGCAACTCGATCGCAGCGATGCTCGGCAGCAGCAGCGGCAACGTGGCGCTGGGCATGGGCCGCGGCCACGTCGGCAACCTGCTGATGGAAGTGGCGGGACTGGACATCACCGAGTCGTTGAAATTCCTGTTCACCGGCGACAAACAGATTCCGCTGCGCTGCGCCTTCGCCGACTTCGGCGTGCGCGAGGGCCTGATGCATACCCGGTCGATGGCAGTGGACACCACCGATACGATCATCCTCGGCGAGGGCGATGTCAGCCTGCGCGATGAAACGCTGGACCTGCTGCTGAAGCCACGACCGAAGGACAGAAGCATCCTGGTGCTGCGCTCGCCGCTGCGCATCGGCGGCAGCTTCAAGGACCCGTCGTTCCGCCCGGACTTCAAGGCGCTGGGTATCCGGGGTGCGGTCGCGTTGACGCTGGGCAGCATCGCGCCGCCGGCGGCACTGCTGGCCACCATCGAACTGGGGCCGGGCAAGGATGCCGACTGCGGTGGGCACTACGCGAAGTAGAGCGGGCGTTCGGCGCCTTTTTTCCGTGCGGAGAGCCGGAGCAAGGCGACAGGCAGGACACGCCGTAAACCCGTCCATGGGGGCTCGGTCGGCGCATCCATGCGCCTCACGGTCCTGCCTGCCGCCTTGCTCCGGCTTCGGACAGTTTCTGCACGCGCGGAACGAGAGCAGAAATTCAAGATCAAAAGAAGAAAGCAGAATCAAAAGCAGTGCCAACCAAGGTTGGTATCTACCAACGGCAGATTGTCGGGGCTGAAGCCAGCCGCGCTCGCAGGAACGTGTCCTGAGGTGGAGGGCATGGGCGTGCAGGACCGTTGGCGCCATGGATGGCGCCATCGAGCCCCCATGGACGGGTTTACGGCGTGTCCTGCACGGCCATGTCCTCCGCCTACCCTGCGTAACAGCAAGGCGCTGCTTTGGCTTTGGCTTTGGCTTTGGCAGTTGCTTGAAAAAGCGGGCCGGCGGGCCGCAGGCCCGCCAGCGACAGAACTCACCCCGCCACGATGTACTGCTGCAGCTGATCCAGCTCGCGCCGCTGCGCATCGATCACCGACTTCACCAGGTCACCGATGGAAATCACCCCCAGTACCTGCCCGCCCTCGACCACCGGCAGATGGCGGATGCGGTAATCGGTCACCAGCTGCAGGCAGTGTTCCACCTGCTCACCGGGACTCACCGTCACTACTTTCGCGGTCATGATTTCCGACACTGCGGTGTCACGCGACGAACGATCGTGGAGCACGATCTTGCGTGCGTAATCACGCTCGGAGAGGATCCCGACCAGTCGCGGGCCATCCATCACCAGCACCGCGCCGATGCCCTTCTGCGCCATCAACCGGATCGCATCGATCACCGCCGCGCCTGGCGCGACCGCATGCACTTCAGGGGACTTGCCGTCCAACAGTTGCCGTACCGACGTCATCTGCCTGCCCTCCCAGGGTGGGTTGCAGCTCCGAGTCTGCCACGGAAGGGGCCAACCATGCGTCAACCAGGTACAACGGCCGTTGCTTGGACTCCTCGTACAGGCGTCCCAGGTACTCGCCGATAAGCCCCAGCGCGATCAACTGCACGCCCCCGAGGAACAGGATCACCGCCATCATGGTCGGCCACCCGGCCACCCGGTCGCCGTACAACGCCGCCTTCGCAATCACCCAGATGGCAAACACGAAGGCCACGCCTGCGGTGGCCAGCCCCATGTAGGTGGCCGCCCGCAGCGGGACCGTCGAGAAGCCGGTGATCCCTTCCAGTGCGAAGTTCCACAGCCGCCACAGGCTGAACTTGCTGCTGCCGGCCAAACGGGCATGCCGGTGATACGGCACCGCCACGCGGCGGAAACCGACCCAGCTGAAGAGCCCCTTCATGAACCGGTGACGTTCGCGCATCTCGCGCAATGCGCTCAGCGCGCGCGGCGACAACAAGCGGAAATCGCCGGTATCGGCCGGAATGGGCGTGCGCGAGAGGCGACCAATCACCCGGTAGAACACCGATGCGGCAGCACGCTTGCTCCAGCTCTCACCGTCACGTACCAGGCGCGTGCCGTAGACGTTGTCGTAGCCCTGCCGCCAACGTTCGACAAAGTGCGGCACCAGTTCCGGCGGGTCCTGGCCATCAGCGTCGAGGATCATCGCCGCGCCTTCGCGCACATGGTCCAGGCCGGCGGTCAGCGCCGCCTCCTTGCCGAAGTTGCGCGACAGCTTCAGCGCCGATACCCGCGGGTCGGCCTGGGCCAGCGAGGCGATCAACGACCAGGTCGTGTCACTGCTGCCGTCATCCACGTACAGGATATGACCATCGATTCCGGCCAGGCCGTCCAGTACCGCGCACAATCGCGGATGCAGCTGGGGCAGCACCAGCTCTTCGTTGTGTGCGGCGATGACGAAGGTAAGACGCTCACGAGTCATCGCCGGATTGTACGTCGTTGACGGGGATGCAGCCCGTCAGTCCAGCGTTCGAAATACCCGCTTCCCGCATCGGAAGGCACCACGGACACCTGGTGTCGTGGCCCCTCAGTCCTCCGCCAGGTACCCCGCTCCACCCAGCTGCCGTGCCTGCCGCTGGATCCACGCCGCACGACGCTGCACGTAGGGGCCTGGCTTGGCCGCGTTGTAGCGGCGCGGCGCCGGCAGCACTGCCGCCAGACGCGCGCTCTCGGCAGGGCTCAGCCGCGCGGCGTCCTTGCCCCAGAATGTCTGCGCCGCTGCCTGGGCGCCATACACACCGTCGCCGAACTCGGCGATGTTGGCGTACATTTCCAGGATCCGCTGCTTCGGCCAGAAGGCTTCGATCAGCACCGTGTACCAGACCTCCAGGCCCTTGCGGATCCAGCTGCGGCCCTGCCACAGGAACAGGTTCTTGGCCACCTGCTGGCTGATCGTGCTGGCCCCGCGCAGGCGCCCGCCCCGCGCGTTGTGGTCGCGCGCCTTTTCAATGGCCTGCAGGTCGAACCCGCTGTGGTCGGGGAAGCGCTGGTCTTCTGCGGCCACCAGCGAAATCGGCAGGCTCGGCGCCATCTGGTCAAGGTCCCGCCACTGGTAGTGCAGCCGGTAGGACCAGTCGCCTTCACCCAGTGCCTCACCGAAACGCCAGACCATCACCGTGGACAGCGGCGGATCGATGAAACGCAGCACCAGCACCTGCAGGCAGCTGAAGGCCACGAACAGCACCGGCAGCCACAGCAGCCGCTTCCAGCGCCAGCGCCTGCGCGGTGCCGCGTCGGCGGCGGCCACTACCTTGTCCTGCTCTCCCCCTGCCCCCATTACTGGTGCATCCTTCTTATGCCTGGTTGTCGGCGCATTATCCGGCAACCATCCCCGTTTCCGCGCGATGTGAGCCGATGACCGCCCAATCCGATTCCCTTATCCGTTTCCTGCTCCCCGACGCCGGTGTCCGTGGCGTCCACGTGCGCCTGCAGGCCACCTGGCAGGACATCCAGTCCCACGGCGAGTATCCGGACAGCGCCACCGAACTGCTCGGCGAAGCCTGCGTGGCATCGGCCCTGTTCACCGGCCACACCAAGGTGGACGGCCGCCTGTCGATCCAGCTGCGCAGCAATACCGCCCTGCGTACCCTGTTCGCCGAATGCACCGCCGCCGGCACCCTGCGCGGCATCGTCCAGATTGCCGAGGGCGGTGACGCCCCCCGTGACCTGACCGACCTGGGCCGGGACGCCCTGCTGGCCATCACCATCGAGAATCCCGGCCTGGACCCGCGCGAGCCGCAGCGCTACCAGAGCCTGGTCGCACTGACCGCGCCGGAACTGGATGAAGCATTCGAAGACTACTTCCGCCAGTCCGAGCAGCTGCCGACGCGACTGCTGCTGGCCGCCGGCCGCGACGGCACTGCCGGCCTGCTGCTGCAGAAGCTGCCGGGCGACGAAGGCGACGACGATGGCTGGTCCCGCGCCAGCGCGCTGTTCGACACCCTGGGCAAGGCGGAGCTGCTGGCCACCCCGGCCGAGGAACTCCTGCACCGGTTGTTCCACGAGGAGAAGGCGGAGCTGGTGGGTGACAAGGCCCTGTCCTTCGCCTGCTCCTGCTCGCGTGAACGGGTTGCCTCGATGCTGGTCTCGCTGGGCGAGGAAGAGGCCCGTGCGGCTGCCGAAGACACCGGCGCCGTGGACGTGCGTTGCGAATTCTGCGGACAGGAGTATCACTTTCCGTTGACGGAGTTCGGCATACTGTTCCACGGTGCCCAGGGGGCTGTACCGGCACCTGAACGCCTTCAGTAAAAACGAATGAGTCTTGTATCTGGGGAGGAACAAGGCTTGTTAAGAATTCATAAACACCCTAGGATCGAGTTCCCGCCCCAGCGGGAACTTTCACTGCCCGTCCCTGTCTGAACTGGTCCGATGCGTACCTTCCTGCGTCTACCGCTGGCCCTGCTGATCGCCCTTGGCGCGATCACGGGCGTGCATGCGCAGAGCAAGGACACCCGCACCGTCATTCCGGTCTGGAACAAGGGCAGTGGCAAGGTCGAGGCCCTGCTGTACCTGGAACCGACCGGTGAACAGGCCGTGGGCGCACGCTGGCATTTCGGCCGCAATTCGCTCGATGCCGCCTTCGGCCTGTCTTCAGGCGACTCGCTCGGCCTGCTGTGCAACAGCAGCAGCGGCTCCAGCATCAGCGGCTTGGCCAGCCATTGCATGCTGGCCAGCCTGGGCGACGACGACGATGCCATCGGCTCCAACCGGCGTCTGACCGGCACCGCCGCGCTCAACCGTGGCACCGGCCGCCTGGGAATCACTGCCGGCACCGGCCGCGAGACCCTGCCCGCCTGGCTGGCCGCGCCCAGCAAGACCCCATCGCTGCGCGCCGAACAGAATGACCTGACCGTGTTCGCACAGAAAAACATCGGTCGCGAAGGCTTTGTCTCCATCGCCGGCACCTATGCCAAGGCACGCCTGGTACCCCTGGCTGACGCCTCACCGGCCATCGTTGACCGCTGGGACAGCAAGAGCCTGAGCCTGGGCGCCGGCTACGGCAATTTCAGCGGCAGCATCATCGGCCGCGTGGTTGACGTTCCCGGCAAGCCCGGCAAGTGGGAAGGCCTGGGCATCGGCCTGACCTGGCGCACCCCGTGGTCCGGCCAGCTCACCGTCGGCGCGGAAAACGTCATCAGCCGCGGCAAGAACCCGTTCTCCCCGCGCAACGAAAGCAACGATGACGGCACCGTGCCGTACGTGCGCTACGAGCAGGATCTGTAGTCGCTCATCGACTGCGAACAAGCTGTGTTGAACATCGGGCGCCCAGGGGCGCCCGAATTGTTTCTGGACGCATCTGTCAAGTGCGAAAAGCACCCATCCGTTACAAACGGATACATCACGACATGCATCAACTGAAACTTTTTTGTGCGTCGAGGGCAGGCAGGCGCGGTTGCGCCCCTTCCCACATTCAGATAACTCATTGAAATAAAAGAAATCAAAGCGCATTCATGTGTAACCACAGCGTGAATTAACGCAGCTTTAATTTTTGGCTGGGGGCCGTTACTATCGATTCAGCCTCGCGATTTTGGAGCCTTCTTTTTTGGCACCGCCGCGCAGGCACTACCCCAGCCAAGATTTCTTGGAGAGAGAGAGCCAATGAATTTCCAGTCCAACAAGCTGCGTGACGCTGTCGTCGTCGCGCTGATCGCCGGTGCGGCGACGTCCGTAACGGCCCAGGCGCAGGAAGCGACCAACCTGGATCGCATCTCGGTGACCGGTTCGCGCATCAAGAGCACCGACATCGAAACCTCGCAGCCGGTCCTGAGCCTGACCCGCGCCGACATCGAAAAGCAGGGTGTGACCTCGGTCGCCGACATCCTGCAGCGCGTTGCCGCCAACGGTGCCGCCCTGAACCGCACCTTCAACAACGGCGGTGACGGCTCGGCCGGTATCAGCCTGCGCAACCTCGGCTCGGACCGTACCCTGGTGCTGGTCAATGGCCGTCGCTGGACCACTGGTCTGGACGGCAGCGTCGACCTGAACACCATCCCGACCGCGATGATCGAGCGCATCGACATCCTGAAGGACGGCGCTTCGACCATCTATGGTTCGGATGCCATCGCCGGCGTGGTGAACATCATCACCAAGCAGAACTTCGACGGCGCCGAAGCGAACTTCTACAAGGGCCAGTACAGCGACGGTGACGGCGAGCGTGAAGCAGCCGATTTCACCATCGGCACCACCACCGATCGCGCATCGCTGATGCTGGGTGTCTCCTACGTCAAGGAAGGCAAGGTCATGGCCGGCGATCGCAAGATCTCCGCCGGTGGCCCGCCGTTCTTCGACGGCCAGAGCAGCACCGGCATGCCGGGCTCCTACATCCGCAACGACGAGCGCTATGTGCTGATCAACGGCGTGGAGACGCCGTTCAACGCCAACGTCCACGGCTACAACACCGCCCCGGACAACTACCTGTTGACCCCGCAGGAACGTACGTCGCTGTTCGCTTCTGGTTCGTACAACGTTACCGACAACATCACCTTCCGTACCGAGGCGATGTACAACGAGCGCAAGTCCGAGCAGCTGCTGGCGGCCATGCCGGTCACCAGCATGCGCCTCAGCGCCAACAGCATGTACAACCCGACGGGTGAAGACCTGACCGGCGTCAACCGTCGTTTCAATGAAAGCGGCGGCCGTTCGTTCAACCAGAACGTCAAGAACTGGCACTTCTACGGTGGCTTCGAAGGCTTCTTCGAGTTCGCGGACCGTAACTTCGACTGGGATGTCGGCTACCGCTACGACAAGACCGACCAGAACGACCTGACCTACGGCCTGTTCAATCTGGCCAACCTGCGCAACGCTTACGGCCCGTCCGAAATGCGTGGCGGCGTGCCGGTCTGCGTCACCGCCCCGGGCGGCGACATCATTCCGGAGTGCGTGCCGGTCAACGCTCTGGGCCCGGAAGGCTCGATCAGCCAGGCCGCGCTCGACTACACTTCGTTCACCGCACACGATTCGGCCAGCCTGGTGTCCAAGGGCTACTACGCCAACATCTCCGGTGAAATCGTGCAGCTGCCGGCCGGCGCTCTGGCCTTCGCTGCCGGTTACGAGTACCGCAAGGAGACCGGTCAGTTCGATCCGGACGCCTTCATCGCTGCAGGCCTGAGCACCGGCAACGGCGCAAAGCCGACCAAGGGCGGCTACGACCTGGATGAAGTCTTCCTGGAACTGTCGATCCCGGTGCTGGCCGACCTGCCGGGCGCCAAGCTGCTCGACTTCAGCGCGGCGACCCGCTACTCGAAGTACAGCAACTTCGGCAATACCACCAACAACAAGTTCGGTTTCCGCTGGAAGCCGATCGACGACCTGATGATCCGCGGCAACTACTCGGAAGGCTTCCGCGCGCCGAGCATCAGCAACCTGTATGGCGGTGACGGCGACTCGTTCGAAACCTACGCCGATCCGTGCGCGGCTGCCAACGGCCCGACCGGTGCGGTGCTGGCCCAGTGTATCGCCCAGGGCGTTCCGGCTGGCTTCGTCCAGCCCAACACCAAGGACGACGATGGCGTTCCGCAGTCGGGCGCGGCCCAGACTGCCGAGCCGTTCACCTGGAAGTCGAACCCGAACCTGAAGCCGGAAACCTCGACCAGCAAGACGCTGGGCCTGGTGTGGAGCCCGAGCTTTGTCAGCGGCCTGAACGTGACCCTGGACTGGTGGCAGATCAAGATCGAAGACGCCATCACCCGTCCGGCGATCCAGGACATCATGAACTACTGCTACGGTGGTTCCCCGGCAGAACAGGCCGCGTACTGCGGTCTGATCACCCGTGATCCAGCCTACGGCACCATCGAAGAACGCTACACCATCACCAACGTCGACATGCCGCTGCAGAATCTGGCGTCGTACAAGGTGGAAGGCTGGGATCTGGGCGTGCTGTACCGCCTGCCGGAAACCTCGTTCGGCCAGTTCACCGTCAGCTGGGACAGCACCTACCTTTCCAAGTGGGAAACCAAGGCCACCGAAGATTCCGAGGTGGAAGGCCGCCAGGGTCGCTATCTCGACCAGGATCCGTACTGGCGCATCCGCTCCAACCTGTACGTCGACTGGTCCTTCGGCGACTTCGGCGTCAATTACGGCCTGCGTTACAAGTCCGGCATGACCGAAGACTGCCTGCTGGGCGGCGCACTGCGCAGCTACTGCTCCGATCCGGATGGCCGCAAGAACCACATGGGCTCGACCACTTACCACGACATCCAGGTGCGCTACAACACCCCGTGGAAGGGCACGATCATGCTGGGTCTGAACAACGCATGGGACAAGCAGCCGCCGGTCTCTTACTCGACCTCGTACAACATGTTCGACCCGCAGTACGACCTGCCGGGCCGCTACATGTACATGCAGTACAAGCAGAAGTTCTGATCGCTCCACTGATCAGCTGATGCAGCAACGGCCCCGCAAGGGGCCGTTGTTTTTTGTGCGCTCGTTGCTGGCGTCAACACCAACGAAAAAGGCCGCGGCACTGCCGCGACCTTTCTGCGTCCAGCGATGAAGAACGCTCAGCCGTTCGGAATCAGCGTGTCGATCAGGTGTTCGACATACGCTTCGAAATCCTCGCGCGCCTGCTTGGGCTGCTGCAGCTGCAGCGACAACTGCAGGAAGCCCACATACGCTGCATACGCAAGGCGTGCGCGATGGCGTGCATCGGTCGAGCTCAGGCCCGCCTGGCGGAATGAGGCGATCAGGTAATCGAGCCGTCGCTGCGACACTCGGTCGATCACCGGCCGCACCATCGGATGGTCCAACGCTTTCAGCAGCTCGCTGTAGATGATGTGCGGCTGCACTTCGTGCGCCACCATCTGGAACAGCTGGCGCAGGCGCACGCGCGGATCCGGCACGTCTTCCAGGCTGCCGAACACCTGTTCCTGCTCGAACAGTTCCCAGCGTTCCAGCGCGGCCTGCAGCAGTGCATCACGCGAGGGGAAATGCCAGTAGAAACTGCCCTTGGTCACGCCAAGGCGGCGCGCCAGCGGCTCCACCGCGACGGCGCTCACACCTTGCTCGGCAATCAGATCGAGGGCCGCCTGGGCCCAGTCTTCGGCACTCAGGCGGCTGTTGCGGCCGGCACGCGGTTCGCCGGCGGAAGCGTCAGGTTGATTCATGTGCTGATTTAACCATACGCCGGGGTTCGTTGCAGTACGCGGTTGCGGCCGAAACCGTCGGCAGCCGAGCCGAGAGGCATTCCCGCAGCGCACCATACCGTGCAGTATTGACATCCTGCCGAACCCATCCATACTAGCGAGTATGGTTACGTCCCCTACTCCCGCTGCATTCCATGACCTGCGCCTGGAGGCGGCCCACGGTGCCTCGCTGGCGGCAACCGCCAGCACCTCCGGCCGTCGCGGGCGCGTATTGTTCGCGCATGGATTTGGCCAGACCCGCCATGCCTGGACGACTACGGCCAAGGCATTGTCGGCTGCCGGCCTGCAGACCCTGGCTTACGACGCCCGGGGGCACGGCGATTCCGACTGGAATGCGGCCGATCTGGCGTACCACGGTGAGCAGTTCGCCGATGACCTGATCGTGCTGGCCGGCGAACAGCCGCGACCGCCGGTGCTGGTGGCCGCCTCGATGGGTGGCCTGTTCGGCCTGCTGGCCGAATCGCGCTGGCCAGGCCTGTTCTCGGCCATGGTGCTGGTGGATATCACCCCGCGCTGGGATACCGCTGGCGTCGAGCGCATCCTCGCCTTCATGACCGCGCATCCGGAAGGATTCGCCTCGCTGTCGCAGGCTGCCGATGTGATTTCGGCCTATGCGCCGCATCGCCCGCGCAAGTCCGAAGACTCACTGCGCGCGCTGCTGCGCGAAGATGGCCACGGTCGCTGGCGCTGGCACTGGGACCCGCGCCTGGTGGCCGAACTGGCACGTGACAGCGAGCAGCACCAGGACGCACTGGCCGAAGCCGCGCGCCAGGTGAAGTGCCCCCTGCTGCTGGTCAGCGGTGGCCGCAGCGATCTGGTCACCCCGCAGACGGTGGCCGAATTCCTGGCATTGGCGCCACACGCACGCCACGTACAGTTGCCGCAGGCCACGCACATGGTCGCCGGTGATGACAACGACGCCTTTACCGCTACTGTGTTGGACTATCTGGACGTGTTGCCCGCAGCGGATGCTGCAGCTTCGTCCGCCATAAACGAGCACGTCACCGGAGCACGCTCATGAGCCTCGTCATTCCCTTCCTCGCCCTGCTGCTGGCAGGCGCGTTCGTCGCCTACCACCGCATGCGCCTGCTGACCTGGACGCTGATCAGCGTGGCCCTGCTGGTGGCCTGCTGGTTCATCCCCTACGTCAACCAGACCGCCACGATCGTCGCTGCCGCGATACTGGCCGTGATCGTCGTGCCGCTGCTGCTGCCGTTCATCCGCAAGCCGCTGCTGACCGGCCCGATGATGAAGGTGTTCCGCAAGGTGCTGCCGCCGCTGTCGCAGACCGAGCGCATCGCCCTGGAAACCGGCTCGGTCGGCTTCGAAGGCGAACTGTTCACCGGTGATCCGGACTGGAACATCCTGCTGAACTACCCCAAGCCGCAGCTGACCGCTGAAGAACAGGCCTTCCTCGATGGCCCGGTCGAACAGCTGTGCACGATGGTCAACGACTGGGAAATCACCCACGTCCATGCCGACCTGCCGCCGGAACTGTGGGCCTTCATCAAGAAGAACAAGTTCTTCGGCATGATCATTCCGAAGGAATACGGCGGCCTGGGCTTCTCCGCGCTGGCCCACCACAAGGTGATCCAGAAGCTGGCCTCGGTGTCTTCGGTGGTCAGTTCCACCGTCGGCGTGCCCAACTCGCTGGGCCCGGGTGAACTGCTGGTGCATTACGGCACCCAGGAACAGAAGGACCAGTACCTGCCGCGTCTGGCCGATGGCCGTGAAGTGCCCTGCTTCGGCCTGACCGGTCCGTTCGCCGGCTCCGACGCGACCTCGATTCCCGACTATGGCATCGTCTGCAAGGGCGAGTGGAACGGCGAGCAGGTGCTCGGCGTCAAGCTGACCTTCGACAAGCGCTACATCACCCTGGCGCCGGTCGCCTCGCTGATCGGCCTGGCCTTCCGCATGTACGATCCGGATGGCCTGATCGGCCAGACCCGCGACATCGGCATCACCCTGGGCCTGCTGCCGCGCGAGACCGCCGGCGTCGAGATCGGCCGTCGCCACTTCCCGCTGAACTCGACGTTCCAGAACGGCCCGATCCGCGGCAAGGACGTGTTCATTCCGCTGACCCAGCTGATCGGTGGCGCTGCGATGGCCGGCAAGGGCTGGAACATGCTCAACGAGTGCCTGGCCGTGGGTCGTTCGATCACCCTGCCTTCCACCGCCAGCGGCGGTGCCAAGGCCGGTGCCGCAGTCACCGGCGCCTATGCGCGCATCCGCAAGCAGTTCGGCCTGTCGGTCGGCCGCTTCGAAGGCGTGGAAGAAGCGCTGGCCCGCATCGGTGGCAAGGCGTACAAGATCAGCGCGCTGTCGCAGGCCACCGCCGCTGCTGTGGACCGCGGTGACGTGCCGTCGGTGCCGTCGGCGATCGCCAAGTACCACTGCACCAACATGAGCCGCGAAGTCATCTCGGACATGATGGACGTGATCGGCGGCAAGGGCATCATCCTGGGGCCGCGCAACTTCGCCGGCCGCAGCTGGCAGGCCGCGCCGATCGCCATCACGGTGGAAGGCGCCAACATCATGACCCGCAGCCTGCTGATCTTCGGCCAGGGTGCGATCCTCTGCCACCCGTGGGTGCTGAAGGAAATGAAGGCCGCGCAGGACCCCGACACCCGTGCGGGCCTGCAGGACTTCGACCGCAGCCTGTTCGGCCACATCCGCTACGGCATCTCCAACGCCGTTCGTTCGTTCTGGTTCGGCCTGACCGGCGCACGCTTCGGCGCTGCCCCGGGCGACGCCTACACCCGCCGCTACTTCCGCAAGCTGGACCGTTACTCGGCCAACCTGGCGCTGATGGCCGACATCTCGATGATGACGCTCGGCGGCAAGCTGAAGTTCAAGGAATCGCTGTCCGGCCGCCTGGGCGACGTGCTGAGCCATGTCTACATGACCAGCGCCATGCTCAAGCGTTACCACGACGAAGGCGCGCCGCAGGCGGACCAGCCGCTGCTGGCCTGGGCCTTCCATGACAGCGTGCACAAGATCGAGGAATCGCTGTCGGCTGCCCTGCGCAACTTCCCGATCCGTCCGATCGGCTGGTTGATGTGGGCACTGATCTTCCCGCTGGGCCGTCGTGCCGAGGCCCCGGGCGACCGCCTGAGCCGTCGCGTGGCTGCGCTGCTGATGGCCCCGAACGAAGCCCGCGACCGCCTCGCCAGCGGCGTGTTCCTGACCCCGTGCGAGAACAACCCGGGTGGCCGCATCAACAGCTACCTGAGCAAGGCGATCATGGCCGAGCCGGTGGAGCGCAAGTTCCTGAAGGCGCTGAAGAGCAAGGGCATCGAGGCGCTGGACTTCAACAGCCAGCTCGACGAGGCCGTGGCCGAAGGCGTGATCACCCAGGACGAGCGCAGCCTGCTGGAAGAGCTGCGTACGCTGACCCTGGACACCATCACCGTGGATGACTTCGACACCCACGAACTGCGTGCGGCCAGCTACTACGACCGCCAGAACAAGGACCCGCACTCGCAGGCGGCCTGATCGCCCGCGACACGCGTTGCCTCGACGGCGGGCCTGGCCCGCCGTCGCTTTGTCCGCCGACCGGAAACCGCCATGTCCACGCCCCTGCTTTCGCTCTATCACCGCCTGCAGCGCTGGCCTGCCGGCACCTGGCTGTTCTCGCGCGCGGTGTGCTTCAAGGCGCCCTATTTCGCCAGCATCGCCCCGCGCATCACGCGCCTGGAGAACGGCCGCTGCGAGGGCACGCTGGCCGACCGCCGCAAGGTGCGCAACCACATCGGCACGGTGCACGCGATCGCAATGTGCAACCTGGCCGAACTGACCGCCGGGCTGATGGTCGATGCGTCGCTGCCCAAGGGCATGCGCTGGATCCCGAAGGGCATGCAGGTGCAGTACCTGGCCAAGGCGCGCGGCACGCTGCAGGCGACGGCATTGCCGGCGCAGCCGATCGTGGTGGCGACCGAAGGCTATGCGTTGCCGGTGACGGTGAGTGTGCGCGACCGCGCGGGGACGGAGGTGTTCAGCGCGGTCATCGACATGTGGGTGTCGCCGGCGAAGTGATGTTGCCGCGAACGGCGCAGCCCCTCGTGGGTGGATGCTGAAAAGCGGTTCATCGGTTGGGCCGGAGGGGTGGGATGCCCAGGGGACGCCGTGAATACGTCCCTGTAGGCTCGGGCGCGCCATCCATGGCGCTTACGCCCCTGCGCATCCCATCCCTCCGGCCTCTGACAGATCGCTGCGGCGTCCACCCACGCAAGAGAAAAAGAAGAGCAAAAGCAAAAACAAAAGCGGCCCGGTGGCCGCTTTTTTCATGCGCGCAGAACCCACGAACGCAGCGACCCGCTGTTGCTCTTGATCTTCTTTTCTTCTTCGTGGGCTGGCCGCGCACGGAACCTGTCAGGGGTCGGGCGGGTGGGCCGTGCAGGGGCGTTGGCGCCATGGATGGCGCCATCGAGCTTACAAGGACGTACTTGCAGCGTCCCCTGCACGGCCCACCCGTCCCACCAAACACATGAACTGCTCTACGCGACCAACCCACGAGGGGCTGTGCCGTTGGCCGGAAATCACGCCAGTGCGCGAAACACCAACGCCAGGATCGCCGGCACCGCCTGGATCATGAAGATGCGTCGGCTCACGCTGTAGGCGCCATAGCACCCCGCCACCACCACGCACACCAGCGAGAACGTCACCAGCACCGGCTGCGCCAGCACCAGCCCCACCACGATGCCCGCCGCCAGGAAGCCGTTGTACAGGCCCTGGTTGGCCGCCAGCACGCGCGTGGTCTCCGCCTTCTCCGGTGAATTGCGGAACGTCTTCAGGCCCAGCGGCCGGGTCCACAGGAACATCTCCAGCACCAGGAAATAAACGTGCAGCAGAGCGACCAGCAGGGTCAGGGCGAGCGCGATCCAGTACATGGGCAGTTCCTTGGACAGGGATGGAGAATGGGGTCGGATCCCTTACCCTGTGGGAAAGGGATCCGACCCCGGAAAATCAACGGTCGCGCGGCAGCTTCTTCTCTTCGCGCAGCACACCGAACGCCGCCAGGGTCATCAAGCCGGCGACGACCACGCCACCGACGAACACCACGTGCGAACCGAACAGCGACAGCCCCTTGTGCAGCCAGGCGAAGGTCAGGTCGGCGCCGCGGTACACCACCGTGTCGATCGCTGCGCCGGCCTTGTAGCGCCACTGCCGGTCCACGCGGGTGTAGATGGTTTCGCGGGCCGGCTTGGCCAGGGCGAACTCGCTGGCGCGGGTCATCACCTGCACCACCGCCACCATCAGCGGCATCGGCGATGCGGCCAGCACCGAGAAGCCGATCAGGATCGCAAAACCGGGAATCAGCAACGCCGGGGCGATGCCGTGGCGCGACAGCAACCAGCGGGTCAGCCCGAGCTGCATCAACAGCGCCAGCGCGTTCACCGCCAGGTCGATGCGCGAGAAGAAGGCGGTGGCAGCGCCTGCATCGTTGAACGAGGCACGTACGATGCTGGCCTGCTGGTTGTACAGCAAGGTGCCGACACCCACGCCGAACACCACCATGATCGCCAGCCAGCGCAGCAGGGGCTCGCGCACGATCAGCTTCAGGCCATCGAGCACGCTGCCGCCCATCGGCTGCTCACCCGACACCAACTGCTGCTCACGCTCGCGCAGCACCGCCCAGTGGCGCAGGCGCCAGATGCACAACAGGCATACGACCAGGAAGCCGGCCGAAACCAGCATCAGGTTGGCGATGCCCACCCGCTGCACCAGCGCACTGGTGATGATCGGGCCGAGGAAGGCGCCAACAGTGCCGGCCGCACCGATGTAGCCGTAGTAGGCCCGCGCCTGCGCATTGGAGAACACATCGGCCATGAAGCTCCAGAACACCGCGACCGCAAACAGGTTGAACACGGTGATCCAGAAGAAGAACGCCATGCCTCGCCCGGGTACGCCGCTGTCGAACAGTGCGTAGAAGCCCAGCAGGGTGGCGATGAAGAAGCCGTATACCGCCGGCAGGAACACCCGCCGCGGGAAGCGGCTGACCAGCCAGCCATAGACCGGCTGCAGCACCAGCATGATCACGAACACGCAGGAGAACAGGAACTGCAGGACGAAGTCCTTCAGGGCGATGCCATGGCTGGCGAACCAGGCGATCAACGCCGCCGGGAACACCGTCTCCAGGTCGGCCGAAGCGGCCATCGCCTCACGTACCGGCCGCAGCACGTAGTAGCCGCTGAGCAGGCAGAAGAAGTACAGGAACGACCACCACAGCGCCGGCGACTCGCGCAGCGCGGCCAGCAGGCCCTTCAGTGCCCCGCTCTCCCGCGCCGCGCTCACGCGGCTCCCCTCGCCCGCAAACGGCGGTTGGACAGCGGCATGGCAGGCTCCGGGGGCAGTGAAGCGCGTACGTTATCCAATGCACTGCAACATCGCCAGCGCAGGCGGCGCCGATGGCTGCAACGCAGTGTCACGGACTGGGCCGGCGGACACCTTGTGATACACGCTTTTCTGGCGTCAAAAATCCAACTTTTTCAACGAGATGCGCATTCATCTTCGCTTTGTTTGTGCACAGGCGAAAAGCGGCGCTAGAATCATCCCCAGCAGTCGCGCACGGGTTCCAACCGATGAAAAAGAACAGCCTGCGTCGTCCGATCCGTTCGGCGGCCACCGGTTTGCTGGGCATGTTGATGCCCCTTGCCTTGTCCACCACCGCGCAGACCCCGCCGGCGTTGCCGCCGATGCCGACCAACATCGAAACCGCCGCCGGTGGCGCCGTCGCTCACACCCGGCCTGCGGCCTACCGCACCGGGCTGGTGCCGCAGGTGCAGTTGCCGGCTGCCGGTTTCAACGTCGCCAACATCGAATCGATGGCGCAGCAGCTCACCTATGGCGAGCGCGTGCCGGGCATGGCAGTGGCCATCGTGCAGGGCGGCCGCGTGCTCAGCGCGCGCGGCTACGGTGTCACCGACGTCAACAACCCGTTGCCGGTCGATGCCCACACCGTGTTCCGCCTGGCGTCGCTGTCCAAGGCCTTCGCCGGCACCATGGCTGGCCTGCTGGTCAACGATGGCACCCTGCGCTGGGACAGCAAGGTCACCGACTACGTGCCGGGCTTCCGCCTGAACTCGCCGGAGGCCACCGACCGCCTGACCGTGGCCGATGTACTCAGCCACCGCGTCGGCCTGCCGTACAACGCCTATGACCGCGACATCGAAGGCAATGCCGAGTACTACGCGCTGACCCAGAAGCTGGCCAACACCAGCCTGAAGTGCCTGCCGGGCGACTGCTACGCCTACCAGAACGTGGCCTTCAGCCTGATCGGCGACGTCGTGTATGCGGCCTCCGGCAGCTTCTACGAGCAGTCGGTCGAACGCCGCATCTTCAAGCCGCTGGGCATGAACGATGCCAGCCTCGGCCTGGCCGGCATCCAGGCCAGCTCGCGCTGGGCGCGCCCGCACGTGCGCAGCCGCAATGGCTGGGTATCGCTGACGCCGAAGCCGACCTATTACCGCGTCGCCCCTGCTGCCGGCGTCAACGCCAGCGCCAGTGACATGGCGCAGTGGTTGCTGGCCCATACCGGCCACCGTCCGGACGTGCTGCCGGCGCCGCTGCTGGCCACGCTGCACTCCAGCCTGATCAACACACCGGGCGAGATGCGTTCGGGCTGGCGCCGCGAACGCCTGCACTCGGCCGGCTACGCGCTGGGCTGGCGCACCTTCGACTACGCCGGTCACGATGTCGTGTTCCATGCCGGCGCGGTGCAGGGCTACCGCGGCCTTGTTGCACTGGTGCCCGAGCGCGACCTCGGCATCGCCATCATGTGGAACGGCGAAAGCGGCCTGCCCAGCGGCCTGCTGCCGACCGTGCTCGACGCAGCCCTCGGCCTGCCGTCGCAGCGTTGGCTGGACGTGGACACCGACTTCGGCAGCGACAACCTGATGGCCGAGGGCGCCACCCCGGCACAGCAGGACAAGCGCAAGGGCAAGGGTGCCTCGGGCAACCGCGCGGTGGCCTCGCCGCGCTGAGCTGGCGAGCTCGACGTTAAGCAGAAGGGCGGCCCTCGGGTCGCCCTTTTTCGTATGCGCTTGCGCGTCTTCCACGTGACGCCAAGCCCTTGCCGTTCGTGCCGGAGGTTAGTGGGCGAAGTAGTGCATTCCGCCATCCACCGGAATCACCGCCCCGGTGATGTACCCCGCCAACGGCGACGCCAGGAACGCAACCAGGTGCGCGACCTCCTCTGGTTCGCCGAAACGCCCCATCGGGATGTTGCGGGCGATGAACTCACGCCGGCTCTCTTCCGTGGGATGCAGCCGATCCAGGATCTGCGCGCTGTTGATCCGCCCCGGCGCGATCGAGTTGATGGTGATGCCCTCGCCCGCCACATCGCAGGACAGCCCCTTGCTCCACAGATGCAGCGCCGCCTTCGCCGGGCTCGCGGCATTCACCGCACGCGGCTCCATCGACCCGCTGAGGTTGATCACACGCCCCCAGCCATTGGCCCGCATCGACGGCAGCAACGCCTGCGTCAGCCGTCGTGCCGCCGAGAAGTTCAGTGCCATCGCCTCGTCCCACACCTCGTCTGCTGCGGCCACCCCGGCCATCCGTGCACCACCAGCCGCGTTGACCAGGATGTCCACGTGCTGCAGCGCCTGCAGCGAAGCGCTGGCGATGCGCTGCACATCGTCAGCGTCGGTCAGATCGCCCACCAACACGACGGGTACCGGTCCACCCGCCGCCTCGATTGCGGCCGCCACCGATTGCAACGGCGCCTGCCGCCGCGCGGTGATCGCCACGCGCACACCCTGCCTCGCCAGTACCCGCGCAACACCTGCGCCGATGCCACTGCCTGCGCCGGTGACCAGCGCGGTACGTCCTTCAAGATCCAGTTTCATGTGTTGCCCTGCCAGGTTCTCCGGCCCATCTGGCCGTGCGGACATGCTCTTTGAACACCCTCGATTGATAAACTCCGGCGAGGTTTCAACATTCAGAACCCGGGGTGTCAGATGAACCTGTTGGAGAGCATGCAGGTCTATGTGCTGGCCGTGGAAAAGGGCAGCCTCAGTGCCGCGGCATCGGCACTGGCCATCTCCGCGACGATGGCCGGCAAGCACCTGCGCGCCCTGGAAGAACGGCTGGGCATGCAGCTGTTGAACCGCACGACCCGTCGGCAGCACATGACCGCTTTCGGTGAGGCCTACTACGGCCGCTGCAAAGAGATCCTGCGCCTGGTGGAGGAAACCGATGCGCAGGCCCAGCACCACCATCTGGCACCGGCGGGCACGCTGCGGATCAGTGCACCGGTGATCTTCGGCACCCATGCGCTGGTGCCGGCACTGTCGACCTACATGGACCGCTACCCCGAGGTCAGTGTCGAACTGGTCCTGACCGATCGCGTGGTCGAACTGGCCGATGAGGGATTCGAGGCCGCCATCCGCATCGGCACGCTTGCCGACGCCACGCATCTGGTGGCGCGCCCGCTCAGCCCCTACCGGCTGACCCTGTGTGCATCACCGGCCTATCTCGCACGGCATGGCACGCCGCACAACGCGCAGGAGCTGCAGCAGCATCAATGCCTGTCGCTGGATCCGGCTGCGCTGTCGCACTGGCTGGGCAACGAAGTGGCATTGCCAGCGCCGCCTTCGGGACGGTTGCAGATCAACAACGGCGAAGCGTTGCGACTGGCCGCGCTGCAGGGCCTGGGCATCATCCTGCAGTCGAGCCTGCTGCTGGCAGCGGACATCGATGCGGGTGGCCTGGTCCCGTTGCTGCCGGAACATGGCCGGCGCGGTCGGCCCATGCACGTGGTCTATCCGCACGACCGTTATCACTCGACCCGGCTGCGCAGCTTCGTGGATTTCCTGGTCGAGCGGTTTCCCTGCGACGCAGCGGGTGAACGCAGCTGGCCAGGCGCAGGCAGCCCATAAAAAAACCCCCTCCCCGCTGGGCAGTCGGGGAAGGGGTCTCAGGGTACGGCTATCGGGAAGTACTTAGATCAGCGGTGCCGGAGTTGCCGGAAGGGCCACCGGAGCGGCCTTCTTCTTGCGGGCGGCCGGCTTGCGCTTGGCAACCTTCTTGGCAGCCTTCTTCGGGGCAGCCTTCTTGGTCGCCTTCTTCGCAGTCTTCTTCACTGCCTTCTTGGCGGTCTTCTTTGTCGCCTTCTTCACTGCCTTCTTGGCGACCTTCTTGGCCGGCTTGCGGGCAGTGGTCTTCTTGGCGGCTTTCTTGGCAGTCTTCTTGGTGGCCTTCTTGGCTACCTTCTTGACGGCCTTCTTCGCGGTCTTCTTTACGGCCTTCTTGGCAGCGGACTTCTTGGCTACCTTCTTGGCCGCCTTCTTCACTGTCTTCTTCGCCGTGGCCTTCTTGGCGACCTTCTTGGCAGCCTTCTTCACTGCCTTCTTGGCAGTCGCCTTCTTCGCGACCTTCTTCACTGCCTTCTTGGCAGCGGCCTTCTTGGCGACCTTCTTCACCGCTTTCTTGGCGGCGGGCTTTTTCTTCGCAGCTTTCTTGGTTGCCATGGTGATGGCTCCTCGTCAGTGATAGGGAGTTGAAACGCCCAGGTGGATCAAACCCGCCCATGCTGCGTGCGGGGACCGCCGGCGCGTCGGGCGCGCCGTTACGGATGCGGTGATGCCCGCCACGATCGGCGGAGCAGGCATCGGAACAGGGGTTGCCTTGCATTTCTCGAGGGGAAGCGGGGCCATCTCCACCGTCGTCAGGATCGCGGTGGTCTTCGAGGGGCTGCTTCGCATCGGACGATTGATTCTGCGCACTCGGTTTGGCAGGCAAGGTCTGCTGAGGCGAAACCTAATCACGGTTTTTTTTACTGTCAACAACCCCCGCGAAAAATTTTCACATCCGCCGCGTCCCGGAAGCCCTTCCCGCGCCTGCCGATGTTCCTCCGCGAGCGCCGGCAAACACTGCATCGCGCATCGTCGCTGCCATCGACTGCGCACGAACAGCGAAGAAAAAACACTTGAAATAAGCACTCTGCGTCATGTAGGGGCCTGAAGCGGAACACTACGCGGCGGCGCGGCCATGCATGGCAACGCACGCGCCAACGCCAGCACAACGGACCTGCAACAAGGCCAAAAACTTTTCACATCCGGGCGCGCCGCCGCGGGGGTGGAAACGCGGATTTGCGCAAAACTGCGCACGCCTTTTGCCCGCGCTCAACACCGACTGATGCCATGGCGATGGCATGCGGCGAACCGGCCGGCATAAGTTCGAAGCCTCCCCCAAAACGAAAACGGCCACCCGAGGGTGGCCGTTTTCGTACCGGGGAAACGACGACTCAGTGCTCTTCGTCTTCCAGGCCTTCGGCGTACGCGTCCGGGTCCAGCAGCTCGTTGAGCTCGTCGCTGTTGGACACTTCGACGACGAACATCCAGCCATCGCCGTAGGCGTCTTCGTTGATGGTTTCCGGCTTGTCGGCCAGTGCCGAGTTGACCTCGACGATGGTGCCGCTGATCGGGCTGTAGACGTCGGAGGCGGCCTTCACCGACTCGACGACCGCGATCTGCTCGTTGGCCTTGGCGGTCGCGCCGACTTCGGGCAGCTCGACGTAGACCAGGTCACCCAGCAGGCCCTGGGCGTGGTCGGAAATACCGACGGTCACGCGGCCATTGCCTTCGACACGGGCCCACTCATGGGACTTGAGGAACTTGAGGTCGCCGGGGATCTCGCTCATGGGACTGCTCCAGAGATATGCAGGGGGTGGAAAAAACGGGGCTAGTGTAACCAACCGGCCGCCACTGCTGGCAGTGACGACCGGCATGTTTGGATCAGGCGTCGCCAAGCACGCCGGGCTGGGCCTGGCCTTCGCGCACGAACGGGAACTTGACCACCCGCACCGGCACCTGACGGCCGCGGATGTCGACGGTGACCTGACCGAGTTCACCGGCCGGCACGCGCGCGAATGCGATGCCCTTGGCCAGGGTCGGCGAGAAGGTGCCGGACAGGATCTCGCCCTGGCCGCCGGCAGTGGTGACCGCCTGGCCATGGCGCAGCACGCCCTTCTCATCCATCACAAGGCCGATCATCTGACGTGCGTTGCCAGCCGCCTTCTGCGCCTCCAGCACGTCGCGGCCGATGAAGTCGCGGCCCTCGTCCAGCGACACCGTCCAGGCCAGCGCCGCTTCGTAGGGGCTGATTGCTTCGTCCATGTCCTGTCCGTACAGATTCATGCCGGCTTCCAGGCGCAGGGTATCGCGCGCGCCAAGACCGGCCGGCTTCACGCCGGCAGCAAGCAGGCGGTTCCAGAACGCGACCACGGCATCCTGCGGCAGCAGGATCTCGAAACCGTCTTCGCCGGTGTAGCCGGTGCGGGCGACGAACAGTTCAACGCCGTCGTCGGACTGCACCTGCAGCGCGGCGAAACGGCCGAGCTTGCCCAGCGACTCACGGTCGGCTTCGCGGGCCAGGCCGATGACGATGTCGCGCGCCTGCGGCCCCTGCACGGCGAGGATCGCCAGGTCTGGACGCTGTTCGACCGAGACGTTGAACGGCGCAGCCTGCTCGCGCAGCCACGCCAGATCCTTCTCGCGGGTGGAGGCGTTGACCACCATGCGGAAGAAGTCCTCGCCCAGGTAATAGACGATCAGGTCGTCGATGACGCCGCCCTGCGGATTCAGCATGCACGAGTACAACGCCTTGCCGGTGGCCTTGAGCTTGTCGACCGAGTTGGCCAGCAGGCGGCGCAGGAACGGCTTGACCTGGTCGCCGCGCAGGTCGACCACGGTCATGTGGCTGACGTCGAACACGCCCGACTCACGACGCACCAGATGGTGCTCGTCCAGCTGCGAGCCGTAGTGGATGGGCATGTCCCAACCCCCGAAATCGACCATCTTGGCGCCAAGGGCGCGGTGGGTATCGTTGAGCAGCGTCTTCTGGGTCATGACCGGGTCCGGCAGCAGAGGAAACAAGAACGCGCATTATCCCAGATCGGTCGGCCGCAGGTCGCGCCGCAGCGCAGCGGGGGGATGTTGGCCGGCCTGCGGCCGGCGGGCGCTTTCTACAAGCCAGGGCGCAAAGCGCAAAGCCGAAGCGCGTCGGCTCTGGGTTCTCTCGGCTTGGTCGGAGCAGCGTGGGCACGCGGGGGACGCCGTAAACCCATCCCTGGGGGCTTGGCCGCCGCATCCATGCGGCGGACACCCCCGCGCGCCCACGCTGCCCCTCCCTTCCGGAGTTCCCGGTGACGGGACGGAAGGCAAGAGCGGTTGTGGATGTCGATACATATATGGAGAGAAGGGTCGGAGCCTTTCCTGCGGAAAGGGATCCGCCCCCGGGCACACAGAGCGCAGCGACCGGCGTTTGCTTCCCGCTTTTGATTTCTTTTCCGTGGTCTGGACGCGCACGGAAACTGTCGGGGGTCGGGCGGGTGGACTGGGCAGGGGTGTCCGCGGCATGGATGCCGCGGCCAAGCCTACAAGGACGTACTTGCGGCGCCCCCTGCACAGCCCACCCGCCCG
>NZ_JARXWD010000014.1:0-112332 GCF_029892765.1 Stenotrophomonas sp. 1278
CACGCCATGCGTGGATGCGGTTGCCGTTCAATGCACCCGGAGGATGCAGTAGATCCACGCCATGCGTGGATGCAGTTGCCGTTCAATGCACCCGGGGTATGCAGTAGATCCACGCCATGCGTGGATGCGGTTGCCGTTCAATGCACCCGGAGGATGCAGTAGATCCACGCCATGCGTGGATGCAGTTGCCGTTCAATGCACCCGGAGGATGCAGTAGATCCACGCCATGCGTGGATGCGGTTGCCTCTAACCCACCTTGCGCAGGAATTCCTCGGCCTCCATCGGCCGCCCCAGGTGGTAACCCTGCAGCTGGTCGCAGCCCAGCTCGCTCAGGTAATCGCGCTGGGCCTGGGTCTCCACGCCCTCGGCCACCACCTGCAGCTGCAGGGTACGGCCCAGCGCGATGATCGAGGACACGATGGCGGAGTCTTCGTCATTGCGTTCAAGGTCATGCACGAACGCCCGGTCGATCTTCAGCTCGGTGGCCGGCATGCGCTTGAGGTACAGCAGGCTGGAATAGCCGGTACCGAAATCATCGATGGCGATGTGCACGCCCATCGCGGTCAGGTCGTTGAGGATCGCCAGGCTGGCCTCGACATCCTTCATCGCCGTGGTTTCGGTGATCTCCAGGGTCAGCCGCGCCGGGTCGATGCGGTGCCGCTGCAGGACCGAACGCACGCTTTCAAGCAGGGCCGGCGAGGCGAACTGCAGCGGCGACAGGTTCACCGCCATCGTCCAATGGCTGTGTCCGCCGTCATGCCAGGCGCGCAGCTGCGCGCACGCCTGGTCCAGCACCCAGTCGCCGATCGGCAGGATCAGGCCGCTGCGCTCGGCGATGGGAATGAACACGTCCGGTGCCAGCAGGCCCAGTTCGGGGTGCTGCCAGCGCAGCAGCGCCTCGGCGCCGGTGGCCGGTGCATCGGCCGCCGGAAATTTCGGCTGGTAGTGCAGCAGCAGCTCGTTGCGCGCGATCGCCTTGCGCAGGTCCTGCAGCAGCCGCAGCTGGCGGTTGGCACTGAGCTGCATCGAGGGAATGAAGAAGGTGTAGCCGTTCCGGCCGGTTTCCTTGGTGTGGTACATCGCCGCATCGGCATGTGCCATCAACTCGCGTTCGTCGCTGGCATCGTCCGGATACAGGGCAATGCCCAGGCTGGCGGTGACCTGCAGCTCCGCCGCGTCCAGCACGAACGGTTCACCGGCCGCGGCGATCACCCGCTCGGCGACCACCGCCGCATCATCAGGTGCATCGATGGCCAGCACGATCACGAACTCGTCGCCGCCGAGGCGGGCGAGGGTGTCCTGCGGGCGCAGCTGCGCCCCCAGGCGCTGGGCCACCGCGACCAGCAGTCGGTCACCCAGCTGGTGGCCATAGGCATCGTTGACGGCCTTGAAGCCATCCAGGTCGCAGAACATCACCGCCACCGACTGCTGGCGGCGTTGCGCCTTCTCGATGGCCTGCTCGATGCGATCCTGCAGCAGCATGCGGTTCGGCAGCTGGGTCAGCGGGTCGTGCAGTGCGGCCTGGATCAGCTTGTCGTTGGCGTGCGCCAGGGAATCGGCCAGCAGGCCGGTGCGCACGCGCATCTGGCGGTCGAACAGCGAGGCCACCAGGGCGATGCCGAGCGTGGCCAGGGTGGTCACGATCACCAGCACTGCCAGCCAGCGGGGATCGATGCCGCCGCTGCCGATGGCGCCGCAGACGCTGCCTGGCGGGAAGCGCGCGGCGGCCATGCCGGTGTAGTGCATACCGACGATGGCCAGGCCCATCACCAGCGACGCCAGCATCCGCAGGCGCACCGTGTTGCGCTGTTCCACGCGCAGCCGGAAGGCAATCCACAGCGCTGCACCGGCAGCAGCGATGGCCACTGCGATCGACGCGGCAAACCAGCCGGGGTGGTAATCGATACCGGGCTGCATGCGCATGGCGGCCATGCCCAGGTAGTGCATGGCGGCGATACCCAGTCCCATCAGCACCGCACCCGCGGCCAGCCGCTGCAACGGCAGGCTGGGGCGCGACACCAGCCACAGCGCATAGGCCGAGGCGCCGATCGACACCGCCAGCGAATACAGGGTGATCGCCAGGTCGTAACCGACCGGAACCGGCAGCTTGAAGGCCAGCATCGCGATGAAGTGCATCGACCAGATGCCCAGGCCCATCGCGGCGGCACCGCCGGCCAGCCACCAGCGGGCGACCCGGCCCTGGGCCGTGGCCAGGCGGCCGGCCATATCCAGCGCGGTATACGATGCCAGCATGGCCACCAGCAACGAGATGGCGACCAGGCTCTGACTGTAACTACCAGTCATGTTGAATCCAGAGGAGGAGGGAGGGGCGCCCGCAAGGCGCACGCCCGCCACCGCTATCGGCACCGACGGGTGGGACTTGAGTGGTCGCAGCAGCTGCGACCCGGCTCGGCTATCCTGCCACGCTCGTTGCCCCTGCAGGAAATCTCCGATGGCCAAAGCCCGCACCGCGTATGTCTGCAATGAATGCGGCGCCGAATACAGCAAGTGGCAAGGCCAGTGCACCGAGTGCAATGCCTGGAACTCGCTGTCGGAAATCGTCCTTGAGAGCGCTGCGGCGGCCAAGGCGCCCGCCTCGCGCCGTGCCGGCTGGGCGGGCAAGATCGACCCGCCGAAGATCACCGCACTGAAGGACGTGGCGCAGACCGAACACAACCGGGTCAGCACCGGCATCGGCGAATTCGACCGCGTGCTGGGCGGCGGCCTGGTCGAGGGCGCGGTGGTGCTGGTCGGTGGTGATCCGGGCATCGGCAAATCCACCCTGCTGCTGCAGGCGGTGGCGAAGATGGCTGCGGTCCTGCCGGTGCTCTACGTCACCGGTGAAGAATCACTGGCCCAGGTCGCCGGCCGCGCGCATCGGCTGGAGCTGCCGCTGGAGGGCGTCAACGCGCTGGCCGAGACCGGTGTCGAATCCATCCTGCAGCACGCCACCAAGAGTGGGCCGCGGCTGATCGTGGCCGATTCGGTACAGACGCTCTGGACCGAGACGCTGACCGCCGCGCCCGGTTCGGTCAGCCAGGTGCGCGAGAGTGCCGCACGGCTGGTGCGCTTCGCCAAGGAAACCGGAACCGCCGTGTTCCTGGTCGGCCATGTGACCAAGGAAGGCGGCATCGCCGGCCCGCGCGTGCTGGAGCACATGGTCGATGCCGTGCTGTATTTCGAAGGCGAGAGCGGCAGCCGCTTCCGCCTGCTGCGCGCGTTCAAGAACCGCTTTGGTGCGGTCAACGAACTGGGCGTGTTCGCGATGGGCGACAAGGGCCTGAAGGAGGTCTCCAATCCGTCGGCGATCTTCCTTTCCGGTGCCAGCACGCACCAGCCGGGCAGCTGCGTGATGGTTACCCGCGAGGGCACCCGGCCGCTGCTGGTGGAAGTGCAGGCGCTGGTCGACGCCTCGCCGCTGTCCAATCCGCGCCGCGTGGCGGTGGGGCTGGAGCAGAACCGCCTGGCCATGCTGCTGGCGGTGCTGCATCGGCATGGCGGCGTGCTGGTCGGCGACCAGGACGTGTTCGTCAACGTGGTCGGCGGCATCCGCGTGCAGGAGACCGCCGCCGACCTGCCGGTGCTGCTGGCGGTTCTTTCCTCGCTGCAGGACCGTCCGCTGGCCGAGAAGACCATCGCATTCGGCGAAGTCGGCCTGTCCGGTGAGATCCGGCCGGTGCCCAACGGCGAGGATCGCCTGCGCGAGGCGGCGACCCACGGTTTCAAGCGCGCCATCGTGCCCAAGGCCAATGCCCCCAAGGGCGGCTCGGTGAAGGGCATGGAAGTGATCGCGGTCGAACGCCTGTCCGAGGCCATCGACGCGGCGTGACCGGGGCGGGTCCGTGCTCGGACCTGCAGATGCGGCCGACGGCACAGCAGCGGTCAGCCAGCCTGTGCTAGTTTTCCCGGCTCGACGAAGGCGCCCCCTGGCGCCTTTCCGTGGCAAGGAGTAATCGTTTACATGCAGGACCCGATGTTCAGCACCCCCGCCGCCGAAATCCGCCGCGCCGGGGTCGATCTCAATGGACTGATGACGGTGCTGGGCAAGCACCTGTATTCCACGCCGATGGTGGCGCTGCGCGAGCTTGTGCAGAACGCGCACGATTCGATCATCCGTCGCCGTATCGAGCAGCCCGGCATCCAGAGTGTGTCGCGCATCGACGTGCAGGTCGATGTCGCCGCCGGCGTGCTGCGCATCACCGATACCGGTGCCGGCCTGACCCGGCAGGAAATCCACGATTACCTGGCCACGGTCGGTGTCGGTTACACCCGGGGCCTGCGCCAGGACGGCGAGGACAATGAAGGCCTGATCGGCATGTTCGGCCTGGGTTTCCTGTCGGCCTTCGTATTGGCGCGCCGTGTCAGCGTGCGCACCACCTCGTACCAGGCGCCGCAGCTGGGCCACCTGTACGTGTCCAGCAACGCCGAGCAGTACACCGTCAGCGAAGTGCCGGCGCGCGCGATCGGCACCGAGGTCGAGCTGGAGCTGCATCCGGACTTCCTGCCGCTGGCCAACGAAGCGCGCCTGCACGAGGTGCTGGGCCGCTACTGCGCGCTGCTGTCCGAGCCGATCTTCATCGGTGCGGCGACGGCCGCGATCAATCCCGAACCGCCGCCGTGGCGCGGGCAGGGTGACGTCGCCCTGCATCCGGTGCAGGCACGCCGCCAGGCGCAGCAGTTCGCGGCCCGTTTCGAACACGATTTCGAGCCCATCGTGACGATGCCGCTGCAGCCCGATGGCAGCAGCGACGCCGTTGGCATGCTCTGGGTGCAGGACGGTGCCACCTACGGCACCAGCGACAACCGCAACCTGTCGGTGTTCGTGCGCGGCATGCTGCTGGACGACGATGCACGCGACCTGCTGCCGCCTTGGGCCGGTTTCATCGGCGGGGTGATCGAATCGTCGAAGCTGACCCCGACCGCCAGCCGCGAGGACCTGCAGCGCGATGACCACTATCGCGCCGTGCAGCACGCCCTGCTGGAAGCGCTGATCGATGGCCTGGCTGACGTCGCGCGGCAGCAGCCCGAAGCCTGGCGCCGCGTGCTCAGCCGCCACAACGAAGCCCTGCTCGGCGCGGCGCTGTGCGATGAGCGCCTGTTCGACCTGCTGCTGGAACACGTGCGGGTGCCGACTTCGCAGGGTGACCTGCCGGCCAGCGCGTTGCCGGCGCGCGGCGCAGTGCATGTGATCCTCGACAACGGTGGTGGCTTCGAGGAAATGCTGTTCCGCGCGATGGGCGTGCCGGTCGCGCATGGTCATCGCTACGCGGTGGTGCCGTTCCTGCGGCGCTGGGCCCAGGCCAAGGGCCTGCGCCTGGTCGAACTGGGTACCGAGCAGGGCAACCGCGCACTGTTCCGCACCGACGACAGCCTTGACGATACGCAGTTGGCCTGGCTGCGCGAACACCTGGGCGACGGCGAACAGCTGCTGCCCGCGCGGTTCAGCCCCGAGGCGTTGCCGGTGGTGGTGGTGCCCGACCGCGAAGCCGAACTGAAACAGCGCCTGGAAGACGACGAGAACGACAAGCGCGTATCGATGGCGGCACTGCGGCTGGCGCGCCAGTTCACCGCGCGCATCGAGGCGCGTGCGCCGTCGCGGCTGTACCTCAACCTGGACAATCCAGCGGTGCAGGCGTTGCTGCAGGCCCAGCGCGAGGGCCACCCGCAGGCCGGGGCGGCCGCGCGCCTGCTGCGATCGCTGAAGATCATCGTGTCCGCACAGGGCCGGCCGCTGCAGCAGAGCGCGGCGACGCCGGGCCCCGATCTCAATGGTGCATTTACCGACATTGCCGGTGCCCTGCAGCAGATGCTGCGCTGAGCACCGCTACTCCCTCTCATCCAGCCTTCGCTAGACAGGAGCATTACCCCCATGGATATCTGGAACTGGGTCGAAAAACTGCAGGAAGACCTGCGCCAGGCAGGCCAGGCGCAGAACGCCCACCTGCTGACCCGCCTTGCCGATGAAGTCAGTGAACTGCAGGTCGACCGCGTCGATGCACTGCTGCCCGAAGCGCGCGCGCTGGGCAAGGCGCTGGACAACCCCTGGGTCGACGTCTATGTCGGCCATTGGGCGCTGCGCAACCGCGTCGGCAACCGCGTGGAAGGCGAAAGCGCGCTGGGCGAGTCGGTGGCGCTGTTCGAGCGCGCACACCGTGCCGATACCCTGGACTGCCCGCAGTCGATCTGCGTCACCCAGGATCTTGCCGCCTGCTACGGCAACATCGATGGTCCGGGCTGGGTGCCCGAACGCATCGAGGTCTGCGACGAGACGCTGGGCCGCATCGACCCGAGCTGGGCCTGCTTCCAGTGCCTGAGCTGCGAGAAGGCCGACGCGCTGCTGGACGACGGCCGCGGCCAGGACGCGCTGGATTACCTGCAGGTGCAGGCGGCGGCGATCCAGGCGCGCGGCAAGGAAGTGTTCGACAGCTTCCCTGAAATGCAGATCAAGATCCTGCTGGCCAGCGGCCGTGCGCAGGAAGCGCTGGCGCTGATCGAGAAGCGCGAAGCCGAAGTGGCCGCTGCGGGCGAATACGAGCCAGCCAACTGCACGGTGCCGCGCCGGCTGTCCAAGGCCTGGGCACTGGCCCAGCTGGGGCGCGATGAAGAGGCGCTGCAGCAGCTGGTGCCATGGAGCGAGCTGACGCCGAATCACTGGCGGTTGTGGGCCAATACCGCTTCGACACTCTGCAGCCGTGATGCCACCCGCAACACCTGGGATCTGGGAACGCGCTTCAACACGATCATCGAGCACTTCGCCGCCGTCGGCGCGCATCGCCTGGTGATCGAGATCGCCGCGTTGAGCCTGGAGCTGGCCCTGCAGCGCGGTGCACGCTGGGTGGCGCAGCGCCAGCTGGGTCTGGCCCGCACCCATCTGGCGCAGCTGCGCCAGGACCGCGGCGCTGCCGCGCTGGTGGCCGGTCTGGCGGCACGCATCGAAGCGCTGCCGCAGATGGCGCCGCTGCCGGTGCCTGCCGCTGAGCTGCTGGCGTGGCTGGAAGCGCAGGGCGAACAGAATCAGTCGCGCGATCCCGAGCGCGAAGCGCAGTGGCTGCTGCAGGCGCACGCCGAGCGGCCGGACGACGGCGCGCTGGCCGAGGTCGCCGCCTCGGCGCTGCACGCATGTGGCGCGAAGACGGAAGCGCAGGCGCTGCTGTGGGGCTTCGTGCGCGGCCACGCGCAGGAAGACGGCGCGGCGGCCTACACGCTGATGCGTTGGCTGGCCGAGCAGGGCGATGATGATGGCCTGCGCAGGCTGGCCGCGACCTACCGCGACAGCGTGCCGGTGTTCGCGCACTGGTGCGAGGTGCAGCGTGCACGGCGCGCGTCCGACTGGCCTGCACTGGAACAGGCCGCGCAGGCGTTGCTGGCGTTGTCGCCAGGCTCGAACGGCGCACGCGGGACGCTTGCCCGCATGTACATGGAGACCGGCCGCTTCAGCGAAGCGCAGGCCTGCTATGCGCAGCTGGTGGAACTGCTGGAAGAGCCCAGTGCCGCGCATTGGGATCATATGAGTGCGGCCAGTGCGGCGCGCGACTGGGATGCGGTGCGCCGCTCGGCGGCAGCAATCGGCATGGAACTGTCCAGCCAGCAGGGCGTGGTCGAAGAGCCCTGGGGCTGGGTGATCATCCGCAGCGAAGAAGGCGGCGAGCCGATGGAGTACTACGCCCGCCGCAGCGGCCCGGTGACCGCGCGCATCGTCGAGAACGCACCGGCCAACCGCGCGCAGCAGGTGGGGGACTGGGTGGTATTCGACGCCGGCCTGGTACACCCCGCACCAGAGGACGAAGCGGAGCGCGAGCACTTCATTCCGACCTATGCGCAGGTGCATGTGCTGGAGCGGGGTGGTTTCGCGCGCAGCTGGCTGGTCGACGGCGCGCACCCGGGCGAGGAGGCATGGAACGCTTTCGTGGAGGCAGCCGAGGCACAGGGCTGGAAGGTGTGGTCGCACAGCCGTGCGGACTACACCGTGACCGATCCGGACGCGGAAGACGGGACGTTGCCGGGCCTGTTGTTCACCGTCGCCCAGCCGCAGGACCATGCGCCGCTGGCGCTGCACCGCTTCCTGCAGCAGGCCACGGCGGATTGGGCACATCCACACTGCTGGCTGCGCCTGGCCGAGGCCTGCGACCAGGACCGCCGGCCGCATCTGGACGCGATCGAACGGTACGGGTTGTAATCCCTGCCGCGCTGCGCGTTCGCCGGGCATGGCCCGGCGCTACTGGGCAACACACATGGGTAGCGCCGGCCATGCCCGGCGTCCTTCCACCACCAAGGAACTGGATATGCGAAAGACAGGGATGTGGGTGATCATCGGCCTGCTGCTGGCCCCCACCGTGCAGGCCGCGCCGGCCTGCCAGCAACCGGCTGACGTGGCGCGGGCCTTCTTCGAAGCGACCACCGGCAAGGGCGACCTGCTGGAGCCGCCGCAGGCACTGGTCAGTGCGGCGTTTGCCAAGGCGCTGCATGGCGAGCGTGCCTGCCAGGTGCGCGAAGAGGGCATCTGCACGCTCGATTCCGATCCGTGGCTGGACGCGCAGGACGGGGAGATCGACAGCCCGGTGCGCTACAGCTGGAAGCAGGCCTCGGCCACGGCCGGCCAGGTCGAAATGCGCTATCCGGTCTGGGGCAAGGCCTACGTGACCCGCGTGCCGATGGTGCGCAAAGGGGAGGGCTGCTGGCAGGTCGACGACATCCTCACCAACAGCGGTCGCTCGGTGCGCAGGATCCTGGCCCAACCGCTGCCTTGAGCATCCGGGGCATCCACGCACGGCGTGGATCTACCGTGCTCCGATTGCCGGCCGCTGGCCGGCACGCCTCTAGCGCGAATGCCCGAACACCAGCTCGATCACGAACTGGCTGCCGAAGAACGCCAGCAGCAGCAACAGCATCGCCGTCAGCGTCCAATGCACGGCCTTCGTGCCGCGCCAGCCATAGCGGCGGCGGCCGATCAGCAGCACGCCGAACACGATCCACGACAGCACGCTCAGCACCGTCTTGTGCACCAGCTTCTGCGCCAGCAGGTCGTCGACGAACAGCACGCCGGTAACCAGGGTCAGGGTCAGCAGGGCGAAGCCGACGGTGATCACCCTGAACAGCAGCGATTCCAGATCGGCCATCGGCGGCAGCGCACGCAGCCACGGACGGAATTCACGGCGCCGCAGCGCACGCTCCTGCAGCCACAGCATGATCGCCAGCAGCGCGGCGACGCTCAGCGTGGCGTAGGCCAGCAGTGCCAGCCAGGCGTGGCTGGCCAGGCGCCAGCCCAGCACCTTGCTCGGTTCATGGCCGTAGCCGTGGTAGACCACCAGCAGCAGCGCGGCTAGGGGGAACACCACTACGCCCAGAGTGGACATGCGCCCGCGCGCGCCCACCAGCGAGGTCAGCCAGGCCATTCCCAGGCCGACCAGCGACAACGCGGCGAAGAAGTGCATGTCCGGGCCGCCGGTCGTGCGCATCGCCACCAGCACGTGGTAACCGCCATGCAGCAGCATCGCCGGCAGCGCAGGCCACAGCCACGCGGGCGAGGTCACCCCGTCGTTGCGACCAAGGGCGCGCACCAGCAGGGCGCTGGCGGCCAGGTAGAGCAGGACGGCGATGAGAACGATTGTCATCGTTGAAGTTTCGCATACCCCCGCGGTGCTGGCGACGGGCGTGGCGTCGCAGTCCGGCGAGCGCGGTGGACCCGTTATACTGTGGGCCTTATTGTCCCCCGCTTTCAGACAGGTTGCGCCGCATGTTCGAGTCCCTGACCCAGCGCCTTTCCGGCACCATCGAGCGCCTGCGCGGCCGTGGCCGCCTGACCGAAGAGAACATCCGCGAGGCGACCCGCGAGGTCCGCATCGCCCTGCTTGAAGCCGACGTCGCGCTGCCGGTGGTGCAGGCCCTGATCGAACGCATCAAGGTGCGTGCTGTCGGCCAGGAAGTGCTGAAGTCGCTGACCCCGGGCCAGGCCCTGATCAAGGTCGTGCGCGACGAGCTGACCGCGGTGATGGGCGCCGAAGCCAGCGACCTGAACCTCAACGTTCCCGCGCCGGCCATCATCCTGATGGCGGGCCTGCAGGGCGCCGGCAAGACCACCACGGTCGGCAAGCTGGCCAAGCACCTGAAGGAAAAGCGCAAGAAGAAGGTGATGGTGGTCTCGGCCGACGTCTACCGTCCGGCGGCGATCGAGCAGCTGAAGACGCTGGCCGACCAGGTGGGCGTGCTGTTCTTCCCGTCCAGCGCCGAGCAGAAGCCGGAAGCCATCGTCCGCGCCGCCATCGATGACGCGCGCAAGTCGTTCGTCGACGTGCTGCTGGTCGATACCGCCGGCCGCCTGGCCATCGACGAAGCGATGATGGCCGAGATCAAGGCCCTGCACGCTGCGGTCAACCCGGCTGAAACGCTGTTCGTGGTCGATGCCATGACCGGCCAGGACGCGGCCAATACCGCCAAGGCCTTCGGTGATGCGCTGCCGCTGACCGGCGTGGTCCTGACCAAGACCGACGGTGACGCCCGTGGCGGCGCCGCGCTGAGCGTGCGCTACATCACCGGCAAGCCGATCAAGTTCGTCGGTGTCAGCGAAAAGCCGGACGGCCTGGACGTGTTCCACCCGGACCGTATTGCCAGCCGCATCCTCGACATGGGCGACGTGCTGTCGCTGGTCGAGCAGGTCGAGCAGCAGGTCGACAAGGACAAGGCGCAGAAGCTGGCCGAGAAGGTCGCCAAGGGCAAGAAGTTCGATCTGAACGACATGCGCGACCAGCTCGAGCAGATGCAGAACATGGGCGGCATCGGCGGCCTGATGGACAAGCTGCCGGGCCTGGGCCAGATTCCCGAGCACCTCAAGCAGCAGGTCAGCCAGGGCAAGGAAGTGCCGCGCATGATCGCCATCATCGGCTCGATGACCAAGAAGGAACGGCGCAACCCGAACCTGCTCAATGGCTCGCGTCGCGCCCGCATCGCCAAGGGCTCGGGCGTGACCCCGGCCGACGTCAACAAGCTCATGAAGCAGTACATGCAGATGGAAAAGATGATGAGCAAGATGGCCGGTGGCGGCATGAAGGGCATGATGCGCAGCATGAAGGGCATGATGGGCGCCATGGGCGGCCGTGGCATGCCGTTCCGCTGAGCGCGCGCTGTATCGGACGCTTGAACAACCCACGGAATCAATCAAAGGAATGTGCATGAACAAGTCGATCGTGGTGATGGCGCTGGCCCTGGGCCTGGTTGCCTGCAAGGACGACACCTCCGTGTCGCAGAAGGCCGGTAGTGCCATCAGTGGTACCGCTGCCGATTTCGTCGCCGGGCTGGGCGAGGGCGTGGACAAGCGCATGAACGTGACGCTGCAGGCCGATCCGGGCCTGGCCGCGCAGGGCCTCACCGTCACCCTCGGCAAGAGCCGTGGCATGGGCTCCAAGGACGCGGCGGTGTACGTGGTGGCCGACAAGGCCTTCAAGGGCAAGCTGGTGGCGCGTGCGCTGGATGCCGAGGGCACCGAGATCGGTCGCGCCAGCGCCGAGGAAGAGTTTGCCGCTGATGACGCGCGCTACGTGACGTTCAAGTTCAACGAAGAAATGGACAGCCAGCTGGTCCGCACCTACGCGGTGTCTGCACGCTGAGCCGGGCGGGAGCGGATCGCCCGGGGCGACGCTCCCGTCCACAGTGTCTGGCGTATGCTGGCAGCGACTCCTCCCACAGGTGCGTCGCGTGAGCCTTTCGCCGATTCTCGAACGCGCCGACGATTTCTGTCGGCGTTTTTCATTGCAGCTGCCGATCCTGCTGGCACCGATGGCCGGTGCCTGTCCGGTTCCGCTTTCCGCCGCGCTGGCCAACGCCGGCAGCATGGGCGCGATGGGGGCCGTGTTGTCGCCGGCGGCGGATATCGGTCGCTGGATGCAGGACTTCCGTGCAGCGTCCAGCGGGCCGGCGCAGGTGAACCTGTGGCTGCCCGATCCCGCGCCGGTGCGCGATGTGGCCGCCGAGGCCGCCACGCGTGCGTTCCTGGGCCAGTGGGGGCCGGAGGTTGCGGCCAGCGCAGCGGATGCCACGCCTGCCGATTTCGAGGAGCAGTTCAGTGCGCTGCTGGCGGCACGGCCGGCGGTGGCCTCGACCATCATGGGCGTGCTGTCGCCGCGTCATGTGCAGCAGTTGAAGGATGCGGGCATCGCCTGGATCGCCTGCGCTACGACGCTGGCCGAAGCGCGTGCTGCGCAGGACGCAGGTGCTGACGCGGTGGTCGCACAGGGCGCCGAAGCCGGCGGCCATCGCGGCGCCTTCGATCCGATGCGTGCAGAGCAGCAGCTGGTCGGCCTGTTCGCACTGCTGCCGCGGCTGGCGGACAACCTGGATATTCCGGTGATCGCTGCGGGCGGAATCGGCGACGGTCGCGGCATTGCTGCTGCCTTGATGCTCGGGGCCAGTGCCGTGCAGATCGGCACGGCCTTCCTGCGCACACCCGAAGCAGCGGTGGCGCCGGCATGGGCCGATGCGTTGGCCCGCAGCGAACCCGAAGACACCTGGCCGACGCGCGCGTTCAGTGGGCGCCTTGGCCGCGGCCTGGCGACTGCCTACGTGCGTGCAGCTGCTGCCGAGGGCGCACCCGCGCCGCGCCCGTACCCGGTGCAGCGTGGCCTGACTGGACCGATGCGCAAGCAGGCCACGCAGGAAAACCGGCTTGCTGCGATGCAGGCCTGGGCCGGGCAGTCGGCGTGGATGGCACCGGCAGCGCCGGCCGCTGACGTGCTGCGTGGCATGTGGGAACAGGCGCAGGCGCTGCTGCGATGACGGTGACCTGCAACGGCGCAACGGCGCGGGCCGAAGACCTGCTGCCGGCGCTGACCAACTACGGCCACTTCACCTCGTTGCAGGTGCGCGGCAACGCGGTGCAGGGTCTTGATCTGCATCTGCAGCGGCTGGCCAAGGCAACGCAGGAACTGTTCGGCAGCGCGCTCGCTATCGCGCAGGTGCAGGCGTGGATGGCGCAGGCGCTGCAACAGGCCAGCCAGGTCGACGCATCGATGCGGGTCACCGTGTTCTCGCGCCGTTTCGATTTCCGCGCGCCGCTGGCAAGCGTGCCGGTGGATGTACTGGTTGCCGTCTCCGCGCCGGTCGCGCTGACCGCGCCGAAACGCGTGCGCAGCGCGACATGGCAGCGAGAGCTGCCGCAGATCAAGCATGTCGGTACGTTTGGCCTGTTCGCCCAGCGACGTGCCGCGTTGGCAGCGGGTTTCGACGATGCGCTGTTCGTCACTGCCGACGGGCAGATCAGCGAGGGCACCACCTGGAACCTGGCCGTGCATGACGGCGAACACCTGATCTGGCCACAGGCGCCTGCGCTGCGGGGAACCGCTGAAGCGCTGCTGCAGGCGGGCTGGGTGGGCCCACAGCAGACCCGGCCGTTGCGGCTGGATGAGCTGGCCGGCATGCGGGCGGCTTTCGCCTGCAACGCCAGTGGGGTGTGGGCGCTGGACGCCATCGACGGTCAGGTGCTGCCGGGTTCGCAGGCCTTGGCCGAACAGGGCAGGGCGGTGTTGGCCCGGGTGCCCTGGCAGTCGCTTTCCTGAATGGAACCGTTGGAGTCAGAACCCTTTTGCTCGGTAAAAGGGATCTGACCCCGGGGTAGACGCCCGGGGTTGGCTCGGCCGGACTCTGCCGCTATAATCGCCCGCTTACCGCGCCATCCTGGCGACTGGGCAATAGGAAAAAACCACCATGGTCAAGATTCGACTGACCCGCGGCGGCGCCAAGAAGCGTCCGTTCTACCACATCATCGTCACCGACGTCCGCAGCGCCCGCGACGGCCGCAACATCGAGCGCGTTGGCTTCTACAACCCGGTTGCACAGGGTGGCGAGAAGCGCATCGAGCTGGACCTGGCCCGCGTTGACCATTGGGTCAAGAACGGCGCCCAGCCGACCGAGAAAGTTCGCAACCTGATCAAGGAAGCGAGCAAGTCCCAGGCCGCTGCGGCCTGATCCTGACGGGCCGCGCCCTGGTGCGGCCCATCTGATTGAACGCAGATGAAAGATAACGAGCGCCGCATCCTGCTTGGCAGGATTGTCGGCGCTTTTGGTGTGCGCGGCGAAATAAAGCTCGAGTCCTGGACCGAGCCGCGTTCCGCTATTTTCCGTTACCAACCGTGGATCCTGCGCAGCCCCAACGGGCAGGAATCGACGCTTGAAGGCGCCCGTGGCCGGGATACCGGCAAGCATCTGGTGGCCCGTTTCCCGGGCATCGAGGATCGCGACACGGTCGAGGCGATGCATGGCACCGAGGTCTTCGTGGCCCGAAGTGCGCTGCCGCCGCCGAATGCCGACGAGTATTACTGGGTCGATCTGGAAGGCCTGGATGTGAAGACCGTCGAAGGCGTTGCCCTCGGCCAGGTCTCGCACCTGTTCAGTACCGGCGCCAACGATGTGGTGGTCGTACGCGGCGATCGCGAGCGGATGATTCCGTTCGTCGTGCCGGAGTTCGTCAAATCCGTCGACTTCGAGGCCAATCTGGTCGTGGTCGACTGGGACCCCGAGTTCTGAGTGTGAGCATGCGTTTCGACGTCATCACCCTGTTCCCCGATTTCCTCGCCCAGTCCGCTGGGCTGGGTGTGGTCGGCCGTGCGCAGGAAAAGGGATTGTTCAGCCTGCATGGCTGGAATCCCCGTGATTACGCCGAGGGCAACTACCGCCGGGTGGACGATCGTCCGTTCGGCGGTGGCCCGGGCATGGTGATGCTGATCGAGCCGCTGCAGGCGTGCCTGCAGGCGATCCGTGAGGCCGATCCGACGCCTGCGCGGGTGATCCATCTCAGCCCGCAGGGCGCGCCGTTGACCCAGGCCAAGGTGCGGGAACTGGCGGCATTGCCGCGCATGGTCCTGGTCTGCGGCCGCTATGAAGGCATCGACGAGCGCTTCCTGGCCGCCAATGTCGATGAGGAGATTTCCCTCGGCGACTATGTGCTGTCCGGCGGCGAGCTGGGGGCGGCGGTCATCATCGACGCGGTGGCCCGGCTGCAGGAGGGCGCCTTGAATGATGCCGAATCCGCGGCGCAGGACAGTTTCGAGGGCGACCTCGGCCTGCTCGACTGCCCGCATTACAGCCAGCCGGCCCAGCATCCGCTGGGGGACGTGCCGGACGTGCTGCGCTCGGGCAACCATGCCGCCATCGCCGCCTGGCGCCGGCAGCAGTCGTTGATCCGTACCGCACAGCGGCGCCCGGACCTGCTGGATGAACAGGCGCTGGGCAAGGCCGACCGCAAGCTGCTGGCCCTGGCCCGCCAGGTCCCGGCGGAAAAGGGCAAGGTCTAGCGCCAGCCCTGCTTTATCGGCTATCATGGCCAATTACGCCGGCCCCGGCCGGTGCGCAGTACCCAAAACAAACGTGCAGCACAGTCCGGTGACTGCATGAGCCCACGCTGTCGAATGACACGCCCACCCGAACAATGAATCGGTGTAACCCATGAGCAAGCTGAACAAGTCCATCGTCGCGGAATTCGAATCCGCCCAGATCACCCGCGAACTGCCGCAGTTCAGCCAGGGCGACACCATTGTCGTCAACGTGAAGGTGAAGGAAGGTACCCGCGAGCGCGTGCAGGCCTATGAAGGCGTTGTCATCGCGACCAAGAACGGCGGCCTGAACTCCTCGTTCACCGTGCGCAAGATCTCGCACGGCTACGGCGTCGAGCGCGTGTTCCAGACCCACAGCGCCATCATCGACTCGGTCGAAGTGAAGCGCCGTGGTAAGGTCCGCGCCGGCAAGCTGTACTACCTGCGTGGCCTGGAAGGCAAGGCTGCCCGCATCAAGGAAGATCTGGCTGCTGCTGCTGCCGCCAAGGCTGCCCGTCTGGCAACCAAGGGCTGATAAACAACTTCGGTTGTTGCCGCGACGGCCGCCTTTGGGCGGCCGTTTGCGTTTGTGGTGCCGCCTCGTTAGTTTCAATGGATGGATGAGAGCGACCATCGATACCCGGCGGACATCCAGGTGGCGCTGCGCTTCCTGGACCGTTCCGGGGTGCCACGGAGGGAAGCGGCCCCCTTGCTGCACCGCATGCTGTGGCGGCTGGGTGTCGCGCTTCCGCCGCCGATACTGGCCGGTTTCCTGACCAATACGCTGCTGCAGGGCCTGCTGTTTGGCGTGTTCTGGACGGTACTGATGTGGCTGCTGTTGTGGCAGGGCAGGGCCCCGGCGCTGGAACTGCTGTTGCTTGCCGGGGTGGCGGCAGGCGTGATGTTCGGCCTGGTGATGGCCACCCTGATGTGGTTCCTGCGCGGGGCCCGCAAGCTGCCCACCTGGCGGCAGTTCCGCAGCAGCCTCTGAGACCATGGCGCAGTGCGCCGTGACCGCTGCCGGGCGGCGGCGTACGCTCGGGCCTTCACCCCTCATGGCCCCTGCGATGCCCGCCAAGCGACCTGCCAGCAGTGCCGCGCCGAAGCTGCTGTCCGGCGGTAACCCGCAGATCGCCAAGGGTGAGGGCGATGCGCCCGTGCAGGCTTATATCGCTGCCATGCCGGACTGGAAACGGGCCGTTGGTGAGCGTCTGGACGCCCTGATCGAACAGGCCGTACCCGGCGTGCACAAGGCAGTGAAATGGAACTCGCCGATGTACGGCGTTGCTGCCGGCGAGGGCTGGTTCCTCAGCTTCCATTGCTTCGCCCGCTACATCAAGGTCGCGTTCTTCCGCGGCGCGCTGTTGCAGCCTGTTCCGCCTGAACCGTCCAAGAGCGCCGACACGCGCTACCTGCACATCCTTGAGGGCGAGCCGCTGGACGAGGCGCGGTTCCTCGACTGGGTGCGACAGGCCAGCCAGCTGCCTGGCGAACGCATGTAATCCCCCAGGTTCTTTCCCCGAACGAGACCACGCGATGGCCACGCAGAAGTCCGATCCCGCAGATGCCGCTCTCCCCGCTGCCGCCCTGATTGACGCCCGCATCGCCGAGCTCCCTGATTGGCGCGGCGACATCCTCGCCCGCGTGCGCGCGCTGATCCACGAGGCGCTGCCGGACGTGGAGGAAACCTGGAAATGGCGCGGCACACCGGTGTGGGAACACAACGGCATCCTGTGCACCGGCGAAACCTACAAGCAGGCGGTGAAGCTGACCTTCGCCCACGGCGCCGCGTTGCCGGACCCGAAGCGCCTGTTCAATGCCAGCCTGGAAGGCGGCACACGCCGCGCGATCGACATCCACGAAGGCGGCATGCCCAACGCCGCGGCGCTGAAAGCACTGCTGCGCGCCGCCGCCAGGCACAACGCGGAAAAGAAAAAGCGGTAGTGCCGGCCGCTGGCCGGCAATCCCATGGACTTCCCAGGTATCGCGCGGTTGCCGGCCAGCGGCCGGCACTGCCGGTGCATGTTCAACGCGGTGGAATGGTTTCCAGTGCCGCATCCGGGTCGGCCACCGGCGAAGGCGGGCAGGCGGGAATCTCCGAGGGCGTGGCGAGTTCTTCGGCATGCACCGGTGTACTGATCATCCTCGCCTTGCGCCAGCCACCCCAGCGGTAATACGCCAGCGACAGCAGCATCGACACCAGCGAACCGGCCGGGAAACTCCACCAGATCGCATCGGCACCCCAGTACGGCTGCAGGAATTCGGCGAACGGCACGCGCACGCCCCACAGCGACGCGGCCAGGATCAGCAGCGGTGGCAGCACCGCGCCAGTGGAGCGCACCACGCCGGAGATCACGAAGCTGACGCCGAAGAACAGGAACGAACCGATCACGATGTGGTTCAGGTGCCGCGCGATCTGCAGCGACTCGCTGCCCTGCGGCAGGAACAAGGCCAGCGAATACTGGTCCAGCAGCACCAGCGGCAGGATCAACGCGCCGGTCAGCAGGAAGTTGAACGCGATGCCCTGGCGTGCGGTACCGCGCACGCGATCCCAGCGCTGCGCACCGACATTCTGCGCGGCCATCGACGAACACGCCGCACCGATCGCCATCGCCGGCATCTGCACGTAGTTCCACAGCTGCAGCGATGCACCGTAGGCTGCGCCGGTGTCAGTGCCGTACTGGTTGACCATGGTCATCAGCATGATCACCGACAGCGAGATCAGCACCATCTGCAGGCCCATCGGCACGCCCTTGACCACCAGCGCGCGCAGGATGGTCATGTCCAGCTTGAACAGGTGGATGTCGGCGCGACCCAGCCACAGCGTGTGCCGCTTGTGCCGCATGTACAGCAGCAGGCCGGCCAGCGACAGCGTCTGCGACACCAGCGTGGCCCAGGCTGAGCCGGCGATGCCCAGTTCCGGGAACGGCCCCATGCCGAAGATCAGCACCGGGTTCAGGGCGATGTCCAGCACCACCGACACCAGCAGGAAGCGGAAGGGCGTGCGCGAATCGCCGGCACCGCGCAGCGCCGCACTGAGGAAGGCGAAGGCGTACAGCGTTGGCATCGCCAGGAAGATGATGCGCAGGTAGGCCTCGGCCAACGGCAGCGAGGCGGCGGGCGTGCCCATCGCCGCCAGCAGCGGGTGGGCCAGGAACCAGCCGGCGATGGCGATGATCACCGACAGGCCGATGAAGAACGTGGCGCTGGTGCCGACCACGCGTCGTGCCTGGGCGATGTCGCGCGCACCGATGGCCTGGCCGATCAGGATGGTCGAGGCCATGCCGAAGCCGAACACCGAACCGATCAGGAAGAACATGATGTTGTTGGCGTTCGCGGTCGCGGTCAGTGCCGCTTCGCCAAGGAAGCGCCCCACCCATACCGCATTCACCGAGCCGTTCAGCGACTGCGCGATGTTGCCTGCCAGGATCGGCAGCGCGAACAGCAGCAGGTTGCGGCCGATCGGGCCGGAGGTCAGGTCAAGCGGCGCTTTGGCCATGGAGTGGTGATCGATTCCCGGGAGGCGCACACTAGCATCAAGCCGGTTTGCAGGATGTGGCAATGCATCAACCACAACAGGCGATGCGGATGATCGTGGCGGCCTTGATCGCAGCGACACTGGCCGCATGTTCGTCGGGTGACCGGCTGGGCGATACCCAGGTGCGGCCGACCGACCGCCCCGAGTGCCTGGTCGGCAGCCAGCGCCAGGACCTGGCGGCCGGCACGCCGGCATTGATCGGGGGCAGCGGCTGCCGCACCGACCCCGACAATCCGCGCCCCCTGAACAAGCGAACGGAGTAGTCCCCACCGATGTCCGAGCTTTCCCCGTTGGCGCCCAGCGTCCGTCTGGACATCTGGTTGTGGGCGGCCCGCTTCTTCAAGACCCGCAGCCTGGCCAAACAGGCGATCGAGACCGGCAAGGTATCCGTGGCCGGGCAGCGTCCGAAATCCTCGCGCGCGGTACGCGTGGGAGAGCAGCTGCTGGTCGATCGCGGTGAAGAACACTTCGAGATCCAGGTGCTGGGCCTGAGCGACCAGCGCGGTCCGGCGCCGGTGGCGCAGCAGTTGTATGCCGAGAGCGAAGCCTCCAAGGCCCGCCGTGCCGAACAGCGTGCGCTGCGCATTGCCGCGCGTGATGGCTACCAGGCACCGGAGCACAAGCCGGACAAGCGCGCACGCCGGTTGATCCGCGCATTGGGTGATATCGACGCCCTGTGACGGCGCCGCCCGGGCGCTGGTAGTCGCCCACCTTGGTGGGCGTTGCGCCATGTGCCGACCAAGGTCGGCATCCACCGGGTAAAGACCCCGCAGCAGAGTCTGGTAGTCGCCCACCTTGGTGGGCGCAGTGCCATGTGCCAACCAAGGTTGGCATCCACCGGGTAAAGACCCCGCAGCAGAGTCTGGTAGTCGCCCACCTCGGTGGGCGCTGTGCCATGTGCCGGCCAAGGTCGGCATCCACCGGGTAAAGACCCCGCAGCGGGGTCGGGTAGTCGCCCACCTTGGTGGGCGCAGTGCCATGTGCCAACCAAGGTTGGCACATGGCATATCCGGTCAACCGTGCAGGTCGTAGCGATCCAGCTCCATCACCCGGGTCCAGGCGGCGATGAAATCCTGCACGAACTTCTTCTCGCCATCGGCGCTGGCGTAGACCTCGGCCAAGGCGCGCAGCACGGCGTTGGAGCCGAACACCAGGTCGGCACGGGTGCCGGTCCAGCGCGCAGCGCCATCGCTGCGGCCGCGGCCTTCATAGCTTTCGCGACCGGTCGCCTTCCAGGTGGTGCCCATGTCCAGCAGGTTGACGAAGAAGTCGTTGCTCAGCGTGCCGGGACGGCTGGTGAACACGCCGTGCCTGCCGCCGTCAGCATTGGCGCCGAGCACGCGCAGGCCACCGACCAGGGCGGTCATTTCCGGTGCGGTGAGGGTCAGCAGCTGAGCCTTGTCGATCAGCAGCGCCTCACCCGGCACGCTGTAAGCGCCCTTGAGGTAGTTGCGGAAACCATCGGCAGCCGGTTCCAGCACCGCGAACGATTCGACGTCGGTCTGTTCCTGGCTGGCATCGGTGCGGCCCGGAGTGAACGGCACGCTCAGGTCATGGCCGCCGGCCTTCGCTGCCTGCTCGATGCCGACGCCACCGGCCAGCACGATCAGGTCGGCCAGCGACACCTGCTTGCTGCCCGCGCCGTTGAACTCGGCCTGGACCTTTTCCAGCGCGGCCAGCACCTTGGCCAGCTGCTGCGGCTGGTTCACCGCCCAGTCCTTCTGCGGTGCCAGGCGCACGCGTGCACCATTGGCGCCACCGCGCTTGTCCGAACCGCGGAAGGTCGAGGCCGAGGCCCACGCCGTGGACACCAGCTCGGCCACGCTCAGGCCGGTCGCTGCGATCTTCTGCTTCAGCGCGGCGATGTCCTTGGCATCGATCAACGGGTGCCTGGCTTCCGGCACCGGATCCTGCCAGATGAATTCCTGGGCCGGAATCTCCGGGCCGAGATAGCGCGCACGTGGGCCCATGTCGCGATGGGTCAGCTTGAACCAGGCGCGGGCGAAGGCATCGGCGAAGGCCTGCGGATCAGCAAGGAATTTCCGCGAGATCTTTTCGTAGGCCGGGTCCATGCGCAGCGACAGGTCGGTGGTCAGCATGGTCGGGCGGTGCTTCTTCGACGGGTCGTGCGCATCGGGAATCACTGCGTCCGCATTCTTGGCGACCCACTGGTGCGCGCCGGCCGGGCTCTTGCTCAGCTCCCATTCGTTGCCGAACAGGATCTCGAAGAAGTCGTGGCTCCACTGCGCGGGGGTGCGGGTCCAGGTGACTTCCAGGCCGCTGGTGATGGTGTCGCCGCCCTTGCCACTGCCGAAGCTGTTGGCCCAGCCCAGGCCCTGGCTTTCCAGGCCCGCTGCTTCCGGTTCCTTGCCGACGTTGTCGGCCGGGCCGGCACCATGGGTCTTGCCGAAACTGTGGCCACCGGCGATCAGGGCGACGGTTTCCTCATCGTCCATCGCCATGCGGCCGAAGGTGTCGCGGATGTCATGCGCGGCCAGCACCGGATCGGGATTGCCATCCGGGCCTTCCGGGTTCACATAGATCAGGCCCATCTGTACCGCGGCCAGCGGGTTTTCCAGTTTGCGCGAGTGCACATCGCCATCAGCGTCGTCATCGGACACCAGCACGCCGTGGTCCTCTTGCACGCCCTCCGAGCCGTGCTTGTAACGCACGTCGCCACCGAGCCAGGTGGTCTCGCGGCCCCAGTACACGTCCTGGTCCGGCTCCCAGGTATCGGGACGGCCGCCGGCAAAGCCGAGCGTCTTGAAGCCCATCGACTCCAGTGCGACGTTGCCGGTCAGGATCAGCAGGTCGGCCCAGGAAATGGCTTGGCCATATTTCTGCTTGATCGGCCACAGCAGGCGCCGCGCCTTGTCCAGGCTGACGTTGTCCGGCCAGCTGTTGAGCGGAGCGAAGCGTTGCTGGCCACGACCACCGCCACCACGGCCGTCATCGATGCGGTAGGTGCCGGCGCTGTGCCAGGCCATGCGGATGAACAGGCCGCCGTAGTGGCCGAAGTCGGCTGGCCACCAGTCCTGCGAGTCGGTCATCAACGCCTTCAGGTCGGCCTTCAGGGCGCTGTAGTCCAGCCCGTTGAAGGCCTTGGCGTAGTCGAAGCCCGCATCAAGGGGATTGGAGCGCGTGGAGTGCTGGTTGAGCAGATCCACGCGCAGCTGGTTCGGCCACCAGTCGCGGTTGGTCGTCGCATCACCGACGACGGCATGGTTGAACGGGCACTTCGCTTCGCTTTTCATGGGTCTCTACCTGTGGGCTGGCGAATGAGGGAATCAGATCGCTTACCCACCATAGGCATCGCCTAATGATGGGTAAATTCGATTGATTCAACCGATGCGATAGTGGCTGCCTATGGCTGGCGGCGCTTGCATCGTTGTGCGCGATCAGCGCTTGAGCAGGCCCGCGCCGAGCTTGAACAGATCGCTGGCGCCGAACTGGCCATCGCCGTCCTGATCGAGCGCACCGCCGAGCAGGCTGCCGATGCCGCCGCCGGATTGCTGTGCTTCCTGCCCCAGGGCCTGGCTGAGCTGGCCGGCGTTGCCGCTCTGGGCAAACCGCTGGGCCAGGAACGACATGACGATGGGGGCCAGGATCGCCAGCAGCTGGCTGGACCTGCCGCTGTCCAGGCCGGTCTTCTGGCCCAGCACTTCGGCCGCCTGCGAGGTCTGCCCACCGAACACGTAGCCGAGGATGCCGGCACCGTTGGTGGCGTTGCCGCCGCCACCGCCCATCACCGCGCCGAGGATGCTGCCGATGTCGAAACCGCTGCCAGCACCGCCACCGCCGCCCGAACCGAGGTGGTCGCGCTGCAGGGCATTGAGGAGGGACTGCGCACCCTGCGGCTCGCTGGCGTTCTGGCCCATCGCGCCGAGCAGCAGCGGCAGCGCGCTGCCGACGGCCTGGGTAGCCTGGCTGCTGTCCAGGCCGAGCTGCTGCGAGACCTGCTGCAGGCCCTGGCCCTGCTGCAGCTGCTGGAAAAGGGATGCAGCAAGGGATTCGGTGTTCATGGCGGTCTCCGGTCTGTGAAGGACGAACCGCCCGAGCATAACGCCGTGTACACGACGGCAATGCGAAGGCTTCATGGCGGGCGTCCGCCGGGCAGGGCCGGCGGAACCTGCGGCCTGCCTTACAGCAGCGCCTTCAACCGGTACAGCGCTTCCAGTGCCTGCTTCGGGGTCAGCTCGTCCGGGTCGATCGCGGCCAGCGCCTCCTGCGCCTTGTTCGGCGGGGCGGCAAACAGCCCGAACTGCTGCGGGGCATCCAGCGCCTGCGGGGCGAGTTCGGCGGCATGGCTTTCGCCACCGCGTTGTTCCAGCTCGGCCAGGCGTCGGCGCGCCTGTGCCACGGTGGCACGCGGCAGGCCGGCCAGGGCGGCCACCTGCAGGCCGAAGCTGCGGTTGGCCGGACCGTCCTTCACTGCATGCATGAACACCAGTGCTTCGCCGTGCTCGACGGCATCCAGATGCACGTTGGCGATGCCGCTGCGGCCGCCCTCGTGCTGTTCGTCGGCCAACGCGGTCAGTTCGAAGTAATGGGTCGCAAACAGCGTGTAACAGCGGTTTTCGTAGGCGAGGTGGCGCGCTACCGCGTCGGCCAGGGCCAGGCCGTCGTAGGTGGACGTGCCGCGGCCGATCTCGTCCATCAGCACCAGTGAATGCGCGGTGGCGTGATGCAGGATGTAGCTGGTTTCGGCCATCTCGACCATGAAGGTCGACTGCCCGCGGGCAAGGTCGTCGCCTGCGCCGATGCGGGTCAGGATGCGGTCGATCGGGCCGATCAGCGCACGGCTGGCCGGCACGAAGCTGCCGATGTGGGCCAGCAGCACGATCAGCGCGTTCTGCCGCATGTAGGTCGATTTACCGCCCATGTTCGGGCCGGTGATGACCAGCATGCGACGGTCCGGGTGCAGGTCCAGGTCGTTGGGCTCGAACGGCTGGTCACGCACCGCTTCCACTACCGGATGGCGGCCGCGCTCGATCTTCAGGCACGGCTCGGCCTGCAGCTCCGGGCGCGCCCAGTCCAGCGCCTGCGCACGTTCGGCGAAGGCTGCCAGCACGTCCAGTTCGCTGAGTGCGGCAGCACACTGCTTGAGCGGCTCCAGTTGGGTGCCCAGCGTGTCCAGCAGCTGCTCGTACAGGTACTTTTCGCGCGACAGCGAACGGTCGCGGGCGGACAGCACCTTGTCTTCGAACGCCTTCAGTTCTTCGGTGATGTAGCGCTCGGCGTTGGTCAGTGTCTGCCGGCGGGTGTAATGCACCGGCGCACGGTCGGACTGGCCCTTGCTGATTTCGATGTAGTAGCCATGCACACGGTTGTAGCCGACCTTCAGGGTGGCGATGCCGCTGCTCTCGCGCTCGCGCTGCTCCAGGTCGACCAGGAACTGGTCGGCGTGGGTCGACAGTCGGCGCAGCTCATCCAGCTCGGCGTCGAAGCCATCGGCCAGCACGCCACCATCGCTGAGCTTGAGCGGCGGCATGTCGGCGATCGCGCTGGCCAGCAGGTGGGCGCATTCGTCGTGTTCGCCGAGCGCGGCGTGCAGGGTCTGCAGGCGCGGTGAATCCAGCGGTGCCAGCACCTCGCGTACGGCCGGCAGCAGGCCGAGGCCATCGCGCAGGGTGGAGAAGTCGCGCGGCCGTGCCGAGCGCAGGGCAACGCGGGTGAGGATGCGTTCAAGGTCGCCGAGGCGGCGGAACTGTTCGCGGATATCTGCGTCCGCGCCACGGTCGATCAGTGTTTCCACCGCGTGGTGGCGCTGCACCAGCACCTCGCGCAGGCGCAGCGGCCGATGCAGCCAGCGGCGCAGCAGGCGGCCGCCCATCGGCGTCACCGTGCTGTCGAGCACGCCGAGCAGGGTATTGCGGGTATCGCCGTCGACGCGGGTGTCCAGCTCCAGATGGCGCCGCGTTGCCGCGTTCATCGCGATCGCTTCGCCGGCGGTTTCCATCGAGATGGACGTAAGGTGCGGCAGGCGCTGCTTCTGGGTTTCCTCGACGTAGCCGAGCAGGGCGCCGGCAGCGGCCGTGGCGCGCGGCTTGTCGTCGATGCCGAAGCCGCTCAGGTCATGCAGCTTGAAGAAGTTCAGCAGCTGGCGGCGACCACTGTCGGCGTCGAACAGCCATGGTGCGCGGCGACGCACGCCGCTGCGCTGGCGCAGGAACTCCGGCCAGTTCTCCTCATCCGGCACCAGCAGTTCGGCCGGCTCCAGGCGCGCGAGTTCGGCTTCCAGCGCGTCATCGGTGTCCACTTCGTTGACCAGGAAACGGCCGCCGGCCAGGTCGGCCCAGGCCAGGCCATAGCCGCTCTTGTTGCGCGACAGGGCCATCAGCAGGGTGTCGCGACGCTCGTCCAGCAGCGCTTCGTCGGTGACCGTGCCGGGGGTGACGATGCGCACCACCTTGCGTTCGACCAGCCCCTTGGCCAGTGCCGGGTCGCCGATCTGTTCACAGATCGCCACCGATTCGCCCAGCGCGACCAGTCGTGCCAGGTAGCCCTCGTAGGCGTGCACCGGCACGCCGGCCATCGGAATCGGTGCACCACCGGAGCTGCCGCGCTGGGTCAGGGTGATGTCGAGCAGGCGCGCGGCCTTGCGCGCGTCGTCGTAGAACAGCTCGTAGAAGTCGCCCATGCGGAAGAACAGCAGCAGGTCCGGGTAGTCGGACTTGGCTGCGAAGAACTGCTTCATCAGCGGGGTGTGTTCGGCGGACTTGTCTTTGGACATGGGACTCGTGGATCAGGGGCGTCCGCTCGCGCCGGAGGGCAGCGGGGCGGAGCCGGTACAGGGCTGTCCATGGTAACGGGTAGAGTGGGCTGGCCGCTGCTGGAGCCGGCGGGCAGGGCGGCTGTCACGCCCCGCGGTGCGGGTGTAGGCTCTGGCCTGCAGCCATGCTGGCAGCACATCAGCCAAGGAATGAACGATGACGCAACAATCTGCACCCCAAGAAGACCAGCAGGCCAAGGCAGCGGTTGAAGCACCGCCTTCGCTCTATCTCGTCGCGCTGTACCAGTTGGTGGGGGGCGCCTTCGCCCTTTACGGCATGCTCAAGGTCTATGGGCCGGGTGTGCCCGAGTATCAACTGCTGGCCCGGATGAGCCTCCACCACTCTCTGCCGTATGCGGTGCTGGTCACTGCCGGTCTGCTCAACGCGTTGGCTGGCATCGTCATCGGGGTGGGCGTCTTCGCGCGCTGGGCGTGGGTTCGCCCGCTGTTTGTGGTGATGCTTGTGGAGACGACCGTGTTGCAGTTGGTCGACATGAAGATGGCAGGCCCCTTCGAATTTCTGACCGTGGGGGCCATCTTCTGCGTTTCACTGTATGTCGCATTCCTGTTGTACCGCGATCCGGCAGACCGTTACTTCCGCAACCGGTGGCGCTGAAGCGGTTGGAGTATTCCGGAGGCGGATGCCGCAGTGGAAGGGCGCGCGCCGCCACTTCAGGCGCACACCAGTGCAACGTTCGGGTGGCTGGCGAAGATCTCCATCACGATGTCGAAGTAGGTCTGCCCCTCGCCACGTTGCAGGGCGTCCAGCTGGCGGCCGATGGTTTCGGCATTGAACGTACCCGGCTGCCGCAGCTTGTCTTCCAGCCACGCGCGCGTGGCCTCCAATCCCAGTGCCTCTCGGCTGCGGTCGATGTCGCGCCAGACCAGCGTGGCGGTTTCGTGCCCGGCCAGCGCGCCATAACCGCCGTACAGCAGATCGTCCAGCCCATCGAGACTGGGCCCGAGCTGCCAGGCTTCGCCGGCCATGAATATCCGGTTGATCTCCGCATAGAGGCTGGAGATGTCAACGATGGCGGTGCCTTCGATCTGCAGGAATACGGTCATGCGCCGACTGTAGCGTGGGCCGGCGAAAGGCGTTGTGCTGAACGCCGTTGCTTTGCGACGTGGCGCGCGCCCACGCATACTCTGGATCTCTGCCTGCGGTGTTCTGTCCCGTAGTCCTGGGCATTTGAAAATTTCCCTATAGAAATCCTTCGGGCGGCCGATAGCCTATGCGCCACTTCGCGTCGGGCGCGGTGGCATGCCGTTGCATACCCCCGGCGAACCTCGATTCAAGCCATTGGGTTGGCCCTTCTCCTTTCCGGGAGCAGGACCGCTGACGCGTGGCATCAACACGTGGAATTGATTGTGCAAGCAAGGAAGATGTCTGTGCGCGGTGCGCGCCGCAGTGGTGGAGGGTTGGTGCTTCTGGGCATGGCCTTCAGTGTTGCTGCCCAGCAGGTGGGTGACCCGGGCGCGCAGGAGCTGCTGCGCCAGCAGGAACGAGAACGCGTGCTGCGCGAGCAGCAGGAGAGCCGGCCCGATGTACGGCTGGAGAGCAGCCAGGGTGAACAGGGGGAGCGCCTGCCGACGCAGGAGCAGCCCTGCGTGCGTATTGATCGCATCGTGCTGGACGGCGAGGGTGCCAAGGGCTTCCAGTGGGCATTGGCTGCAGCCGATCCGCGCGAAGATCCCGCCAGCGGCCGCTGCCTGGGCACTGAAGGCATCAACGTGGTGATGAAGCGCGTACAGAACGCGATCATCGCGCGCGGCTATGTCACCACCCGCGTGCTGTCGGCCCCGCAGGATCTGAATACCGGCACGCTGACACTGTCGGTGGTGCCCGGGCGATTCCGCGAGGCGGTGTTCACCGAGTCGGATGGGCGGCATCCGGCCATCGCCAATGCGCTGCCGATCCGCAGTGGCGGCCTGTTGAACCTGCGCGACATCGAGCAGGGGCTGGAGAACCTGCAGCGCGTGCCCACCGTCACTGCTGACATCAAGATCGCACCTGCGGACGGCGAAGGAGCCGCGCCCGGGCAGAGCGACCTGAACATCGACTGGAAACAGCGTTCGCCGGTGCGTGCCAGCCTGACCCTGGACGATGCAGGCAGCCAGGGCACCGGCAAGCTGCAGGCCAACGCCACGCTGTCGTTGGACAACCCGCTGGGTCTGAACGAGCTGTTCTACGTCAGCGCGGGGCGCGGCGTGTTCAATGGCAAAGGCAAGGACACCAACAGCTGGACCGCGCACTACGACGTGCCCTACGGCTACTGGCTGTTCGGCGCCACGGCCAGTGCCTACGACTACAGCCAGACCGTGGTGGGCGCGTACGAAAGCTATGACTACAGCGGCCGCAGCGGCAACGCCGAGGCACGCGTGGATCGCCTGCTGCTGCGCAATGCCAAGACCAAGCTGGGCATCTACGGCCGCGGCTGGCAGCGCACGTCGAAGAACTACATCGACGATACCGAGATCGAGGTACAGCGTCGCCGTACCTCGGGCTGGGAGCTCGGCCTGACCCACAAGCAGTTCATCGGCGCGGCTACGCTTGATGCCACGCTGGCATACCGGCGCGGCACCGGCGCCTTCCATGCACTGCGCTCCCCGGAAGAGATGGCCCAGGCGTGGGATCCGACGCTGCCGTTGGAAGGCACCTCGCGGATGAAGCTGATCACGGCTGACGCGCAGTTCAGCGTGCCGTTCCAGCTGGGCAAGCAGCGCCTGCGCTACACCGCTGCCTGGCGCGCGCAGTGGAACCGCACACCATTGTCGCCCCAGGATCGCTTTGCGATCGGCGGCCGCTACACGGTGCGTGGCTTCGATGGCGAAAGCTCGCTCAGCGGCGAGCGTGGCTGGTCGCTGCGCAACGATCTGTCGCTGGGTATCGGCGGCGGCCAGGAGTTCTACGTCGCCGCCGACTACGGCCGCATCGGCGGGCCATCGGCGCAATGGCAATCCGGCCGGGATCTGGCCGGCATGGCATTGGGCCTGCGCGGCGGCTGGCAGCAGCTTTCCTGGGACGGCTTCGTGGGCTCGGCCCTGCATAAGCCCTCCAACTTCCCGACTGACTACACCACCTTCGGCTTCAGCCTGGCGTGGCGCTACTGATCTGGCACAAGGATTCGTGAAATGAACAGCATCTATCGCCTGGTTTTCAACCGCGCGCTGCGCGTGTGGCAGGTCGCTTCGGAACTGGTGAAAGGCGGTGGCGGCCTGGTCGGCCAGGTCGCCGGCCGGCAGACGGCAGCCGTGTCGCCGCTCGGCTTCGCGCTGATGTGCGCGTTGGGATGGGTCAGCCTAGCGCCCGTGGCTGCAGCGCAATCGGTCGGCCACATCGTGTCCGATCCCAACGCGCCCGGCCGTGAGCGCCCCACCGTGGTCACCGCGCCGAACGGTGTGCCGATGGTCAACATCACCACGCCATCGGCCGGTGGTGTTTCGCGCAACCGTTACTCGCAGTTCGATGTCGGCCGCGAGGGCGTGATCCTCAACAACGCGCGTGGCCAGGTGCAGACGCAGCTGGGTGGCTGGGTGCAGGGCAATCCGTGGCTGGCCACCGGCAGCGCCCGGGTCATCCTCAACGAGGTCAACGGCCCGGCCAGCCGGCTCAATGGCTACGTGGAAGTGGCCGGACAGCGCGCCGAGGTTATCATCGCCAATCCTGCCGGCATCCAGGTCAACGGTGGCGGTTTCCTCAATGCCAGCCGCGTCACGCTCACCACCGGCACGCCGGTGTTCAGCGGCAGCGGTTCGCTGGAAGGTTATCGGGTCAGTGGTGGGGCAATCGAGGTCAACGGCGATGGCCTCGATGCCAGCCGCGCCGACTACACCGACCTGATCACCCGATCGTTGAAGGTCAACGCCGGCATCTGGGCCAACCAGCTGCAGGCGACCCTCGGCAACAACGTGGTCAGTGCCGACCACAGCCAGGTCAACGCTGCGGCGGCCAGCGGTGAAGCGCCGACCTTCGCGCTGGACGTGGGCGCGCTGGGCGGCATGTTCGCCAACAAGATCTGGCTGGTCGGTAATGAACACGGCGTGGGCGTGCGCAATGCCGGCAGCATCGGTGCCCAGGCCGGCGAACTCGTGGTCACGGTGGATGGCCGGCTGGAGAACACCGGCGCGCTGCAGTCACTGCAGAACGTGCGCGTGCAGGCGAGCGGAGATCTGGCCAATGCCGGCACCATCGCTGCCACGCATGAAGCTGCGATCATCTCCGGTGGCACGCTGGACAACAGCGGCGGCAAGCTCAATGCACAGCGCCTGCAGCTGCAGGCACAGGCCCTGCGCAACCGTGGCGGTGCCATCGAGCAGACCGGCGTGCAGGCGTTGATCCTCACCGCAGGCAGCGTGAGCAATCGCAGCGAAGGCCTGATCGGTGCGCTGGATGCGGTGGCGTCGGGCGGCTCCGGCGGTACCCCCAGTGGCACCTCGCCGGGAAGCGGCGGAACGCCAGGTACCGGTGCGCCCGGAACCGGCACGCCCGGTACGGGTACTCCGGGTACACCGGGTACCGGCACTGGCGGCGGTACGCCGGTGACGCCGGCTGTTCCGTTGGCAGCCGGTGTGCTGGACATCGCCGGCACGCTCGACAACGACGGCGGCAGCATCAGCAACGGCGGTCATGTATCGCTGGTTGCGGGCAATGGCCTGGACAACAGCGGAGGTCGCCTTGGTGTGGCCTCACTGCGCGCCACGGGCGATCTGGACAACGATGGCGGCACACTGCAGGTGCACGGTGACGCTGCGCTGCAGCTGGGCACGCTGTCCAACCAGAAGGGCGCGCTGAGTGTGGCCGGTGCGCTGCAGCTGCAGACACAGTCGCTGGACAACCGGGCAGGCGAGCTGCGCCATGCCGGCAGTGCCGAGTCGGCCTGGACAGTGCAAGGCGCGTTCAACAACGAGGGCGGCCTGCTGGCGACCAATGCCGAGCGCCTGACGCTGGGGGCAGGTCGGGCCTTCAACGCCGGTGGCCGCATCGAGCATGCCGGTAACGGCGGCCTGTTGCTGACCACGGGCGACTGGACCGGTGCCGGCGGTCGCCTGAGCACGCTCGGTCGCCTGGACTGGACGGTGGGCAATGCGGACGTGCGCAATGGCACGCTCACTGCAGCGCAGTTCCAGATCGCCGCCGGCACGCTGGACAACCGCGGCGGCAGCCTGCTGTCGCTGGGCAACCAGGACAGCACGCTGCGGGCCGGTACGCTGGACAACAGTGCCGGTGGCACCGTGGCCGGCAATGGCGAGCTGCACCTGACAGCGACCACGCTGGACAACAGCAAGGGCCTGCTGCAGCAGGCCGGCAACGGCGCGTTGCGTGTACATGCCGATACGCTGCGTGGCAGCGAAGGCCGCCTGCTCAGCAACGGCGACCTGTCGCTGACCGGTGGCCAGCTGGATGTGAGTGGCGGCACCACCTCGGCGCAGAGCGTGCAGATCCAGGCCGACGGCCTGCGCAACGCCGGTGGCCAGATCGTGTCGCTCGGGAATTCCGAGTTGGCGCTGGAGGTACGTGGCACCTTCGACAACCAAGGCGGGCAGGTGCTTGGCAACGCGGGCCTGCGCATCGATGCGGGCCGCATCGACAACCAGAAGGGCACGCTGCAGTCGGCCGGTAGCCAGGGCGCGATACTGACTGTGCGCGACGAACTGGACAACAGCGCCGGTGCGATCTCTGGCAACGGCCAGTTGCAGCTGCACGTCGGCAGCCTGCTCAACCAGGGCGGCAAGGTGCTTGCGGCGGGTAACAGCCTGTTGCAGGTGCAGGCCCGCGAATTGCTGGACAACCGCAACGGCGGCCGCCTGGCCGGCACGGGCGACGTGCTGCTGCAGGCGGCGCGGCTGGACAACCGTAGCGGTGCAATCGAGCACGCCGGCAGCGGCTCGCTGCAGATCCGTGCCGATGCGTTGCAGGGCGCAGCCGGGCGGATTCTCAGCCAGTCGTCGCTGATGCTTGACGGCGGCGAGCTGGTGCTGGGTGCCGGCAGCACCACCCAGGCCGAGCGCGTCGCGATCAATGCCGAACGCCTGGACAACGCCGGCGGCAACCTGAGCGCCACCGGCAGCGATGCACTGCAGCTGCGCGTGGCGCAAGCCGTGGACAACAGCGGCGGCACGATCGCAGGCAACGGCGCCCTGGATGTGCAGGCCGGTGAACTGCTCAACCGCAAGGGTACGCTCAGTGCTGCCGGTGCAGCCGACAGCACGTTGCAGGTCGACGGTACGCTGGACAACCATGAAGGCACCATCGCCAGCAATGCCGACCGGCTGACCCTCACTGCCGCACAGCTGGACAATACCGCCGGTGCCATCCGCCAGGCCGGCAACCAGGGCCTGGATATCACCACGGCCCGCCTGGATGGCAGCAAGGGCACGTTGGTCTCTGCGGCTACGCTGACCCTGCGCGCGGATGAGGTAGACCATCGCGACGCAACGCTGGGGGCTGACCGCTTCGACCTCGAGGCCGGAACGCTGGACAACGCCGGCGGCCGCATCATCGCAAGTGGCGAGGGTGCCAGCCGCATCCATGCCACCACGCTGGGCAATGCCGGCGGTACGCTGGCCAGCAATGCTGACCTGACGCTGCAGGCGCAGACGCTGGACAACAGCGCAGGCAAGATCCAGCACGCCGGCAGCGGCCAGTTGCAGGTGCTCGCACAGACCCTGCTGGGTGCGGGTGGCAGCGTGCTCAGCAATGGCACGTTGGTGCTGGAGGGCAAGACCCTCGATCTGACGAAGGCGACCACCTCGGCGCGCCGCATCGATATCAACGCCGATAGCCTGACCACCGCCGGCGGTGCGCTCACTGCCACCGGCGAAGAAGCACTACGCCTGCGGGTGCAGGGGCTGCTGGACAACCGCGGCGGCTCGCTGGCCAGCAATGGTGTGCTCGACGTTTCCGCGCAGCAGCTGATCAATGCGCAGGGCACCCTGCAGGGCGCCGGCAGCGGCCGTTCCACCCTGGCCATCGGCGAGGCACTGGACAATCAGAGCGGGCGCATCCTGCTGGGTGGCGCGGGCACGATCAATGCCGCCAGCCTCGACAACCTCGGCGGTACCGTCCACGCCGGTGGCAGCGAGCTGGTACTGGGCATCGACGGTCGCCTCGACAACGGCAGCCAGGGCCTGCTGTCCAGCGCCGGTGCGATGACCCTGGGCGCCGCCAGCCTCGACAACCGGCATGGCACGGTGGTGGCAGGCAAGGATCTGCTGCTGACCACGGTTGCAGGCGTGGACAACAGCGATGGCGCGATGCAGGCCGGCGAGCTGCTGCAGCTGCAGGCCACTGGCCTCGACAACCAGCGCGGCACGGTGCTGGGTGGGCAGCTGACCCTCGATACCCGCGGCCAGCGGCTGGACAACAGCGCAGGTACGCTGGGTACGCAGAAGGGTGCGCTGACGGTGCACAGTGGCGCGCTGCTCAACCAGGGCGGCCGGGTGCAGTCGGCCGCCGATCTGCGCATCGATACCGCAGGACAGACCATCGACAACCGGGACACCGCCAGCAGTGGTGGCCTGTTGGCGGCGGGCACACTGCAGCTGGACGCTGGTGCGCTGGACAACCGAGGTGGCACGCTGAACGCACAGGGCGATGCGCGGCTGCTGCTCGCCAGTGCCGACAACAGCGCCGGCGGTACGCTTGCCAGCGCGGCGGGCCTGTCGCTGCAGACGGCGACGCTGGCCAACGGCGCCGGGCGCGTGCAGGCCGGGCGCAATCTCGACCTGACCCTGAGCGGGCACCTGGACAACACTGCCGGCGCGATCGCCGCCGGCCAGTTGCTGACCCTCACCGCAGCCAGCGTCGACAACCGCAACACCCGCGGCGGCGATGGCACCCGCGGCCTGCAGGCAGGCCAGCTGCAATTCGGAACGCAGTGGCTGGACAACAGCCAGGGACAGATCGTCACCGATGGCGGCGCGCGGTTGCAGGTCAACGGCCAGCTGCAGAACTACGGGGGTGTCATCACCACCGGCGGCAACCTCGACAGCAGTGCCGACAGCGTTGCCAACAGTGGCGGCCTGCTGCGGGCCGATGGCAGCCAGACCCTGGTGGCGCGCGCGCTCAGCGAGGACGGCCAGGTACACGCCCAGCGCGACTTGAGCCTGACCCTGCAGCAGGGCCTGAGCAACCGCGGCGAATGGGTGGCCAACGGCACGCTGGCCCTGCATCTGTCCGGCGACCTGGACAACCAGGGCGTACTGCGTGGCGGCAACCTCGATCTCAACGCGCAGAACATCACCAACGCGGCCAACGGCGAGATCTCCAGCGAAGGCATCACCCATCTCAATGCACGCGGCCAGCTGACCAATCGCGGCCTGATCGACGGCAAGGTGACCCACCTCGAAGCCGACGTGCTGGACAACCTTGGCACCGGCCGCATCTATGGCGACCACGTGGCGATCTCGGCCGGCGTGCTGAAGAACCATGCCGAGGATGCCAACGGTGCCACCCGCGTCGGCACCGTGGCCGCGCGCGAGCGCCTGGACCTGGGCGTGCGCGAACTGCAGAACACCGGCAAGGGCCTGATCTACAGCGGCGGCGATGCGGCCATCGGCGGATCGCTGGGGGCTGATCGCATTGCCGCGGGCACGGCCGGCAGAATCGACAACATCGGTTCGATCATTGATGTGAGCGGCAACCTGGCGATCGATGCGGGCGCGATCAACAACATCCGAGAGAACGTGGTCATTACCCAGACCACCACGGTGAACGCGCCGGTGCGCATGGATCGTCCTGCATGGTGGCGCAACGGCAAGAACGGCACCGAGAACATCCGCAGTACCAGCCACTACATCGCCCAGGAGGTCTATTACCTCAACCCGGCCGATATCCTGGAAGATACGCCGCACATCACCCCCGACGGCTTCACCGTACACCGGGCGGTGGTGCGCCTTACCGCGCAGACCAGCGCGTACTTCTTTGGACGTGGTGGCCTGTATGCCGCGCTGGGTGAGCGTTCGCGCCTCAACCTGCAGGATGGCACCGTAGTGCTGTACTACGTTGGGCGCCAGGACAACCAGGCCAACCCGGACCAGGCCGGCAGTGGCGCCGACGATCCCTTTGCCGAGCTGACCCATCTGCACCCGGATTCGCCGGCATTCCGCTATGTCGATGACAAGCTGACCTATTCACCGGCCTATGGCACCTGCACCACCAACTGCGTGCAGCTGTGGACCTACAAGGACTATGCCCCGGATCAGCACCTGACCAATCCGCGCGGTTCCGGCGGCAACAACGTCAGCAGCAACGAGCAGTACCGCATCGCCACGCAGACGGTGACCGAGGATATTCTGGGGCCAGGCGTAGGCGCCGATGCGGTCATCCGCTCCGGTGGTGCAATGCGATTGCGTACCGATGATCTGCGCAATCACTACGGCAGCATCGCCGCCGGCGGCAATCTCGACATCGTTGGCCTGGGTGGCACCGCCAAGGTGGAGAACCTGGCTGCGACGCTGTATCGCACCCATGCTTTCAACAACGTGGGGCATACCTTCTCCGGCGACCTCGTCACCTGGAGCAACCCGGCGATCTCCGAAGTGACCGGGAAGATCGGCGGCAGCATCACCAGCGGCGGCACCCTGACCATCGACGTTGGCGATCTCAGCAACCTCAACCAGGGGCGCAACGCACCCAACGTGCAGGATGGCGCGGCAATGGCCAACCTCAACGTGCAGGGGCCGAAGACGCTGCCGGACGGCCCTGGCCACAACGGTGCGCAGGGACCGGGCCACAGCGGAGGGACGGGGGCGGAACGCGCGTTGGCACAGGCGGCCGATGCCGCTGGCGTGCAGCAGGGCGGCACGGTCGGGGGCATCGCCGGCAATGGCGCCGCATCCGGGGCGCGTGTGGTCGCCGCCGCCGGCGGCTCGCCGGACCGCATCGCGATGGGCGCGCCGGACACCCGCGCACCCACGGCCAGCCTGTTCAACGTCAACCGCAACGGTGGCAACTATCTGGTTGAAACCGATCCGCGCTTCACCGACCACAAGACGTGGCTGAGCTCGGACCACCTGCTGGGGCAGATGGGCTACTCGCCCGATACCGTGCAGAAGCGGCTGGGTGACGGCTACTACGAACAGAAGCTGGTGCGCGAGCAGATCGGCGAGCTGACCGGCCGCCGCTTCCTTGATGGTTACGCCAGCGATGAGGCGCAGTACCGCGCGCTGCTGGAAGCCGGCGCTACCGTGGCCAGCGAATGGGGCCTGCGCCCGGGCGTGGCGCTGACCGAGGCGCAGATGGCGCAGCTGACCAGTGACATTGTCTGGCTCGTCGAGCAGACCGTGACCTTGGCCGACGGCAGCACCACCACCGCACTGGTGCCGCAGGTCTACCTGCGCCTGCGTCCCGGTGACCTGGATGGGCAGGGCGCACTGCTGGCCGGTGCCAATGTCGATATCAAACTGGCCAATGGCCTGGTCAACACCGGTGACATCGCTGGCCGCAAGCTGGTGACCATCGATGCCGGCAACATCGAACACCTGGGCGGCAGCATCTCCGGCCAATACGTCGGGTTGGCGTCGGACAAGGACATCCGCATTGCCGGTGCATCCGTGACGGCGACCGATGCGCTGTCGGTGCAGGCGGCGGGAAATGTCACGGTGGCCTCCACGGTGGAAACACAGCGGGGCGGTGGTACCTACCAATACGAGACCAACCGCATCGATCGCGTCGCCGGCCTGTATGTGACCAACCCCAGCGGCGACGGCATGTTGTCGGTGGTGGCCGGCGGTGACATCAGCCTGCAGGCCGCGCAGATCCGCAATGCCGGCATCGATGGTCTTACCCAGTTGGCGGCAGGGGGGAATCTGGATGTCGGCGCTATTGCGCTGGACGAGCGCCGCGATGCCACCTTCGATGACCGCAACCACCAGCGCAGCAACAAGACAACGCACGCTACCACGTCGGTACAGGGTGGTGGCGATGTAGTGCTGGCTGCTGGCAAGGACATCAACCTGGCCGCCGCGCAGATCAAGGCCGGTGGTGGACTGGCGCTGCAGGCCGGTGGTGACATCAACAGCCAGGCATTGGTGGACAGTGAGAGCCGCGACTTCGCCAATGCGGGCAAGCGCAGCTCGCTGCAGGTCAGTCAGAGTGATGAAACGGTGCGGGGCAGCACGCTGCAGGCAGGGGACAATCTACTGCTGAGCGCTGGCCGCGACGTGAACCTGACCGCCGCACTGGTCGACAGCAGCGATGGCGCAGTCAGCGTAGTCGCTGGCCGCGACGTGAATCTGCTCTCGGCCAACGAGACGCACGACTACAGTCTGGACAGCTACGAGAAGAAAAAGAAGACGCTCTCCAGCACCACCACCACGCGCAGCGTCGACAACAGCGACAGCTATGCCATCGGCACGGCGATCCAGGGCGAGAGCATCAACATCACTGCCGGTCGCGATCTGACCGCAGTCGGTGCGGTGGTCGATGCCACTGGCAACGTTATTCTTGGAGCGGGCAACAATGTACTGATCACCGCCGCAGAGGACCATCACAGCAGTGAGTCCAGCGAGAGCAAAAAGAAATCCGGCATTACCGGAGGTTTTGGCAACGGCGTGGCGTCGGTGGGCTACAGCAGCGCGAAGAACAGCAGCACCAACGCCGAGCAGTCCACCACTCAGGTCGGCTCGGCCATCGCCTCACGCGAAGGTAATGTGCTGATCAATGCCGGCAACCAGCTGACCATTGCCGCTTCGGACGTCGCCGCTGGCGAGAACCTGACGCTGGTGGGCAAGGACATCGCGCTGCTGGCGCGGCAGGACACCACGGACAGCCAATCCAGCCAGGCGAGCAAGTCCAGCGGCTTCTCGGTGGGCGTGACCTACGACCCGACCAAGGCCTACCGCAGCGCCCGCGACTCGACCACCGACGGCATGGCCGACAGTGGCTCGGCGATGGGGCGGATCACCCGCACCGCTGAAGGTGCGGCCTCCGGCCTGCGTGCAGCCACCACGTCGACCGTGGTGACCGCCGGCAGCCAGCGGTCCAACAGCGAGCAGAGCCATTCGACCAGTGACGCGCGTGTCAGCCAGCTGGCTGCCGGAGGCGATCTTACGCTGATTGCCAACCGAGGCTCGATCCTCAGCCAGGGCACGCAGATGTCGGCCGAGGGCAATGCCGTGCTGCTGGCCACCAAGGACATCGTGTTCGACGTTGCCCACAACACCGAGCGCAGCGACAGCAGCAGCCGGGGCAAGGGCTGGGGCCTGGCCAACAACACCAGTGGCCTGCCGTTTGGCACCAACAACTCGCAGAGCGACGGCAGCGGCAGCAGCGATACCATCACCGGCACTCAGTTGTCGGTGGGAGGTGGCGTGCGCATGGCCACCACCGAGGGCGACATCAGCCTGACCGCGGCCAACATCGCCGCCGAGAAGGACGTGAACATCCGTGCTGCCGGTGATCTGCTGGTGCGCAGTGGGCAGGACACGGTCAGCAATGCCAATACGTCGGACAGCAAGGCGATCGGCTCGGTGCAGATTTCTGATACCGAAAAGTTCTCCGGCTGGCACCGCGAGCAGCACCAGGACGACAGCGCGCAGGTGTCACAGGTGGCCAGCAGCATCGGCAGCCTGGGCGGCAACGTGAACCTGACGGCTGGCGGCAAGTACACGCAGACGGCCAGCAACGTGGTGGCCGCCAAGGACGTGAACATCACTGCCGCCGAGATCGAGCTGCTGACCGCCGACGAAAGCGGTCACTACTCGCAGAGCGACAAGGACCTGAAGATCGGCGTGTTCGCACGGGTGAAGTCGCCGCTGATCGACCTGATCAACAACGTGGACGCGGCCCGTCAGTCCGATGACCGCCTGCAGAAGATGCAGGGCATGGCCGCCGGCGCCAACGCGTATCAAGCGGCCAGTGCGATCTCGGCGCTGTCCGGCGGTGCCGGCAGCGGCGACCTGTTCAGTGCTGAAGCCGGCATCGGCTTCAAGACGGCCAACAGCAGTGCCGATGGCAGCAGCACGGTCTCGCGCGGCTCGACCATCCAGGGCGGCGGCAACGTCAACCTGACCAGCACCACGGGCGACATCCACGTGGTGCAGGGCAACCTGAGCGCGGGCAACACGCTCAGCCTGGATTCGGCCGGCGACATCCTGCTGGAAGCGGGCAAGGCACACGTGGCAGACCGCAGCAAGAGCAGCAATGCCGGCGCCGAAGTGGGCGTTGGCGTTGTCGTGGGCGCGCAGACGGGCGTGTATGTGTATGCCGAAGCCAGCGTGGGCAGCAGCAAGGCGAACTCGGACAGCAATACCTGGCAGAACACCACGCTGACCGGCCAGAACATCTCGCTGAAGGCCGAGGGTGACACCACCTTGCGCGGCGCGACCGCGACGGCTGACCGCATCGACGTCAAGACCGGCGGCACGCTGACGATCGAATCGCTGCAGGACATTGCCGAGAGCATGTCCAGGAACAGCCAGGTGGGTGGGCGCGTGCAGGTGGCCTTCGGCAACGCGTGGAACGCCGATGGCTATGTCAGTGCAGGCAAGGCCGAGGGCAGCTACCAGGGCGTGGGCCAGCAGAGTGGCTTGTTTGCCGGCAACGGTGGCTATCACGTGGATGCTGGACACGTGAACCTGATTGGCGGCGCGATTGCCAGCACCAACGCGGCCAACAGTGAACTGACCGCACAGACGCTGACCTTCAGCGACCTGCAGAACCAGATGGACTACTCGGCCAGCTCCGGCAGCATCAGCGGTGGTGCGGGCGGGCAGATGAAGGGTTGGGACCCGAAGGCGGGCACTACCGCCCCCCGCGGTGGCCCAGGCATGTCGATGACGGAGAACGGCAGCGACAGCAGTTCAACGCTTGCGACGCTGACCGAAGGCAACATCACCATCGGTGGCAAGCAGACCACGGCGGCGGAGCTGGGTATCAACACCGATGCCAGTGCGGCGCATCGTGCGCTGGAGGCGATGCCTGATGCCACCAAGCTGCTGGCGGACCAGCAGGCGATGGCGGGAGCGATAGGGACGGTGGTTTCCACGAGCCAGCAGATCGCCAACGACATTGGCAGTGCTGGAGCGAACAGGATCACCGACAAGTATCGGGAAGGGATGAGCGTCGAAGAAAGGCGGGCATTTGATGACCTTCCTTCGGACGAGCAGTTCAAGCGCCTGCTGGCGTTCGATGCATCCTACGCGGATGCGCTGGTGACCCAGCAAAAGTGGGCCCCTGATGGTGTCTATGGCCGCGCATTGGGGGCTGTCACCACCGCACTGGTCGGAGGCATGTCCGGGCAGGGACTAGGTCAGCTGGGTTCCAATGCGCTGGCACCGTATGCGGCTGAACTGATTGGCAAGACGTTCGACCCGAACAAGCAGAGTGCTGTGCCCAGCGAGGCCATGCAGATGCTGTCGCACGCACTGCTGGGAGCGTTGTTGGCGGAGGCCAATGGTGGTTCAGCGGGGAGTGGGGCGCTGGCGGCGGGTGGGGGTGAGCTTGCTGCCAAGTTCCTGACGGACAAGTTGTTCGGCGGGGATCCTTCGAACCTGAGCCCACAGGAAAGGGAAGCAGTTCTGGCGCTGTCGCAGGCGGTGGGTGCACTGGCGGGTGGGTTGTCGGGACAGGATCTGGCCGGAATCGCATTGAATGCTGGGATTGCCAAGAATTCTGTTGAGAATAATTTCCTCGGGAAGAACGATCAGCAGCGGCTGGCAGATCTACGTGAGAAGTCTAAGAAGGGAAAACTGACGCCACAGGAATCCGCAGAGCTTATTTATCTCGACGGTGGGGATCATATGAGTGATGGTCTGCTGAATATGCTTGCCGGCGGCCAGCCTCTTTCTGTCGTGCAGCAGCACAATCTGGAGCTTTATCTGGGGGCATATGCCCAGCAGAACGGCACGGATGCGGCGATTGCCCTCGTCAGTGGGGGTATTCGCGAGGCAAGCGAATTCCCTTACTCGGGACTTTCGCGTGATAAGCAGAAGTTCACTGATGAGAACTTTTCGTTCTTCGAAAAGAACATTTGGAGAGCTGATAGCGAAAACGAGGCAATCTTCAACAAGGCTGTCATCAGGTCCGGCTTGGAGGTATGGCGCTCTGAAGATCTCCTGCCAACGGTGATGAGGCAGCGGCGTGATTTTGCGCTGATGGATGCCTTGGTCGGTAGCCCTCTGGCGAGCGGAAGCTACCTGTTCGGCAGCCTTGTAGGGCTGAGCGACGATGATCGATATGCGCTCACCATGACTGCGGGGAACATCGCGCTGATTGCCGGGGCAACGGCTGCGGGAAAGACGGGTTTGCTGCCTGTGACGGGCCGCTTGGGAATTAACCCAGTTGGTGAGGGCGGCCAGAAGAGCAGCGCTTCGAGCAGAAGGCGCGTGGGGGAGTCGCCTAGAAGCGATAGTGTTTCCGTCTCCACCAATAGTGGAACAATCAAGGCCAGCGAAACGATCGGTCAGCCTGTAGAGGCTGTCATAAACGGTCGTAAAAGGATGCTTCGGGTCGATATCGAGCCGAATGGTAAGCTTCAGATCCAGTCAGGAGGCGGAAAGGACTCGTTCGTAGACTTCCGTCCGGATCTATCATTGCCCTTGGCTCCTCAGATAGACAAGGCGTTCAGGCGATTGCCAAAATCTGCAAGGGATCAGCTTGTCAGAAACGCTGAGAAGGGGCTAAGACGCCTGCAAGAAACAGGAAATATGTGATGGGAACCAAATTTATTGTTGTTTTGAAGGGTGGCATGAAGTTGCCCGAGAGAAAGTTCTTGATTGATCAGGCATGGGGTGATTTTCCCGTGTCCTACTTTCAGGATGATGAGAGTCTTGATGAATGTAATTTTCTTGATCTTAAAGTTAATAAGTGGGAAATTAATAGCGAGTGGAGTTTGGTGCAAGGGGACGCGCCTTGGATCAGGGTTGAAATATTGCGGGGCGCTCCTCTCGAGGAGTATTTAAAGGGTCAAGGGGTCTTTCCGCTGATAAAGGGGTCTGGTGAGCTGCTGCTTGTTTTTGAGTTGGATGATGGCGGTAACGATTTGGATGAAAATCTTCTGCTTCGGCTTGTGATGGTTTTTTGGGGTAGTGGAATAATATATCGATGGGATGATGGTTTTCATGCCGTCGATGAAGATGCTATTGCTTCTTTACCAGGGCTCGAAGTAGTTCGGAGTCGCTTGCTTAGATGTGAGTAGCTGAATTCTGCTTGCCTGAGCGCTTTCCTGCCAGGTGGCAGTAAAGTGGGTTGAATGCAGTCGTGAGTGATCGGTTGTGGCGGATCGGAATGATCCTGATTGGGTCGTATTTACATGTTTGGATTGGATCTATGGGCTGGTGTGTTCGTGCAGATGCTGAAGTGTCTGACGAAACGTTATGGATTTGGGCCTGATGATGTTGACTGTAGTTTCCCGAATTTGAACAGCTTTTACGCGGATGATCATTTCTGTGGCGTAGGGTTTTCATATGGAATTCTGTGCGAACCCGACGTGGTTATTGTCAGCGATGAAGATTTTTCCACATATTTGTCTATGGCGTTCTCCAGGTATGTTGAGGGGAATCCTGAATCTGCTGATCAAGTGCTTTCAATGATGTATGTCAAAGGGTGTGTCTGAATTGTTTGCCAGTGGAGGGTTCAAGTGTCCAGTAACGCGCTCAACCATCGCGGCCATGCTCGGCGTGCTTTCTGCAGTAACTTGACGCTGGCGACAACTCTCGCCATAGCGAGTCTGGCACTCACTTCACATCCCTCGCTGGCTGCCGAATCCGGCTTCGAGGGCGTCGCCTGGGGCGCAACCCAGGCCCGGCTGAAAGAAGGACTGGGCGAGCGCTTGGCTACGCGAGCCTGCCCCGAGGAACAGCAGGAAGAGCCGGAACTGAAGCGATACGCGAGAGCCTGCGGCCCTTACATCGAGGATTACACCATCGACGGAATCTCCTTCGTGGCGTTCTTCGGTCTTCGCGGAATCGAGGGGCCGCTGAGCGCTATCTATCTCGATCGCGCCGCGACGGTAACCAACGAGCAGATCAAGGCTGGTAAAGGTGCGGAGTTCAGGTACAACCGGGTCAAGAAGGTGCTGGCAGAACGGCATGGCCGGCCTGAAAGGGTGAGCGAGACGTCTGCGCGTCCGCGCGACAAGCCTGCGGTGCTGCTGACCGAATGGGTGAGTGGTGATACGACGATCACCCTCACTGAGACGATTGTCTCCGAGGCTCGCGGTCAGCAGTACTACCTCAGTGTCGTCTACGCGCCGAAAACCCAAGTGCCGGAAGCTCGCTGACCTTCTGCAGCGTTTCGAGCGATTATCAATGTGTCTTGTTTTTGGATGAAGAATCAGTGCAGATGAAGATCGAGCCCACTTTCGGTAGAGCCGAGGGTGGTGCGGAGCGAGACGCTGTCTCGGTCGCCCACGAGCCATGTGAAAAGAGTGCACTGGTGACTGTCGTTGGGGACCGGTTCTCTACCTATTGCCGGTTATGGAGGCTGGACGACGCTGCCGCCAGGGCACCGAGACGGTGGCATTGGCCGGCGTTCCTGTTTTCATCGTTGTGGTTCTTCTTCCGACGCATGCCTGTATGGGGCACGATCTGGTTCATCGTTCCGCCTTTGGCGATGACCACGTTCACCCTGATGGGTCTGCCATTGTTGGCGGCAGTCGTCTTCGTGGTCTGCCGCGTGCTTGCTGGAATCCTGGCGAATTCCCTGTATCTGTCTCATTGCCGGAGGATTGTTCGCAAGGTTATTGCTGGGCATGGAGGCGCGCATAGGCGGCACGCGGAACTGCAGAAGGCCGGTGGTGTCAGCTACACCGCTCTGGTGATCGCCTTGGCTGTAACGGCCTCACAGAACACCCTTATCAATCTGGCGGTTCGTTCGATGCCGAAGGAGAACCCCATGCAGTCTTCAGTGCACCTGCCAGCGAACCGGCCGGACCCGGATCTCGAATATGCGGAGAGGGAGGCGTACGAGGAGGAGCTGCGTGCGATCGCGATGACGGCGTGGCCCGCGGGTGTTGCAGCGGACGGCAACGTCTGCATTGTCGAGCTACGTCTGACGCCACCGGGTAAGGTGCTGGATGCCAATGTTCTGGAGCCTTGCACGTTGGACGAAGCGCAGCGCGAACGACTGCTGGTCGAAATCAGACGTACCGATTTCACGGTCGAGGGAAAAATGCGGTTCTTTACCCGCCATACCGTTATCGGCTTGCGTGGCTGATTCCCTGCCACGGGCCTGACTGGACCGTGGGGAAGGGACGGTCGTCCTCAGGGTTGGGATTCTGCTTGAACGCATTTATGTTAATGCAGCGTTGTTTCAATAAATGTGCTTAAAGTTTCCCCGGGTCGTGCCGCCACCGATATAGGGCCACGATCAAGGGAATTGAGATGCTCGCCTTACGCAACCTCCGTGTAGGATCCCGGCTTTCTGCCGGCTTCGGTCTGCTGTTGCTGTTCATCCTGGCCATTGTCGGCCTGGTGTTGTACGGAAACCATCTGAAGTCCGCCCAGTTCGAGAAAGTGGTGGGCGTGAACATGGTCAAGATGCGGTTGTTGAACGACATGCTCGATACCAACAATGCGGTGCTGATGCATCGTCGCCTGATGGTGATCAAGCGCGGCGAGGAGTTCGACAAGGATTACCAGCGGGCGCAGGAACTGAGCCGCACCTACGACAGCATCTGGGACAAGTACGTCAAAATTCCCCGCGATGCCACCGGCGATACGCTGGTGGCGCAGATCGCGGCGGCGCGCAAGGCCACCGACGTCTCCACTCAACAATTGCACGAGCGGATGAAGGCGGGCGACTACGACGGTGCAGCCACCGAGCTGCTGGCCGAGCACGGTCTGGCCACGGCCTGGAATGGAGCGATTTCCAGCCTGCTGCGGCACCAGGAAACCCTGACCGAACGCAGCCGTGAGGAATACCGCGCCACGGAAGCGTGGACGGGAACCCTGTCCATCGCCTTCGGTGTGCTCAGCCTGATTCTCGGCGCACTGGCCGCGTGGGCGATCACCCGCAGCCTGACCCGCCCCTTGGCGGGCGCGGTGAAGCTGGCCGATGGCATCGCCAACGGTCGCTTGGACAACGTCATCGATGCCTCGGGCAACGACGAGGTGACCCAGTTGCTGAAGTCCATGCAGCGCATGCAGGGGCAGCTGCAGGCGGTGATGGCCGCGCAGGGCGAGATGGCGCGGCAGCACGATGATGGCAGCCTGGGTTATCGCATGGACGAGAGCGCCTTCCCCGGCGACTACGGGCGCATGGTGCATGACACCAACGCGCTGGTGGGCTCGCACGTGCAGGTGCAGAACCGCCTGATCGAGGTGATGAAGCACTACGCGCGCGGCGACCTGTCGGTGGACATGGATCGCCTGCCGGGCGAGAAGGCGGCGATCACCCAGGCCATGGACGAGACCAAATCGAGTCTGTCGGCCATCAACGGCGAGATCCGCCGGCTGGCCACAGCCGCTGCTGCCGGCGACTTCAGCCTGCGCGGTGACGAAGCACGCTTCGAGCATGATTTCGGCGAGATGGTGACCGGGCTGAACCGGCTGATGCAGACCACCGATGGGAACCTGGAGCAGGTGTCGAGCCTGCTGCAGGCGATCTCACGTGGCGATCTGACCGTACGCATGCAGGGCGACTTCCACGGCGTGTTCGCCCGCATGCGCGACGACTGCAACGCGACCGTCGAGCAGCTGACCCAGATCGTCGGCCGCATCCAGGCCAGTGCATCCAGCATCAATCTGGCGGCGGGGGAGATTGCCTCCGGCAATACCGATCTGTCGCGGCGTACCGAGCAGCAGGCGGCCAACCTGGAAGAAACGGCAGCGTCGATGGAGGAGCTGACCTCCACGGTGAAGCAGAACGCCGAACACGCGCGCCAGGCCAACCAGCTGGCGATCGGTGCACATGGGGTGGCCTCGCAGGGCGGCGAGGTGGTCGGCCAGGTGGTGACCACCATGAGCGCCATCGAAGCGTCGTCGAAGAAGATCGCCGAGATCATCAGCGTGATCGATGGCATCGCTTTCCAGACCAACATCCTGGCGCTCAATGCCGCCGTGGAAGCCGCGCGTGCGGGTGAGCAGGGCAGGGGCTTTGCTGTGGTGGCCAGCGAGGTGCGCACCTTGGCACAGCGCTCGGCCGGTGCGGCCAAGGAGATCAAGGGCCTGATCGAGGAGTCGGTGGGCAAGGTGTCCGACGGCTCGGCGCTGGTGCGTCAGGCCGGCACGACGATGGGCGAGATTGTCGCCTCGGTGCAGCGGGTGACCGACATCATGGCGGAGATCTCTGCAGCCTCGCAGGAGCAGAGCTCGGGCATCGAGCAGGTCAACCAGACCGTGATGCAGATGGACGAGACCACCCAGCAGAACGCTGCGCTGGTGGAAGAGGCCAGCGCTGCTGCGCGGTCGATGGAAGAACAGGCCAAGCTGCTGGCCGAGGCGGTGTCGGTGTTCCGCACCGGGGCTTCGGTGGCGGCGGCAGCGGTCCGGCCGATGCTGGCCGCGGTCGCCGCAAGCGTGCCGCCGGTGCGTCGCGTGACCGGCGTGCCGCCGCGCATCGCCCCGTCGCTTGCTGCCAACACGGGTGGGTGGGAAGAGTTCTAAGCCGGGTGGGAGACGGCGCCCATCGCGATGCTGGTCGCGATGGGCGCATTTTTGTTTCCTGAACCGATGATGGCCGCTCAACCCTCGGCGACGTGGATTTCACCTGCAGTTGCCACCCGCAGGCAGACACTTGCGCCATACCGGAGCACAGGAGATGGCCATGAAGACCTCGACCCGATTGATGGTGCTGGGCACCTTGCTGGCGGCCTCGTCCGTCGCTGGCGCACAGAATTACGGCCCGCGTGATGAAGGGCGCAAGTTCAACGATGGCAGCCGCGTGGTCTGCAAGAACGTGGAAGTGCAGCGCAATACCCGCGATCCCAACCGCATCACCGGCACCGCTACCGGCGCCGTGGTCGGTGGTCTGCTGGGCAACCAGGTAGGCGGCGGCAACGGCAAGAAGCTGGCGACGGTTGCCGGTGCCGTGGCAGGCGGCGCAGCCGGACGGCAGATCCAGGGCAACCATCAGCAGAAGACCGGCGATCGTGTGGTCGAGCGCCGTTGTGAGCGCGTCTACCGCTGATCCCCCATGCGATAACCCCTTCCACACTGCTGTACCCCGAACGCCGGCCCTGTGCCGGCGTTCTCCGTTTCCGGTCCCGTTCCGTGAAGCAGGGTGCATGCCTATACTGCGCCGACCTCCAGGGATGAATCGCCAGTGAACGAGTCGAGTGCTGTAGACCGCCGGGAACCGTCCGATGTTGCCGATGCAGTGCCTCGCACGACAGCCAGCTACTCCCGCGTGCGCGACCGCACAGACGAGCTGGAGCTGTTCATTTCCGGCCTGCTTGCCTTCGCGCTGCTGGCCGTGCCGGGCTACCTGTTCGATGCCTGGGCGCGCAGCAGCCTGCATACCGAAGGGGTCTATTTCCAGGCGCTGTGGTTCGCCTTCAGTATCGGCGTCGGCATGTGCTACGTGCTGGCGGTGGCCTTGATCATCCACTTGGCGGTGCGTGGCTACTGGATCGGCCTGATCGGCCTGAAATCGCACTTCCCCAAAGGCATCGACTGGGATCGACTGACAATGTTGGGGCCGTTCTCACGTGCGTTCCTGAAGCAGCGCGACGGTGGGCTCGACGGCACCATCGAACGCGCAGACCGGCTTGCCACCATGCTGTTCTCGAGCACGCTGCTGTGCGTGCAGACCCTGGCCGGCACGCTGGTGGTGGCGATTGTCTCGCTGGGCGTGGCGATGGCCATCGGTGCCGCCTTCGGCGATGTCGATCGCATCACGCTGGCGATCGTTGCGGTGCTGATGGTTGGCCTGCTTGGCCTGGCGATGGTGCCGATGCTGCTGGAAAAATCGATCGCGCGGCGCCACGCGCGGGGCCTGGACACCGCACGGCAGGAGAAGCGGCTGCAGTCGGTGCTGGCTGGCCTGCAGCGGGTACCGATGCTGCGCCTGCTGCAGACCATGCAGTGGACCCTGCAGAGCAACCTGCGCGGTCGCTCGTTCACCGTGATCTATATATCGGCGGTAATGCTGGCGATGGTGCTCGCCGCGCTGCAGGTGTACGGCTCGATGAAGTTCTCGCTGTTCAACCGCTACAGCGTGATGACCGAAGAAGCGGTGGACCACGGCATGCTTGGCGCGCACTACGAATCGCTGCGCTCGGCGCATGACCAGCTGCTGCCCTATCCGATGATTCCGGCCGATACCATTAGTGCATCGCGGTTGCGGCTGTTCATTCCGCACCGTCCGCAGCGTGACAATCCGGTGGCACGGCAGCGCTGTGCGGGCGGTGCCCGCAACGAAGCGCAGGGTGCACAGGCGGCGACGGCAGCGGTGAACTGCATGGCGCTGCTGTGGACGGTGCAGCTCGATGGCGGCAAGGTCGACCTGCATGATTTCGTGCCGATGGAGCGCCGGGACCTGGATATGCGCGGGCTGGTGGGCTACTTGCCGATGGCGGATCTGAAGCCGGGCCGGCATGACCTGCGACTGGTCTGGAACGCCGACGGCGGCGAACGTGGGCCCAGCCGCCGTCGCGAATACAGCATCCCGTTCTGGTACGCACCGGAACCGTAAAAGGGGACGGAGGGGATCAAGTCGGTTTCTCCCCTTCGCGCCGATTACGACTTAATCCCCTCCGTCCCCTTTGGGCTGTGCAGGCGCCAGAGGGCGAGGGCGCCGTACAGCGCCAGCAGCACGGCCAGGGTGATCAGTTCGTGGCTGACCTCGGCCAGGCTGGCGTCCATCTGGTTAAGGCGCACCATCAGGTTGATGCCGGAGGTGGTCGGCAGCAGCTGCGCCAGCCACACCAGCGGGCGCGGGGTCATCACCGCCGGCCACGACAGGCTGGCCAGGAAGAACAGCGGGATCGAGGTGGCGATGATGTACTGGAAGGCGCGTTCGCGCGTGCGGAAGAAGCTGCCGACGAACAGGCCGAACGCCACCGTGGCAGCGATGAACAGGGTGCCGCCGAGCAGCTGGCCGAGCGGGTTGCCGCCACGCGGATAGTCCTGCACCCAGGCGGTGAAGCCGGCGTACCAGAACAGCCCGAACAGCCCGATCAGGCCGAAGCCAAGGGCCATGCCGGTCAGGGTGGGCAGGTCGAACTGCAGGCGCCGGCCCAGCACCAGACGGCGACCGCCGAGCAGCACGCCGATGCCCATCAGCAGCGTCTGGTGCACGATCAGTTCGGCCACGCCGGGCACGATCGCGCTGCCATAGCCTTCCTGCGTGTTGAACAAGGGCCGCTGCACGAGGGTGACCGGTGGTGCCTGTGGCGCGCCCATGAACGCGGCTTGGGTGACCGCCGCCTCACGGCCGAACGCACCCAGTGCATCGGCCACGCTGCCCAGCACCCAGCTGGCGCGGCCGAGGTAGGCGCCGTTGCCGAGCAGCACCAGTTTGGCCGGATGCCCGCGCAGGATGTCGCGTTCCAGGTTGGCCGGGATCAGCACGATACCTTCGGCCTGGCCCGCCTCCAGCTGTGCGCGCGCTTCCTGCAGGTCGGCCGGTTGCCCGACCACATGGGCCACGCGCAGCGAATCGAGCTTGCGCAGCAGCTCGCGGCTGGTCGCGCTGTGGTCTTCATCGACCACCAGCACGGGCAGCTTGCCGGCCACCTGATGGCGATAGGCGGCGGGGTAGAAGAACGAGTACAGAATCACCGCGCCGACCATCACCACGATCGCGTAGCGGTCGCAGAGCACGGCCAACAGGGTCTGTCGCAGGCTGTGCCAGATCCGGCTCATGTGCTTGCCCCAGCCGGTTGCGCGGCCTGCGGCGTGCGCGCGAACGCCAGCAGGCGCCAGCCGCCGATGCCGCCAGCAACCGCGATCATCAGCAGCAGCGTGGCCAGCGGCCATAGCGATACCGCTAGTGGCGAGCCGATGAACTGCTGCTGGGTCTGCAGCTTGATGTAGGCGCTGAGCGGCAGCAGCAGGTGCCAGACGCGGGTGAACAACGGTGCGTCGATCACCGGGAACGTGGCGCTGGAGAACGCCAGCGCGGTGCCGATGCTCAAGCCCACCGCGGACAGGGCGGTGCCCATGTCGCGGGTAACGCCAACGAAGAACAGGGCATAGGCCGCGGTGGCCAGGTAGAACAGCGGCTGTGCGAGCAGCAGCAGAAGCACGCTGCCAGCGATGCCGTCGCCACGCAGCCAGGCCAGGTAGGCCGCGCCCAGCGCGCCGTACAACGAGAACAGCAGCACGTAGGGCAGCACCTTGCCGGCAATGGCCGACCATGGTGCATGGCCCAGCCAGGCGGGCAGGGTACCGTCGCGGATCTCACGGCCGAGGCTGCCGGCCACGGCCAGCGCCAGTACCAGCGACAGTACCGCCGGGAAGATCAGTGGCAGCAGGAACAGCTCGTAGCTGCGCGCCGGATTGAAAAGGATGTCCGACTGCACCGCGATGGGCGCGGCACGCAGCTTGCCCGGCCCGACCTGCAGGCCGATGCGTTCGCGCAGCAACCGCGCGTTCCACGCAGAGACCGCGTCGCCGATATCCCGCGCGGCGGACTGGCCGGTGGTCATGTAGGTGGCGTTGTAATAGGAAAACACCGTGCCCTGCCGGCCGCGCAGCGCCTGGCGGGTCACATCGCGCGGCACCAGTACCACCGCGAACACCTCCAGCCGACGCAGCTGCGCGCGCGCCTCATCCATATCGACCGGTTGGCGGGCGATGCGCACGCCGGGGCTGGCGTCGAGCATGCGCAGCAGCAGGCGGCTGTCGCTGCTGTGGTCAAGGTCGACCACGGCAATCGGCACATCGCGCATCACCGATGCGGAAAACATCCAGGCCATCACCACCAGCATCAACAGTGGCAGCACGGTGACCAGCGCCAGGTCCGCACGGCTGCTGCGCAACCGGCGCAGTTCGCGCTGCCATGAGCTGCCGAAGCTGCTGCGGCTGGTGTTCAGTGCTGCGGCCATGCGAACAGCACGCTCATGCCGGGGCGGAAGCCCTCGATGCGGCGTACCGGGCGCACCCGCACTTCGAAGCTGCGCACGTCATAGCCCGACGACTGGCGGGTCGTGCGCCAGGTGGCGTAGTCGCCCGCGGGATTGATGAAGTAGACCTCGAACTCACCGTCCTTGCCGAGTGCCGGCACGCTGCCCTGCAGCTTGCTGCCGACCTTCAGGCCCTGCATCTGCGATTCGCGCAGGTTCATCGACACCCACATGCGGTCGATGTCGACCAGGGTGAACACCGGGTAGCCGGCTGGTACCAGTTCGCCCGGGTCGGCCATGCGCTTGTTGATCTCGCCGGCCACCGGCGCGCGGCCTTCCACTTCAACGCGCGCGGCGTTGACTTCCGCCACCGCGCCCTGGGCCTGCTGCACCTGGCCCTGCGCGGCACGCTTGTCCTGTTCGCGCGCGCCGGTCAACGCCATGTCGTACTGGGCGCGTGCGGCGCGGGCCAGTTCGCGCGAGCTGGTGGCCTGGGCCGCCGCTTCATCGCGCTTCTGCCGGGTCATCACCCCTTCGTTGAACAGGTTCTGCACGCGCCGGTAGGTGGCATCGGCAAGGGTCGCACCGGCCTCGGCGCGCTTCCAGTTGGCTTCGGCTGCGCGGATGTCTTCGCTGCGTGCGCCTTCGGCAGCCTTGTCGGCCACCGCCTGCGCCGCAGCCAGTGCGCCATGTGCCTGCTGTTCCTTGGCTGCCACTTCGGGGCTGTCGAGCAGGAACAGCACCTGCCCGGCCTGCACGCGATCGCCCTCGCGGACCTTCAGTTCGGCCACGCGCGCGGTGATCTTGGCGGACACGTTGAGGGTGTCGGCGTCGGCCATGCCCTGGATCTGGTCGGCGGGGCTGCGCCAGGCCAGCCACAGGCCCAGTACCACCGCCACCAGCAGCACCACCAGCAGAATCGGCCCCAGCCGGCGCTTGCCCGGGGGCGTCGTTGCTTCGTCGTGCAACACATCACTCATGATCAATTACCTCGTCTGCACGCCGCCGATGGTCTTCGAAGCGGTCCATCTGTCCACTCACCTCGAGCAGTTGTGCCAAGGCGATATCGTATTGGTAGGCGGCCTGCGCACGTTCGACGCGGGCACCGCCAAGACCGAGCCGTGCGTCGATCACGTCCAGCGAGGTGGCCTGGCCTTCGCGGAAGGCCAGCTCCTGCAGGCGCAGGTTCTCGTCGGCCTGGGCGATGCTGCTGTCCAGCAGCACGAACTGCTGGCGTGCGGTTTCCAGCTCGTTCCAGGCCTTGCGCACACCCAGCGCGACCTGGTTCTCGGCCTCGCGCAGGCCGGCCTCAGCCTGTTCCTGCTGCGCGCGTGCCGCACTTATCTGTGCCGGCCGTGAGTTCGGCGACAGGAAGGTGTACTTCAGGCCGATGCCGAACGCCCAGTCCGGATCGGTCAGCATTTCGTCGCGGCGGCGGAAGTCGTACTGGCCGAACAGGAATACCGTTGGCTTCAGCTTGGCCTGCTGCACGCGCACGCCCTGTTCGGCCTGCGCCACGATCGCCCGCAGGCGGGCGATCTGCGGCTGCCGTGCCTGCGCGGTACGCTCGAAGGTGGCGACCGGTTCCAGCGGCGCGCGCTGAACGAACAGCGGCGACAGCGGCTGCACATCGCCGCCACTGCGCAACAGCGTGGCCAGCGCAGCCTTCAGCGTGGCCAGATCATTGAGCGTCTTCTGATACTCGCGCTCGGCCTTGTCGCGGGCGACGGTGGCCTGCAGGCGCTGCGCACGCGTGGCGAAGCCTTCGCGTTCCAGTTTCTCGGCATCGGACAGGTGGCGGTTCAAGCCATCGCGCACGTCGCGGCGCACGACCACTGCCTGTTCGGCCAAGCGCTGACCGAAGTAGGCCTGGGCCAGTTGCACGGTCAGCGACTGCCGCTGCGCTTCGCGCTCGGCGCTGGCCTGTTCGCTGGCCGCGCCGGCAGCACGCTGCGCGGCCGGGATCAGGCCGCCGGTGTACAGCGGCAGCACCGCAGTGACCACCGGCCGTGTGCGCCAGTCGCGCTCGGTGAACGACAGCGGTGAGTCGATGCCAAAGGCTTCGGCCACCGGCGCCAGCGAGCCCAGCGGCAGGGTCAGTGTCTTCTGGAACTGCAGCCGCCGCACTTCGCCGGTGATCTCCGGCAGGCGCAGCAGGCGGGTGGCCTCGTGCAGGTCTTCCTTGTTGCGCACGCCGGCATCAGCAGCGGCCAGCGCGTCGGAGACCTGTTCCAGACGCTGCCGCGCCTGTTCCCATTCCAGTGCAGGAGGCGCGCTGGTCTGTGCCGCTGCAGCCAGCGGCAGGCTGGCCAGCAAGGCCAGGCCGGCAGCGCCGAGCGCGCGATGCATCCTTGTCCGTGGGCAGCTCAGGCGCATGCCGTTCCTGTAGTGAAGAAGTGGGCAAACGGTAGTGGTCCGCGCGTGAAGCCGGGGTCTGCGGTGGTCTGGATCATGCTCTTTTCAACGTAGGGTATTGCCCGCGGCGGTACGCAGCGCGTGGGTGATGTGTTGCAACGTGCTCGAACGCACGGCGGCATGCTGCCAGAACAAGGGTACGTCGAGCCAGCGACGCGGTTCCAGCACCACTATCTGTCCGGCCTCTGCCGCTGGCGTGACCAGGGCCTCCGGTGCCAGGCACCAGCCAAGCCCACGCGCGGCAGCATCGACGAAGCCGGTGGAGGAGGGCAGGTAGTGTACGGGCGGTTGCATTCGCGCGCGGGTGAGCCTGCGCAGGAAACGCCATTGCAGTTCATCCTTGCGGTTGAACACGATCATCGGCGCCGAGGCCAATGCTTCGGCCTGCATGCCCGCGCTGAAGTGGCGGCGCGCAAATGCCGGTGAGGCGATGGCGCGGTAGCGCATCGCGCCCAGCGGATGCACGTTGCAGCCCTTCAGCGGCCTGCGTTCGGCGGTGACCGCGCCAAGCACGCTGCCAGTGCGCAGCAGTTCCAGGGTGTGGTCCTGGTCGTCCATGCGCAGGTCGAACAGGTAGCCGTGGCGCTGGTGCAGCTCGGCGATGGCGGCGACGAACCAGGTGTCCAGCGAATCGTCGTTGACCGCCAGCGGAATCGGCGTACGGGTGGCATCGCTGCCGCGTTCCGGCAGCAGTTCGGCAAGCGCTTCGGCTTGCAGTGCCTGCATCGGCCGCACCCGCCGCAGCAGCACTTCGCCGGCAGCGGTAGGGCGGCACGGGGCCTGACGCACCACCAGCACTTGGCCCAGCCGGTCCTCAAGCGCCTTGATCCGTTGCGACAACGCAGACGGGCTGATCGACAGGCGGCATGCGGCGGCCTCGAAGCTGCCTTCTTCGAGCACGGCGGTGAAGGCGCTCAACTGCGGATGTACCAGGTCCACGCGGTGCCTCTTCAGTTTTTCTGCACAGGATAAAGAAAAACCAGCTGGCCTTAACGAGCCCGTTGGTCGCACCCTGCGCCTCTTTTCAAGGTGGAGAGCGTCGGATGTGGATTGCTGCGGCATTGGCCGGCCTGTTTTCAGGTGCCGGCCTGATCATCGCCATCGGCGCGCAGAACGCCTTCGTGCTGCGGCAGGGGCTGCAGCGCCGCTACGTGGGCATGGTGGTGCTGGCCTGCATGGGCGCGGACATCGCGCTGATCCTGGCCGGGGTGGGCGGCATGGGGGCGCTGGTGCTGCAGTGGCCGTTGCTGTTGCAGGTGCTGCGCTTCGGCGGGGCCGCTTTCCTGCTGTGCTATGGGCTGCAGGCCGGGCTGCGCGCGTGGCGCGGTGGCAGCGCGCTGGCCGCGGCCGATGCCAGTGGTGGCAGCCGGCGGCAGGTGCTGCTGGCCTGCCTGGCGTTCACCCTGCTCAACCCGCACGTGTACCTGGATACGATGGTGCTGCTGGGCAGCCTGTCCACGCGCTACCCGGGTGACCTGCGTTGGGTGTTCGCAGCGGGCGCCTGCGTGGCCAGCGTGCTCTGGTTCTGCGGGCTGGGGTTCGGCGCTCGGTTGCTGCAGCCGGTGTTCCGCAACGCGGCAGCATGGCGGTTGCTGGATGCTGGCGTGGCGGCCTTCATGCTGTGCCTTGCGCTGCTGTTGCTGCTGCGCCCGCTCTAGGCCGCATCCACCGCGCACAACGGGGTTTCACCAGGGCGCAGGGTCAGCACGCGCACGCCGTTGCCGGTTACTGCCACCGTGTGCTCGAACTGCGCCGACAGCTTGCCGTCGCGGGTGTACACCGGCCATTCGTCCGGCTGCTGGCGGATCGCCGGCTTGCCCTGGTTGAGCATCGGCTCGATGGTGAACACCATGCCTTCCTGCAGCTCCATGCCGGTGCCGGCATGGCCGTAATGCAGGATCTGCGGCTCCTCGTGCATCTCCTGGCCGATACCGTGGCCGCAGTACTCCTTGACCACGCTGTAGCCGTGGCTGCGGGCGTGGCGGGCGATGGCGTGGCCGATATCGCCCAGGCGCGCGCCGGGCCGCACGGCGGCGATGCCTTTCCACATGGCCTGGTAGGTCACCTGCACCAGCTTGCGCGCGGCGTAGTCGGCATCACCCACAACATACGTGGTGCTGGAATCGGCAATGTAGCCGTTCTTCTCCAGCGTGATGTCGAGGTTGACGATCTGGCCATTGCGCAGCACGTCATCGGCCGACGGCATGCCGTGGCAGACGACGTTGTCGATCGAGGCATTGAGCACGTACGGGAACCCGTACTGCCCCTTGCTGGCGGGCCGCGCCTGCAGCTCGTCGACGATCATCCGCTCGACGATGTCGTTGATCTCCAGCGTGCTGCGGCCCTGCAGGGGCAGGGCGTCGAGCATGGCGAAGACCTGAGCCAGCAGGCGCCCGGACTCGGCCAGGCGGTCGATCTCGTCGGGGCGCTTGATCATGGCCATTGGCTCAGGCCCGCCCGGGGGCAAGCAGCTGCGGCTGCACACCGGCGGCGCGCAGTTCACTGGCGACGACGTCCTGGAAGCTCAGGGTCGGGTTCATCTCGCACAGCATGCCGACCCGGATCCAGAACGTGGCCTGGGCGTTGATCGAGCGGTTGGAGACGGTGCAGGCACGGCGCAGCTGGTCGTGCAGGGTGTCATCGATGTTGACGATGCCCATGGGCGTTCTCGATTGGGAATATATGAAGAGTATACGAAGCGTATATTCCCGTTCAAGCGCGTGGCATTCAGCCAGCGTCGGTGGCGAAGCGCAGGCGGTTGCCATCCGGGTCGACGATCAGCATCTCGCGGCTTCCCCAGTCGGTATCGTGTGGCGGCTGCTCGATGGGTACTCCCGCAGCGCTGAACGCGCGGTGCAGGCCATCGACGTCGGTGACGATGAAATACACCGCACCGCCCACCTCGCAGTCGCCGGTGTGTTCGGTCAGGAAGATCGTCTGGCCTTCGCGGGTGAGCTGGGCGAACAGCGGGAAGCCGGGTTCGAAGCGGTGCTCCCAGTCGACGATGAAGCCCAGGCCCTGCACGTAGAAGGGCAGGCTGGTATCGGCATGGCGCATGCGCAGCTGCGGGATGACGGTCTGGGGCATGGCGGCGGCTCCGGGGGCAGACGTCCAGTGTAGTGCCGGCCGCTGGCCGGCATCCTCGTGAGCCCGGGAACAATGAGGTTGCCGGCCAGCGGCCGGCACTACCGACTCTGCCTGGGTCTGGCAGGTGCCAACCTTGGTTGGCACATCGTGGTACAGCTACCGGCCAGCGGCCGGCACTACAGGGCGGGGTCAGCAGGCCGTCGGAACGGCGGCCATCGCCGCCAGCAGTTCGCGGTTCACCTGCTGGTGCTGCTGCTGCCAAGCCGGAAGATCATCGGCGCTGACGTCGGGCTGCCCATCCAGCGATGACAACCAGCGCTTGAAACGGCTCTGGTAGTTGGCAAGTGACACCTCGCCGGTGATGTCGCTGCCCACCAGTCCACCGGTGCGCAGGGCCTCGATCACCATCAGCGCGTGTTCAAGCTGGAAGCGGCCCTGGTCCCAGTTGCTGCGCGCGACATCTTCAGCGAACACGTCCTTGTCGATCGACAGGTAGGTCGGTTGAGGGGCCTGCGCCTGTTCGGCGGCGAACGCGGCGACCAGGGCCTCGGGATGGTCGAAGCGGCGGAAGGCAGCTGCCATGCCCACGCGGCTGGCCCAGCCCACATCCACATCCATGCACCAGTAGGTCAGCCGCCGCCCCAGCAGCGGCCGCCAGTGGTTCTCCCACGCATGGCCCAGGCCGATATCGGCGGAGGTGATGCCCAGCACATGCACCTGCGATACCTGTGGCAGTGCGGCGGCAGCATTGACCCAGGAACCGCAGTGCATGCCGAAGGGAAAGCGCATGTTGTCCGGATGGTTGTCCAGCACCACCAGCTGGAACGGGGCACGCGTGTGCAGGTGCTGCAGCAGCGGCAGGCTGAGATGGTGGAAGTCGCCGCTGCCGAGCATGACCGTGCCGAGCTGTGCCGGCAGCGGCCGAAGAACTTCAGTGGCGAAGCGTGACAGCGTGGCGTTGCGGCAGGCAAAGCGCAGCGGGTCATGCCAGTGCTGCAGCGCAAGCGTGCGTGCCTGTGGCAATGGCAGTACGCCACCATCGAGGTCGAGGATCAGCGGCGGACGCAGTTGCATCGGTCAGCCTCCTCCATCCGGCTCAGCCTGCAGGTGAGGGGCCAGCCTGCGCAGGACGGCGCGCAGCAGCGGCGAACGCGCATGCACCGCGTGTACGGTGGAGGTGAAGCGGGCACCCAGTTCGGCCTTGATGCGTGAATCGGTACAGCCGGCAACGTAGTGGCTGAGGCCGTGCTGCAACGCGTATTCCAGGTTGTGCATCCAGCTGACCGAGTACAGGTTGTGGTCGCGCGACTGCGGGTAGGACAGGCCGATGTACTTGTCCACCAGCTTGCCGGCATGCACGTAGCACAGGTTCCAGCCGATCAGCTCGCCGTTGTGGCGGTAAAGGAACAAGCGCCCCTGTCCCTGCGTGTCTGCCAGCAGGTGCTGGAAGAAGGGTAGCTCGAGCCGGTCGAAATGCACGGTGCTCTGTGCATACACCTGCAGGTACAGCGCATGCAGTTCGGCCTGCAGCCGCGGTTCGGCAAGGGCAGGGTCACCGGTGGCGATGCAGTCGATCTGCAGGTTGCTGCGTGAGCGCAGCTTGCGCCGGATGTTCTTGCGACGCGCTGCGGACAGGCGTGCCAGATAGGCGTCGATTCCATCGAAATCGATCGCCACCCATGCCAGCGGCATGCCTTCCAGCGGGATGAAACCGCGTGCTTCCAGCGCCTGCAGGAAGGCATGGCTGTGTGCGTTGGCGGCATCGCCCAGCAAGGGCGAATCGATCGCCAGATCCTTGACCACCAGCAGCCGGCTGTCACCGACGCCATGGCGCAGCACGTCGTCGGCCAGTGCCGCCGCAGAAACATGCCCCGGCAGCGGCGTGTACTCGGTGCTGGTGGCACCGATGAACCGTGTCTGCCAGGTCAGCCAGGGCCGCCACAGGCGCGACAGCGGCAGCCCCAGCAGGCGCGAGCGCAGTGCATCGTCCAGGGTTGTGGTCAGATCCAATGGCGCACGGAAACTGGGCAGGCCGCTGGGCAGGCGGCTGGCATCGAACCCCAGGGGCGGGTGGGCCAGGAAGCCCTCCAGCAGCGCGGCCGGTTCCAGCGCGGTGCTGGATACACGCGGGATCACGTCCATGCGGGGCACGGGAACCGGCAGCGCATTCCCGCTCAGCCCTTGGCCTTGGTCAGCAGCTGGTCCAGCAGGGTGATCGCCAGGTCGATCTCTTCGTAGGTGATGTTCAACGAAGGCGCGAAGGTGATCACGTTCTTGTACCAGCCACCCACATCGAGCACGAGGCCCATGCGCTTGCCGTCGTGCAGCAGGTCGCCGGCCAGGCCGATGTCGACCATGCGGTCCAGCAGTTCACGGTTCGGGGTGAAGCCATCGGCAGCGCAGATTTCCGCACGCAGTGCCAGGCCGAGGCCATCGACATCGCCGATTTCCGGATGGCGCTTCTGCAGGCCGCGCAGGCCGTCGAGGAAGTAGGCGCCCTTCTCCGGCACGGTGCGCTCGTAGTCCATCTCCTTGCCCAGCTTCAGCACTTCCAGGCCCAGGCGCGTGCCCAGCGGATTGGAGTTGAAGGTGGAATGGGTGGAGCCCGGCGGGAACACGGTCGGGTTGATCAGCTCTTCGCGCGCCCACAGGCCCGACAACGGGTTGAGGCCATTGGTCAGCGCCTTGCCGAACACCAGCACGTCCGGGGTGACATCGAAGTGTTCGATGGCCCACAGCTTGCCGGTGCGCCAGAAGCCCATCTGGATCTCATCGACGACCATCAGGATGCCGTACTTGTCCAGCACGCGCTTGAGGCCCTTGAAGAAGTTGCGCGGCGGAATGACGTAGCCGCCGGTGCCCTGGATCGGCTCGACGTAGAACGCGGCGTACTCGGCCTGGCCGACCTTGGGATCCCACACGCCGTTGTACTCGCTTTCGAACAGGCGCTCGAACTGGTGCACGCAGTGGTCGGAGTACTCGTCCGGGGTCATGCCCTTCGGGCGACGGAACGGATACGGGAACGGGATGAACATCGCGCGTTCGCCGAAATGGCCGTAGCGGCGGCGGTAGCGGTAGCTGGAAGTGATCGACGAGGCGCCGAGGGTGCGGCCGTGGTAGCCGCCTTCAAACGCGAACATCAGGCTCTTGCCGTTGCGCGCGTTGCGGACGATCTTCAGCGAATCCTCCACCGCCTGCGCACCACCGACGTTGAAGTGCACGCGGCCATCGAGGCCGAACTTCTCGTGCATGTCCACCGCGATGGTCTTGGCCAGCTGCACGCGCGTGGGGTGCAGATACTGGCTGGCGACCTGCGGCAGGGTGTCGATTTGGTCCTTCAGCGCATTGTTCAGGCGCTGGTTGGCGTAACCGAAGTTGCAGGCCGAGTACCACATCTGCAGATCGAGATAGGGGGTTCCGGCGGCATCGAACATGTAGCTGCCTTCGCAGCGCTGGAAGATCTTCGGCGGATCAACGTAGTGCACGGTGTCGCCGAAGGAGCTGTAGCGGGCTTCGTCTGCCAGCAGCTGTGCATCGGTGATGGCGGCATCGGCGTTCTTGTCAAAAATATTCATCGGTTCGGTTCCGGAGAGGGCATTCAAAGGAAGCAACGGGCGGAGCGATCAGGCGGTGGCGAGCAGTCGCGGAAGCGAGGGCTGAAGCAGGCTGCCGTCGAGAAGGCGCGGCAGCAGCGCAGTAGCGTCGTGGAAGGTGTCGATGGCGGCGTGGGGAATGCCGGCGTCGGTGCAATGGGCGATCAGGCGACGCTTGGCGAACACGAAATCGGCGTGTTCGGACACGCAGAAATCGGAGGCGCCATCGCCGATCATCAGCACGCGGGGAGCTTCGTCAGCACGCGCCTGCGCCGCGCAGGTGCACTTGCAGGTGCCGCTGCGGCAGCCTTCGGCCTGGTACGGAGATTCAAGCTGCCAATGGTCGTTACACCAGCGCAGGTGGTTGGCCACCACAGGCAGCGGCGGCAGGCCGTGGTTGGCGAGGATGCGATGGATTGCGTAGTCCAGGCCGTCGCTGACGATGCGCAGTGGCAGGCCCAACGCCTGCGCGCGTTTGACGAAAGCGGCAAAGCCCGGATCGATCCGTACCTGGTCCAGGTGTGCATCGAGGGTGGCCGGATCCAGCTTCAGCAGGCGGACCTGGCCCTGCATGCATTCACGCGAACCGATCTCGCCCGAGCGCCACTGGTCTTCCAGCTGCTGCCAACCGGGCTGGCCGAAGTTCTCCAGCAGTGAATCGATGACGTCCTCGAGGCTGATGGTGCCATCGAAGTCACACAGGATGCTCCATTGCATGGGCAGCTCCGTCGATGAAGAGAGGCCTTGGCACGATGCCGGCGACGGGGCCAATGTAGGCAGGCCGTCTTTCTCGTTCCTTTCCACCTGAAAGCCCGAACGGAGGCACTCGGGAAGCGTTCAGCCAGTAGGCGCGAAGCAGGCTTCGGCCACTACTGGCCTGCCAGTACCTTTACGATCTCGCGGGTGTCTTCGTGGGTCAGCCAGGGGCTGTTGCCCACGGTCAGGGAGCGTGCGGCGAAGTCGCGGGCATTGGGTACGTCCGCGTCCGCAACGATGCCTCGCAGATAGGCGTAGTCCGGCAGGGCATGGATGAACATGCGGCTGACACCCAGGCCGCGCTGCCACAGCGCTGACAGCGCTTTGTCACGTGCGCGTTCGCTCGGCAGCAGCAGCATCAGCATCGGCCAGGTGCCCTGGGTGCCAGGCATTCCGTCCACCACTTCAACGGCGGGAAGCGACTCCAGCTGCATGCGCAGCTGCAGCGCACGCAGGCGGGCGGCCTGCAGGAAATCGGGCAGGCGCTGTGCTGCGCGTGCACCGACGCTCTGCCGCCAGCGGCTGACGTGATGCTGCGGAATATCCAGTGGAAATACGTCACCCACCGCAGCTTCCAGGTCGCCGCGGCGCAGGGCACGCCGCAGCGGATTTCCATACACCAGCGACAGCAGGGAAGGGCGGTAGCAGGCCGCCAGGCCCAGCAGCTGCAGGCTGCGGGTCAGTTCCCAACGCGGCTTGAAGGGCGTGTGTCCTGCGGCCTGCTCGATCAATGCCGCACGCAGTTCTTCATCACGTGCCAGCAGCAGACCGCCCTCATGCAGGCTCAGGCCCTTGCCGGCGGCCAGGCTGAAGAAGCCGATATCGCCGCGCAGGCCGACGCTGTTGCCGGCCACGCGTGCGCCCAGTGCCTGTGCAGCGTCCTCGATCACCCACGCACCGACGCGGTGCGCAATGGCACATGCGCGATCAACATCAGCGATGCGCCCGCCCAGATGCGTGGGCACGATCGCCAGCGTGCGTGCATCGGCTGCGGCGTGCAGCGCCACCGGGTCGAAATCGAAATGGTCGCGGCGGGTATCGCACAGGTGTATGCGCAGGCCGAGGCTGTGCACGGCAATCGGTACCAGCGGACAGGTATAGGCCGGCAGGATCACCGTATCGCGCTGCGGCGCGCGCCTGCGCAGGGTGCGCAGGGCAATCAGCAGGGCATGGGTGCCCGAGCAGGTCAGCTGCAGCGGCGGCGTGCCCAGCTGCCCGGCGAGAATCGTGCACAGGTCGCCGCCGCCGGGAAGGAAATCGCTGGCCTGCAGGGGCAGGCCAGCGGTGGGAGGCAACTCGCGCGACAGCAGGCTCACGAGGCCGCTTCGGTAACAGCATGCGGATCATCCGCCTCGGCACGGCCCAGGCAGATGATGCCGGCCACGATCAGCACCGCACCGATCAGGTGATGCAGCGTCAACGGTTCGTGCAGCAGCCACGCCGACAGCAGCAGCACGCTGATCACTTCCAGGTGCGAGGCCGCGAACGCAGGGCCGATCGGCGCGTGCCGCAGCAGGCTCATCCAGGTGAAGAACGCGCCGACGTAACCGAGCATCGCGCCGTATACCCAAGGCTGTGACAGCACGCGCAGCAGCCATGCGCTGTTGGCCTCGACCGGCAGCGCGGCGTCGCCGGCGTACTTGAAGCACAGCTGGGCGAGGGTGTCGAAGGCCATCAGCAGCGGGAAGCCGACCAGGTACAGCCGCCTCATGTTCCGGCTCCGACCACGGCAACGCCGGCGCTGACCAGTAGCATGCCGGTCACCCGCAACGGCGTCAGCCGCTCGCGGAACAGGATGCGGCCGGCCACCATCAGCGCGACGATGTTGATCGAGCCGAGCAGCACGCCCTGCGACAACGGCACCAGCGACAGGAAGGCGATCCAGGCGACGAATTCGAGCACGTAGCAGGCGATGCCCAGCCACAGCCAGGGACGGCCGAACATGTGTTTCCAGCGCTGCAGGCCTTCGCCGTCTTGCGGGTCGCTGGCGGCAGCCTTGAAGGCCAACTGGCCGCCGGTGTCGAGCACCACGTTGACCAGCCACAGCAGGGTCGCAAGCGATCCCATCTCAGGCGACCGCCTGCAGCACGCCCGCACGTTCGCCGATGTCGCTGAAGAAGCGCGCGCTGCGGCGGATCACCTCGCGCCGTTCGCGATCGATGGTGATCATGTGGTAGCTGTCTTCCAGTACCACCAGTTCGGTCGGGCCACTGACGCGCGAGATCACCAGTTCGGCATTGCCCATGCTGGCCACGTCGTCCTCGCGGGCATGCATCACCAGGCATGGTGCCGTGACCTGATGCAGGTGACGGCGCGTCCAGGTGCTCAGTGCACGCATTTCGGCCAATGCATGCCACGGGTTGCCTGGCAGGCCGGCAGCGGCACTGTCACCAGAGAGCATGGCGGCGCTGACCTGCGCACGCAGGCGCTCGTCGCGCAGGCCGTACGGCGGCTCTTCCATGAACATGCGGTCGCGGCCGATGCCCAGGCGCTTGAACCACGGCAGCAGGAACGAGAAGCGTGCGACCGCCGGAATGTTCCAGCCGTCGTAGCGGAAGGTGGCGCCGTACACCCCCACGCCGGAGACCCAGTCCGGCCGCCGCGCGGCCAGCGCCAGCGCCAGCACCGCCCCCATCGACAGCCCGCCGACGAACAGCTGGTCGACCTTGCCACGCAGGTCCGCCGCCGCGTCTTCCACGCCCTGATACCACTGTTCCCAACGGGTCTGCAGCAGGTCCTCGACGCTGCCGCAGTGGCCGGGCAACTGCACGCCATGCACGCTGAAGCCCGCGTTGTTCAGCCCTTTGCCCAGCATGCGCATTTCGGCGGGCGTGCCGGTCAGGCCATGGATCAGCAGGACACCCTGCGGGCCACCGGGAAGAAAGAACTCATGGGATGCAGGCACCAGTCGGCTCCAGCGCGGCAGTCGGGAAGGTCAGCATCGCAAGCGCGATTTTCGGCAACCTTTCAACGGTCCGTCTGGATCAAGGGCCCTTCAGCAACGGTATGGTGATGGACACCTTCAGGCCACCGCCGGGACGGTTGAGGTAGCCCAGGCGTCCGCCCAGGTGCTCGACGGCCTCATGGGCGATGGCCAGGCCCAGGCCGGTGCCGCTGGCTGCAGTGCCGGGCGCACGGAAGAAGCGCTCCCCCAGCCGCGACATCACGTCCTCGGGCACGCCCGGGCCATTGTCTTCGACGTACAGCTCGACATCGTTGTCGTCCAGGGCCTGCACGCCGACGGTGACGGTCGCCTCCGCGCCGGCGTAGCGCAGGGCGTTGTCGATAAGATTGTCCAGCGCCTCGTGCAGCAGTGCGCCGTTGCCCAGTATCCGCACCGGCTGCTGCGGACCCAGGTAGCCCAGGTCGATGCCATCGCGGATCGCTTCGGGCACGCGCATGCCCACCCATTGCGGCACCAGCTCGGACACATCCAGCGCCTCCACCGTCTCCGGCACGGTCTGTGCCCGGCTCAACGCCAGCAGCTGGGTGCTGACGCGGGCGGTGCGCTGGTTGAGCCGGCGGATGTTCTGCAGCGCTTCACGCACGGTCTCTGGATCGCCGTGCGCCAGGGCTTGGTCCACGTGCAGTGCCATGCCCGCCAGCGGCGAGCGCAACTGGTGGGCGGCATCGGCAATGAAGCGGTTCTGCAGCGTGATCATTTCCGCCTGCCGCGCGAACAGGCCATCGATGGTGCTGATCAGGGGCTGGATTTCCTCGGGCACGTCGGCATCGGAAATCGGTGCCAGCTCGCCGCGGCGCTGGGCCAGGCGCGAGGTCAGCGGGGTCAGGATACGCAGGCCGTGGGTGACGCCGAACCAGACCAGCGCGGCCATTCCCAGCGCCAGCATGGCCATCAGCGGAATGACGATCATCAGGATTTCGCGCGCACGCTGGCGGCGGTCGGCCATGCTTTCGGCCACGGTCACCGCCAGCTGGTCCTGCGGATCGTTCATCGCCTGGGTGCAGACCGTCGACATGCGCACCTGCTGGCCGTTCAACTCGCCTTCGTACAGCGCCGGGTGCGTGCCGCTGCAGTCCTGCGAGGGCGCATAGGCGCTGAAATCTGCGTTGCCGGCGATGGTGCCCAAGCGGCTGCTGTCGACGTTGAAGTAGCGATGACCGTCGGGGTCGTACTCGATCAGAAAACGTGCCTGCGGAGACAGGTCGCTGCTGACCGGCATCGTGCTGAGCATCTGTGCGAACGACACGGTGTCATCGGTCAGGTTGCGGTCGTGGATGCGGTTGGAGTAGTCCAGCGCCACGTAGTAGGCCAGCAGCGTGTTGAAGGTCAGCAGGCCCAGCATCGGCAACGCCAGGAAGGCGAGCAGGCGCCGACGCAGGCTGGGCGGTCCGCTGATCACGCGCTGGCGTCTTCCAGCATGTAGCCCAGCCCGCGCACCGTGCGGATGCCCATGCCGCCCGGCTGCAGCTTGCGGCGCAGGCGGTGCAGGGCGATGTCCAGGCCGTTGTCGGTCAGGTCCTGGCCCCAGTCGCACAGGGCCTCCACCAGCTGCGCACGCGAGACGATGCGCTCGGCACGCACCGCCAGGGCGGACAGCAGGCCGAATTCGCGCGCGGTCAGTTCCAGCGTCTGCTCGTCTATCCACACACGGTGACCGGTCAGGTCCAGGCGCAGGCGGCCGATGCGCAGGTCGGGGTTGCCGTTGCTGGTGACCCGGCGCAGTTGTGCGCGCACGCGCGCTTCGAATTCGTCCAGCGCGAAGGGCTTGACCAGGTAGTCGTCGGCTCCCAGGTCGAGCACGCGCACGCGCTCGGCCAGGCCATCGCGTGCGGTGACCACCAGCACGGCCAGGCCATCGCCGCGCTGGCGCAGCCGTTGCAGCACGTCGCGGCCATCCAGCTGGGGCAGGCCCAGGTCCAGCACCAGCAGCGCGTACTGGGTGGAGTTCAGGGCGGCATCGGCATGCGCGCCGTTGTCCACGTGGTCGACCACGTGGCCCTGCCGGCGCATCGAGGCGCACAGGCCAGAGGCGATGTCCGGGTCGTCTTCTGCGATGAGTACGCGCATGCGCGGGGCTCCTGGGGGCGGATGGGCCGCCCGCTGGACAGGGCGGGCCTCTCGGCTGCCGAGGGTAGCGGCAAACGGGGTGGAGGTGGCAGGCGTGGGGGGCCCAGGCGCACCCGGCGCTGGCCCTTCGTTCAGTCCTGCAGGCCAGGCTGGCCCTTGGCCAGTGGCACCCGCGATCCGTCCAGCAGGCCGCGGCTGAGCTTGCCGTCCTCGATGAACAGCAGTTCGCCGTTCTCGCCATTCTTGATGCTGCTGTCGATGGCAATCACGCGGCCGTCGTGGAAGCTGCTGACGTGTGGCATCGAGGTGTGGCCGACCACGATGCGCTTGAGCTGGAGACGGTCGAGCACCGCCTGCACGCCCTGGCTGTCCAGGCGCCCGTCGAAGTAGCCGCGGTACCAGATCGGGCTGGTCTTGCCGTCGTACAACGGTGCGGTGGCGGGATCTGCCTTCACCTCGGCCTTGGGAATGCCCAGCGAGGCCTGGTAGGTGGCATTGGTGTGGGCCGGGTCCAATGCCATCTGCACCGCTTCGGGCGAGATGCCGCCATGCAGGAACAGGGTATCGCCGATCTGCAGCAGCACCGGCCGCGTGCGCAGCCACTGGCCGATCACCGAGTCGGCAGCATACAGCTGCGGGTAGCTGCGACCGAGCAGCTGCGCGCTGCGCAGGTACTTCGGATTGACGTAACGCAGGTCGTCGTACAGCACCATGGTCTCGTGGTTGCCGAGCACGAAATGCACCGCGCCACCGGCGGCGGCTGCCTGCTGCTGCAGGCCATACAGCAGCCAGAACGCTTCGGTCACCTGCGGGCCGCGATCGAACACGTCGCCGGCGATCACCAGCGTATCCGTGCCCAGTGCCCAACGGTCCTGCGTGTCGATCACCCGGTTGGCGCGCAGCAGGCGGACCAGCAGCGCGTACTGGCCGTGGATGTCGGACACGGCGACAATGCGCGGCACGGCCGGCAGTACCGATGCCGACGGCACGTTCGGCGGCAGCACATGCACCGCATGCGGGTAGCCGCAGCGCGCGGTAACCTCCGTGCCATCGGTTCCGGCCTGCACGCTGTGGGTTTCCACCTGGTCCTGGCAGATCCACTGCGCTTTCAGCTGCGCGCCCTCACGGAACAGGTAAGGGCCGTCGCTGTCCACGTGCTCTGCAGGTGCTGCCACGTCGCGGGCAGAGGCCAGTGGTGCGGCCAGCAGCAGGACCAGTGGCAGCAGGATCGACAGGGTTCGGGCGTGGTTCGGCATCGGCGGCATCCAGCGGCAGGAGACGAGCGATGCTAACCGCCCACGAACGCCACCGGTGTGCGCGAACGGGCGGATCAGGCCCGGCCGCCTCCCCCCTTGAGCTTGCGCACGCGGGTATCGGCGGGGCGCGCGGGCTGGCCGTCACGGCCATGGGGTTGCATGTAGGGCAGTGGCCGGCGGCTGCTGGATTCGATCAGTTGCGAGTGCGCTTCGCCAGCAGCGAAGCAATGCCGTTCTCCCCATTGGCGCAGGGCCACCAGCAGCGGGAACAGGTCCTGGCCGGCCGCGGTCAGCACATAGTCGTGGTAGGCGCTGCCATCGGCGGCGGGCTGCTGCACCAGCAGCCCCGCCTCGACCAGGCGCCGCAGGCGGTCGCTGAGGATGTTGCGCGCCGCGCCCAGGCTGCGCTGGAAATCGCCAAAGCGACTGACGCCATCGAAGGCATCGCGGATGACCAGCAACGCCCAGCGGTCGCCGAGCAGATCGGCGCTGCGGGCCACGGGGCAGGGGCTGTTGGCGTGCATGGCGGACTCTCTCGATTGTGGTTGCAGTTTAAAACCAGTGGCGCTACCGTGCACCTGGTTTCAAAATGCAACCACACTGATGATGCCTTCGCTGTCCCGCCCCGTGTTGGGCCTGCTCGCCATTGCTGCCGGTGCCAGCGTGGCCAATGTCTATTTCGCGCAGCCGCTGCTGGAGCGCCTGGCCCATGATTTCGCCCTGGATGCCGCCGTGGCCGGTGCAGTGCTGGCTGCCACCCAGGCCGGCAGCGTGCTGGCCCTGCTCGGGCTGCTGCCGTTGGCCGACCGTGGCGACCGCCGTCGATTGCTGCGGGTGCAACTGCTGGCGCTGGTGGTGGCTCTGCTATGGCTGGCCGCCGCCCGCAGCACCGCGTGGTTGCTGTCGGGCATGCTGCTGGCGGGTCTGCTGGGTACCGCGCTCACCCAGGGACTGATCGCCTACGCCGCCAACCTCGCTGCACCGGAGCAACGCGGGCGGGTGGTCGGCATGGTCCAGGGCGGCGTGTTCATCGGCCTCCTATCGGCACGCGTGGTCTCAGGTGCGGTAGCCGCCGTAGCGGGATGGCGCGCGGTGTACCTGCTGTCGGCATTGCTGATGGCGGCGCTGGCACTGCTGCTGTGGCGGCGTCTGCCGCACGTGCCGGTGCCCGCAATGCCACCGTCGTGGCGCAACCTGCTGCGTTCGATGGCCGATATGCTGCGGCAGGATCGCGCGCTGCGCGAACGCGGGCCGCTGGCATTGTTCCTGTTTGCCGGTCTCAACGTGTTCTGGGCCGCGGTGCCACTGCCGTTGTCGGCGCCGCCGTTGAACTGGTCGACCGCCGCCATCGGCGCGCTGGGCCTGGCCGGCATCATCGGCGCACTACTGGCAGCGCGGGTCGGGCACTGGATGGATCGTGGCCTTGCCCACCGGGTGAGCCTGGGGGCGCTGCTGCTGATGCTGGTCGCCTGGGTGCCGTTGCTGGGCCTGCCGTACTCGCTGGCCCTGTTGCTGATGGGCGTAGTGGTGCTGGATCTGGGCGGGCAGGCGTTGCATGTGTCCAACCAGGCCCTGCTGCTGCGTGCACCGGCCGAACAGCATGGACGCCTGGTGGCGCTGTACATGCTGTTCTATGCCGTGGGCAGCGGTGTGGGGGCTGCGGCAGGCACCTGGACGCAGGCGCGCTATGGGTGGCCGGCGGTGTGCGCGCTGGGCGCGGGCATCGCGCTGCTGGCACTGATGTGGTGGGCGACGTGGCGCATACCGCGCAAGGACGCTGCGTAGCGTCGAGACCGCCCGGCGCCACGTCACGCGCGCTGCAGGCTCAACGTTGCAGCGCGCGTCGTCCCGGAGCTTCCGGCAGTGCGTCGTCGGCCACCACCACCCGGTTGCGGCCCTGTCGCTTGGCGGCATACATCGCCGCGTCGGCGCGCGCCATCAGCCGCTCGTAATCGGGATGCCCATCGTGTCCGGCCACGCCGATGCTCGCGGTCAGCGCCAGCGTCTGTCCGTTGGGCAGGGTGATCGGCGACTGTGCGATCTGCCGGCGCAGGCTTTCGGCGATCACCTCCGCCTGTGACTCGCTTGCCGCCACCAGCACCACCACGAACTCCTCGCCGCCGTAGCGGAACAGGTAGTCGCTGCCTCGGGTCTGCTGGCCGAGCAGAGCTGCGACATGCTGCAGCGCGCGGTCGCCGGCGTCATGGCCGTGGCCATCGTTGATCGCCTTGAAATGGTCCAGGTCCAGCAACAACAACGAGAACGGCGTGTGGTTGCGCGTGGACAACTCGATCTCACGGCGCAGCACGGTCGGCAGGAAGCGCCGGTTGAGCAGGTTGGTCAACGCATCGCTGCCCGCATCCAGTTCACCGATGCGTTCGAACAGCAGGGTCATCAGGTTGCGGATGGTGGCCAGGTCTTCGCGGATCATCGGCAGGGCGGTCAGCCGCCGTGCCGGATCTTCATCGGTGGCGCGCTGCAGGCGGCTGTCGATGCGGGCCATCAGCTGGCCCACCTGCTGCGTCTCGCTGCTTTCGCCGAAGCTGGGAATGCCCTTGTGGGTGAACCACAGGCCGAATTCCGAGCTCGCCAGACTGGCGTTGTCGGCACCGGTCGCATGGCCGGCGAGGGTGTACAGAAGGCTGTTTTCCCAATCCAGCAGCAGGGCGCGCTGGCGCTCGCGCTCGGTGCTGACATTCTGCACCAGCGAGAACAGCCGGTACGCCGCATCGGTGCGCGAAGAGCGCTCACGGGCGTGCGTATAGGCCAGCGTCATGCCTTCCATGGCGATGTCCATGATCGCGCTGAGGCAATCGATGGCGGCGAAGGCGGTGTCGTTGTCAGCGGCATCGGCGCGCAGGCGGATGAACAGCTCGTGCTTGAGTACGCGCGCACCGCGGGCCACCAGGTCCACCGGAATACCGACCCGTGCGTGCACATCGCCGATCACCCGTTGTGCGGCGACGGTAGCGGCAATGCCATCCGCATCGGTGGTCAGCAGCTGGGCCAGCCAACGCTGCATCGCCGGTTGCAGGCGCTGCTTGACCTGTTCGTGGGACAGGAAGCGGCGCGCACGCGTGTCCTGCAGCAGCACTTCGTAGAAGCGCTGCGCCAGCGTCGGCGGTGCATCGGCGGCCACGGCATGCAGCAGCGCGGCGGCGGCGGGGCCGGCCAGCAGCAGACACTGCTGCCAGGCCTGGGCCAGCGGTTGGCTGGCTTCGTCCAGTTGGGGTGTATCCACGTCGATCTCTAACGGCGCACAACAGACCACGGTATCGGCCGCAGCTGTCGACGGTTGATGGCAGGGAAGCCGGCCAGTTTAAGCGCCATGCAGGCCGAAAAACGCGGATGAAGCACATGCCGGCCGATGCCGCAATGCGTTGACGCATTTGAGAATCACTCGCATTTATGAAAAAATGACGGCAGGAACCGGCATGCGGGCATTCCGCAGTGATCGTTCCGCCTCCCCCGTCGCCGCCTCCTGCCCTATGCCAGAGGCTTCCGTTGCCCTGCCAGAAGGTTCAGAACATGCCTGCAAACACTCTTTCACCGCGCCCGCTGGCGCTCGCCGTCGCTGCACTGCTGGCCACAGCTGCCGTCACCGCCCATGCGGAAACCGATGCCACCGATATCGACACCGTGCATGTCACTGCCTCGCAGATCGCGCGGCAGGCGCTGGGCACTTCCACCATCACCGCCGAGGACATCGCCAAGCGGCCGCCGGTCAACGACATCGCCGAACTGCTGCGGACGATGCCCGGCGTCAATCTGACCGGCAACAGTGCATCGGGCCAGTACGGCAACAACCGGCAGATCGATCTGCGCGGCATGGGGCCGGAAAACACCCTGATCCTGATCGACGGCAAGCGCGTGGGTGCACGCGACGCGGTGCGCATGGGCCGCAGTGGCGAGCGCAACACGCGCGGCGATACCAACTGGGTGCCGGCGGAAATGATCGAACGCATCGAAGTGCTGCGCGGCCCGGCAGCGGCACGCTATGGCTCGGGTGCCTCCGGTGGCGTGGTCAACATCATCACCAAGCGCCCGACCGGCGACCTGACCGGTGCGGTTGACCTGTACGGCCTGGTGCCCGAACACAGTGCCGAGGGCGGCAGCGAACGCCTCGGCCTGCAGCTGAGCGGCCCGATGACCGACACGCTGTCGTTCCGGTTGTACGGCAACCTCAACAAGACCGATGCCGATTCGCTGGATCTCAACCGCGACTTCGCCACCGGTGCCAATGCGGTACCGCCGGCGGGCCGCGAAGGCGTCAAGAACCGCGACGTCAACGCGCTGCTGCGTTGGGACGTGACCGCCAACCAGGTGGTCGAGTTCGAGGCCGGTACCAGCCGCCAGGGCAACATCTATGCCGGCGATCGTGCGGTCAGTACCACTGGTACCTCCACCGGTGTCGACCTGGCCGCGCTGGCCGAGCAGCAGGCCGAGACCAACCGCATGTATCGCACCACCGGCGCGATCACCCATCGCGGACGCTGGGGCGATGTCAGCTCGCGGCTGACGGCAGCGGTGGAAGGGGTCAACAACTCGCGCATCAACGAAGGCCTGGCCGGCGGCCCGGAAGGCAGCTTCAATGGCGCCGACTGGTCGACCTCGCGCCTGCGTAACTATCAGCTGGACGGCGAGGTCAGCTTCCCGACCACCCTCGGCGGCGCGGAGAACGTGTGGACGCTGGGCTTCGATTACCTCGACAGCCGGCTGACCGATCCCTATTCGATGAGCCAGTCCAGCAGCAGCGGTGGCGGCATTCCGGGCCTTTCGGCCGATCGTGCACGCGGCAAGTCCGATGCGCAGACCACCGCCGTCTACGTGGAAGACAACATCTACCTCGGTGAGCGCTGGATCGTGACCCCGGGCCTGCGTTTCGACCATCACAGCCAGTTCGGCAACAACACCAGTCCGAGCCTCAACGCGCAGTTCCGGCTCAACAGTGACTGGGTGGTCAAGGGCGGCATCGCACGCGCCTTCAAGGCGCCGAACCTGTACCAGTCCAACCCGGACTATCTGTATTACACCCGTGGCAACGGCTGCCCGAACGCGTTGCCGAGCCTGGGCGCCGGCTGCTACATGCAGGGCAATGCGGATCTCAGGGCAGAGACCAGCCTGAACAAGGAACTGGGCGTGGAGTGGGCACCGCAGAGCGGCTGGCAGGCCTCGTTGACCTATTTCCACAATGACTACAAGGACAAGATCCAGGCCGGTTACACCCAGATCGGCCTGACAGCCGACCGCAAGGGCCGCATCTTCCGCTGGGAGAACGCACCCAAGGCCATCGTGCAGGGGCTCGAGGGCAACCTGGTGATTCCGCTGCTGGGCGAGCAGGGCGACCGCCTGAAGTGGAGCAACAACTTCACCTACATGGTGGAGAACGAAAACAAGAGCACCGGCCAGCCGCTGTCGGTGATTCCCAAGTACACCGTCAACACCATGCTGGACTGGCAGGCCACCGAGCAGCTGTCGCTGCTGCTGACCGGCACCTTCTACGGCAAGCAGGAACCGGCCACGGCCAACATCAACAACGATCCGCGCTGCACCGCCAACTGCGATGCGTCCACCGTGCTGCAGACCCGCAGCGCGTACAACGTCTGGGGCGTGAGCGCGCGCTACAAGGTGACCGACACGGTCAGCGTGGGCTTCGGCGTCAACAACCTGGCCGACAAGCGCCTGTTCCGCGAGGCCAACAGCAGTGACGCCGGTGCGGCGACCTACAACGAACCCGGCCGCGCGTACTGGGCCAGTCTGCGTTTCGGCTTCTGATCATCAGGCGGTGGTGCCGGCCGTTGGCCGGCACCCTCCCGCTTCGCGCCAGCCGTGCATGCCTGCAATGTTATAAACACCGTGATAGTTTCCCGACACCCGCCGGCGTAGCCTGACTCCCATCGCTAAGGAGCTGTTGCCATGGGTCACGACCACGATCACCTGCCATCCGAGATCCGCCACGAGAAACCTTTGTGGTGGGCGCTCGGCCTGACCTCCACCTTCCTTGTCGTGGAGGTGGTCGGTGCGTTCTGGACCAACAGTCTGGCACTGCTGTCCGATGCCGCGCACATGGCTACCGACACCCTGGCGCTGATGATCGCGCTGGTGGCCGTGCGGCTGAGCCGGCGCCCGCCGGACGCGCGCCGTACCTACGGTTATGCACGTCTTGAAGCACTGGGCGCGATGATCAACGGCGCAATGCTGTTCGTGGTTGCCGGCTACATCCTGTGGGAAGCCATCGGTCGCTTCCGCCAACCGCAGGAGATCGCCTCCACCGGCATGCTGGTGATTGCAGCGGTCGGCCTGGTGATCAACATGATCTCCATGCGCCTGCTGCAGGCCGGCAGCGGCGAGAGCCTCAACGTGAAGGGCGCCTACCTGGAAGTGTGGGCCGACATGCTCGGCTCGGTGGCGGTGATCGCCGGCGCGCTGTTGATCCAATGGACCGGCTGGAAGCCGATCGACCCGATCCTGGCCGTTCTGATCGGTTTGTGGGTGCTGCCGCGCACGTATGTGCTGATGCGCGAGGCCATCAACGTGCTGCTGGAAGGCGTGCCCAAGGGCATGGACGTGGCCAGGGTCCGCGACCGCCTGTCCGACCACGACGCAGTGCTGGACGTGCATGACCTGCACGTATGGGCGCTGGCGTCCAGCACGCCGGCACTGACCGCGCACATCGTGATGCGCGAAGGCGACGACGCCGACCGCCTGCGGCGCGAACTCGGTGATCGCCTGCACGATGATTTCGGTATCGAACACGTGACCCTGCAGATCGAAGTCGACCACTGCGGCGAAGCCTGTGGCCAGCCGTCGGCGACGAAGGACGACGATCACGCCGGGCACGATCATGCAGCTGCCGATGCGCAGGGCCATCGCGGTCACGTGCATCGCTGAAGCGGGTGTGGCGGCCGGTGCCGGGCGCTACCTCTGTTCGTCGCGCCGCGAGGCCAGCCGATCCGCCAGCCGGGTCGGCTCTGGCAGGCGATAGCCGCGCAGCGTGCGCTGCACCCAGGCCAGCGCGGTATCGGCACTGACCCGATGCCCGCCGGCGACGAACAGCGGCTTGCAGCGCAGCTTGCTGCGCAACACCCAGCCGAGCTGCTCGCCGCCGTCCAGCAACGGCGTGTGCGCGCCGGCCTCAGGGTCGGGCTCGATGAAGCGGCCCACCAGCTTCGATTTGGCCACGCCGATGCTCGGCAGGTCGGTCACCACGCCCAGGTGTGCGGCAATGCCCAGCCGGCGCGGATGGCTGATGCCATGGCCATCGACGAACACCAGGTCCGGTGCGCGCGGCAGCGACGCCAACGCAGCCAGCAGCGCCGGCAGTTCGCGGAAGCTGAGCAGGCCCGGGATATAAGGCATCACGGTGGGGATGCGGGCGATTTCCTGCGCCACCGGCTGCAGGGTGTCCGCGTCGAGCAACACGGCCGCAGCGCGGGTGATCGCGCCGTCTTCCTCGAAGCCGACATCCAGTCCGGCCAGCAAGCGCACGGTAGCGGGCAGCCGGTCCTGCCGCTGCACGCGGGTCGCCAGCTGCTTCTGCTGTTCGCGGGCGGCGCTGACGCTGCCTTCCCAGCGCCCGGGGTCGATCAGTGTATTCATCGGTCACAGGATGACATCCACACCGCCACGGCGCGGTGAGCGGGCGCCGGGGCTACAATGGCCGCCTGCCTTTCCTCGCGTTGGAGACCCTGCAGTGACCCGTAAACTCGTACTGTTGCGCCATGGCCAGAGCCAGTGGAACCTGGACAACCGCTTCACCGGCTGGGTCGATGTCGACCTGACCGAGCAGGGGCGCCGGGAAGCGGCTGCCGCCGGCCGCCTGATGCGCGAGGAAGGCCTGCAGTTCGACGTCGCCCACACCTCCGTGCTCAAGCGCGCCATCCATACCCTGCAGGGTGCGTTGGCCGAGCTGGAGCAGGACTGGCTGCCGGTGAACAAGTCCTGGCGCCTCAACGAGCGCCACTACGGTGGCCTGCAGGGCCTGGACAAGGCCGAGACCGCCGCCAAGCATGGCGAGGACCAGGTCAAGGTGTGGCGCCGTTCGTACGACATCCCGCCGCCGGCGATGGACCTGGAAGATCCGGGCCACCCGATCCACGACCGCCGCTATGCCGGGCTGGATCGCAACGCGCTGCCGGGCACCGAATCGCTGGCCACGACGCTCGACCGCGTGCTGCCGTACTGGCACGACGCCATCGCGCCGCAGTTGAAGGATGGCAAGACCGTGCTGGTCACCGCCCACGGCAACTCGCTGCGCGCGCTGTACAAGTACCTCAACAACGTCTCGCGCGAGGAAATCCTCGAGCTGAACATCCCGACCGGCATTCCGCTGCTGTTCGAGTTGAACGACGACCTCACCGTGAAGTCGTTCCGTTACCTGGGTGATCCGGAAGCGGCACGCAAGGCCGCCGAAGCCGTGGCCAACCAGGGCAAGGCGCGGTAGATACCCACCGTTGGTGGGTATTCCCCTGCTGGGTGTGTGCGGACCAACGGTCCGCACCTACCCGGTTGCGACCACGGGCGTTCCCCCTGTGACCTTTGGCCGGTCCCCACCATCGCCGCAGCGGCTACGCTGGACGATTCGCCGTTGGAGACACGCCATGAATGTCCGCAATCTGGTCCCGCTGGGCCTGACCATCGCCATCGCCGCTTCGCTCGCCGCCTGTGGCAAGAACGAGACCGCGCCCGCTGCCGACGCCGCCAAGCCGGCGTTCGACCAGTCGCAGATCAAGACCGCGCTGATCAGCCTCAACAGCGCCGATCTGGATCCGTCCATCGCCGCGTGTACCGACCTCAACGGCTTCGTCAACAGCAAGTGGCTGAAGGCCAACCCGGTGCCGGGCGACCAGACCACCTGGGGCAGCTTCGAAATCCTGCGCGAGCGCTCGCTGGAAGTGCAGCATGCGCTGGTGCAGCAGGCCGCCGCCAGCCAGGCCAAGGCCGGCTCGGTGGAAGCCAAGATCGGCGACATCTGGAAGACCGGCAACGACGAAGCGAAGATCGAGGCCGCCGGCCTGGCGCCGCTGCAGCCGACGCTGGACAAGATCGGCGCGCTGAACGACACCGCCGCCATCACCCAGTACCTGCGCGACAGCCAGGCGCAGGGCCAGGGCGTGCTGTTCTCGCTGTTCGCCAATGCCGATTACAAGGATTCGGCCAACGTCATTGCCTACGTCGGCCAGGGCGGCCTGGGCCTGCCGGAGAAGGGCTATTACTTCGACGACGCGCAGGCCAGGATCCGCGACGCCTACGTGGCCTACATCGCGCAGGTGCTGACGCTGTCCGGCGTGGACGCGGCGCAGGCTGCCGAACAGGCCAAGGCGGTGATGGCGTTCGAGACCCGCCTGGCCAAGGCCTCGATGTCGCGCATCGAAATGCGTGACCCGGCCAAGCGCTACAACCCGCTCAGCGCCGCCGACGCGGACAAGCTGACCCCGAACTTCAGCTGGACCGCGCTGTTTGACACCCTGAAGGTGCCGGCCGCGCAGAAGTTCTCGCTGGCCCAGCCGGGCTTCTTCAGCGAAATGGACAAGATGCTGGCCGACGTGCCGGCCGCCACCTGGCAGTCCTACCTGCGCTTCCACACCATCGACGACGCCTCGCCGTACCTGAGCAGCCAGTTCGAGAAGGCCAACTTCGAGTTCTACGGCAAGACCCTGCGCGGCCAGCAGGAAATGCAGCCGCGCTGGAAGCGCGTGCTGGAGTCGGTGAACGGCGGCATGGGCGAAGCCCTCGGCCAGCTGTACGTGGACGCGGTGTTCCCGGCCGAATCGAAGGAGGCCATGCAGCACCTGGTGCAGAACCTGTCGGTGGCGCTGAAGGCCCGCCTGGAGCAGCTGCCGTGGATGGGCGAGGAAACCAGGAAGAAGGCACTGGAAAAGTGGGCCAGCTTCACCCCGAAGATCGGTTACCCGGACAAGTGGCGTGAGTGGACGGGCCTGCAGACCAACGGTGACAGCTACCTGGGCAACATGCAGGCAGCGCGTGCGTTCAACTACCGCTACATGCTGGACAAGATCGGCAAGCCGGTGGACAAGACCGAGTGGGGCATGACCCCGCAGACCGTCAATGCCTACTACAACGCCACCAAGAACGAGATCGTGTTCCCGGCGGCGATCCTGCAGGCACCGTTCTTCGATGCCAAGGCCGATCCGGCGCTGAACTACGGTGGCATCGGTGCGGTCATCGGCCACGAGATGATGCACGGCTACGATGACTCGGGCAGCCAGTTCGCCGCCAACGGCAACTTCGACAACTGGTGGACCGACAGCGACCGCAAGGCCTTCACCGAACGCACCGACCGGCTGGTCGCACAGTTCGACGGCTATGAATCGGTGCCGGGCGTGTTCGTGAAGGGCAAGCTGACCCTGGGCGAGAACATCGGCGATCTGGGTGGCCTGACCGTGGCCTACGATGCCCTGCAGATGGCGCTGAAGGAGAACCCGAAGGCGAACGTCGAGGTGGACGGTCACAGCCAGGACCAGCGCTTCTTCATGAACTGGGCCACCGTGTGGCGTCGCAACTTCACCGACGGTGAGCTGCGCGTGCGCCTGAACACCGATCCGCATGCACCGGCGAACTTCCGTGCCAACGGCGCGCCGTCGAACATGCCGTCCTATGCCGCCGCGTTCCAGTGCAAGGCCGGTGATGCGATGGTGCGTGCGGACGACAAGCGCGTGGTGATCTGGTAAGCGATTGCCGGTAACGCGTGAAGCAGAAGGCCCGGCGAATGCCGGGCCTTCTCGTTGCAGTCGGCTAGAACAGGCGGCAGATCAGCCCGGGCATTTCAGGTACTGCGACAATGTGGCCTGCCATGCGCTGGCCGGGTCGAAGCCTGGCACCAGGCCACCGCCCTTGCCGGTGAAATTGGACATGCCATGGGCCAGCATGTAGGTCGGGGTGTACGAGGGCGGCCCCATGCGCTTGCTGAAGGTGCAGATGCCAGCGACGTAGGCTGGCGCCTTGTCGGGGCTCAGCTGCGCCTTCAATGCGCTGTCGAAGCGACCGAGATTCTCCTCGCCCATGGCCGAACCGGCCATCGCCTTCAGCGCGTTGTAGGCAGCGTGTCCCGTCTCGTCTGCGACGCGCTGGCGATCGAAATGGGCGAACACGCCGGCGATGTTGTAGAGATCGATGGCGTCCTGCATGCGTCCATCCTGCACGCAGCGGGGCAGGGCATTCATCAGGGTGGCAGGTGAGGTGCCAGCGGTGACCTGGTTGCGCGACAGGCATGCGGCGGCTGGCGCGGTGCCATCCTGCTGGGCCTGCGCGAACGGCGTCAGGGCCAACAGCAACAGGCCCAGCGGTGCGGCGATACGGGTGTTTCCTTTCATGGGTGATGCTCCTCGTAAGCAGGGCCATCTGCGGCCGACCCCAGCTTGCGGGGATCGGCGCGGCTGCGCAAGCGAGGTGCCGTCCAGCCGGTGAAGGCTCAGGCCAGCGCCGGCTCGTTCCTGAGCATGCCGTGGAAACGCTGCAGCACGTAGGGATCGATCAGGCCACCGGCCTGCTCATCGAGGATCCGCAGCACTGTCTCGTGCTCCATCGCCGCGCGGTAAGGGCGCACGCTGGTCATTGCATCGTAGGCATCGGCAATGGTGACGATGCGGGCGCCGAGCGGAATGGCCTCGCCGTGCAGGCCATCGGGATAGCCGCTGCCATCGAACGCTTCATGATGGGCACGGATCAGTCGCGCGACCGGCGCGGCATCACTGCGGCCGGTGGCCAGGAAAATGTGCTCGCCGCGCACCGGGTGCTCGCGCATGATCGCGCGCTCTTCGTCGCTGTGCCGGCGCGGGCTCAGCAGTACCTCGTCGGGGATGCCGATCTTGCCGATGTCGTGGAAGCGCGCGGCCAGGCCGACCTGCGCACAGGCGTCCTCATCCAGGTCGCAGTGCAGGGCAAGGTGCTGCGCAAGAAGGCCCACGCGGTCACAGTGGTGGCGGGTATAGGCATCACGCATCTGCAGCGACATCGACAGGGCGTCGATCAGGCAGGCCTGCGCGTGCAGGAGGTCGGGAGGTCTGGGCTGGGGCATCGGAACTGGCGGCGCGGCGGAGCTGCGCAGAAAACGGAAAGGCCCGCGAGAGCGGGCCGGGGCGGCGCATAGGGTACCCGCATCGGTGTCACGCGGGGGGCATCGACGGTCCCGCGTGGGGCTGTGCGTTCAGTCGCATGCAGCATTTGGCCCCGGCCGCATCGCAACCGGGGCTGCGCGGATCAGCCGGTGGTCTGCAGGTGGATGCGATGGGCTTTGGCGAAGGCGTCCTGCGCGTCGCTCAGGGTCTGCATGTCTTCGTCCATCCTGGTCACGGCCTCGTCCAGCGTCTGCAGCAGCGGGGTGACCTGTTCTTCGCTGTAGCCATCGGGCAGGGCGGCCAGCTGTTCCATCACGGCGAACATCTGTTCGGTGCTCTTCAGGGAATCGAGCAGGTTCTGGTGCAGTGCGTCGGCGTCCTTGCCATGGGTGAACTGCTGGACGAAGACCAGCCGGTCGGCGATTTCCTTGTGCGCGTTCTTCAGGCCGAAGCGATGCTGCTGCATGCTCTTGCCGTCCTGCAGCGACGCATGGAAGGACTCGCCGTTCGGGCCGTTGGTCCATTGCTCGACCATGCTGACCGTGCCGTTCCAGCTGGCGACATTCTCATGCAGGTAATCGCGGTTGCTCATGCCGCTGTGGCAGGCCGCAAGCAGGCCCAGGCTGGTGGCGAGCAGAAGGGGGGCGAAACGATTCACGGCAACACTCCTTGTCGCGGGCGCAGGAAACGGAAAGGGTGCCGGTCTGCCGCCCGCGGCGGACCGGCACCCTGCAGATCGATCAGCGCAGGGCCAGGGTCAACAGCAGTGCCCGCGCGGCATTGAAGCGGTCTTCGGGCAGCGGCAGCGGATGCTTGACGCGCAGCTTGTCCGGACCGTCCATGGCATAGAGGTTCGGTTGTTTCTGGATCAGCTGGATCACCGCCATCGGATCGATGTTCGGCTTGGATTCGAACACGATGCGGCCACCGTTCTCGCCCAGGTCCAGCTTGCGGATGCCCAGCGAGCTGGCCTGCAGCTTCAGCTCGGCAATGGCGAACAGGTTCTTGGCCGCATCCGGCAGCAGGCCGAAGCGGTCGATCATCTCCACCTGCAGTTCGCGCAGCGCATCGCTGTCGCGCGCGCTGGAAATGCGCTTGTACAGCGTCAGGCGGGTGTGCACGTCCGGCAGGTAGTCGTCCGGAATCAGCGCCGGCACGTGCAGCTCGACCTCGGCGCCCCGCGCTTCTTCGCCGGCATCGATGTCGGGCAGATGGCCCTGCTTGATGCTGCGCACTGCGCGTTCCAGCAGCTCGGTGTACAGGCTGAAGCCCACTTCGGCCATCTGCCCGCTCTGGTCCTCGCCCAGCAGTTCGCCGGCGCCGCGGATTTCCAGATCGTGGGTGGCCAGGGTGAAGCCGGCACCCAGTTCGTCCATCGAGGCGATCGCTTCCAGGCGCTTTTCCGCATCCGGCGTGATCGAGCGACGGTCGGGTACGACCAGGTAGGCATAGGCGCGGTGGTGCGATCGACCGACGCGGCCACGCAGCTGGTGCAGCTGGGCCAGGCCGAAGCGGTCGGCACGGTTGATGATGATGGTGTTGGCGTTGGGGATGTCGATGCCCGATTCGATGATCGTGGTCGACAGCAGCACGTTGAAGCGCTGCTTCTGGAAGTCCAGCATCACCTTTTCCAGCTCGCGCTCGGGCATCTGCCCATGGGCGATGCCGATGCGCGCTTCGGGCACCAGCTCGGACAGCTCGCGCTGCATGCGGCCGATGCTCTCCACGTCGTTGTGCAGGAAATACAGCTGGCCACCGCGTGCCAGCTCGCGCTGGAAGGCTTCGCGCAGCAGCGCGTTGTCCCACTGGGTGATGAAGGTCTGCACCGCCAGCCGGTTCGGCGGCGGGGTGGCGATGATCGACAGGTCGCGCAGGCCGGCCATGGCCATGTTCAGCGTACGCGGAATCGGCGTGGCGGTCAGGGTCAGCAGGTGCACATTGGCGCGCAGTGCCTTCAGCGCCTCCTTCTGGCGCACGCCGAAGCGCTGCTCCTCGTCGACGACGACCATGCCCAGGTCCTTGAACTTCACGTCCGGCTGCAGCAGGCGATGGGTACCGACGATGACGTCGATGGTGCCGGCGGCGACCTTCTCCAGCTCGGCCTTGATCTCCTTGGTGCTCTTGAAGCGCGACAGTACTTCGACCTTCATCGGATAGTCGGCGAAGCGGTCGCGGAAATTGCGGTAATGCTGTTCGGCCAGCAGCGTGGTCGGCACCAGCACCGCCACCTGCTTGCCAGCGCTGGCGGCAGCAAATGCGGCACGCACGGCAACTTCGGTCTTGCCGAAGCCCACGTCGCCACAGACCACACGGTCCATCGGCTGGCTGCTGGCCAGGTCACGCAGGGTGGCGTCGATGGCGGCCAGCTGGTCCGGGGTTTCCTCGAACGGGAAACCGGCGGCGAACGGCTCGTACATCGCGCGGTCCACCTGCAGTGCCAGTCCGGCCCGCGCCTGGCGGCGGGCTTGGATCTCCAGCAGTTCGGCGGCCACATCGCGCACCTTCTCGGCGGCCTTGCGCTTGGCCTTGCTCCACTGCTCGCCGCCCAGCGAATGCAGTGGCGCGGTTTCGGCGGACGCGCCGGAATAGCGGCTGATCAGGTGCAGCTGTGCGACCGGCACGTACAGGCGGTCGCCCTTGGCGTACTCGATTTCGAGGAACTCGCCGGGCATGCCGCCGACGTCCATCGCGATCAGTCCGCGGTAGCGGCCGACGCCATGGTCCTCGTGCACGATCGGCGCGCCTTCGGTCAGTTCGCCCAGATCGCGGATGATCGCTTCCGGCTCTCGTCCGGCGCGGCGCGTGCGGCGGGTGCTGCCGGCGCGCTCGGGGAACAGCTGGCGTTCGGTCAGCACCGCGATGTGCGGCGCATCCAGGGCGAAGCCGTCTTCCAGCGGCGCCACGGCAATGGCGAAGCGTTCGTCGCTGGCCAGGAAGGACAGCAGGTCGGCCACCACCGGTGGCTTCAGTTCGGCGGCCTGCAGCACTTCCAGCAGGGCCTCGCGACGGCCCGGCGAATCGGCGGCGATCAGCACGCGGCCAGGGTAATGACCGAGGAAGGATTTCAGCGCGTCACCGGCCGGTGCCTCGCGCGCGGCCACCGGCAGCGGCGGCAACGGCTGGTCGCCCAGCGCATGCGCCTCGGCGATGCGGGCGTGATCGGCGGCCCAAACCTCGATGCGCGGTGCGTCGTTCAAACGCTCGCGCAGCAGGTCCGGCGACAGGTACAGCGCCGACGGTGGCAGCAGCGGCCGTTCAACGTCATGGCGGCGTTGCTCGTAGCGCTCGCCGGTCTGCGTCCAGAACGTCTCTGCCGCTTCAGCGGCGCCCACGCAGACGACCGGCAGGCTGCCGGCAGGCAGGTAGTCGAACAGGGTGGCGGTGCGCTCGAAGAACAGCGGCAGGTAGTACTCGATGCCGGCCGGGGCCAGGCCCGATTTCAGGTCCTGGTACAGCGAACTGCGTCGGGTATCGACGTCGAAGCGCTCGCGCAGGGTCGCCAGCACCCGGGCGATGCTGGCGTCGTCCATCGGTACTTCGCGGCCGGGCAGCATGTGCACCGCCTCGACCTTGTCCAGCGAGCGCTGGCTTTCCGGATCGAACGCGCGGATTGAATCGATGTCCTCGTCCAGCAGTTCCACCCGCAGCGGCTCGTCGGCGCCCATCGGGTAGACGTCAAGCAGGCCGCCACGCACGGCGAAATCACCCGGGTCCATCACCTGCGGCACGTTGCGGTAGCCAGCGCTTTCGAGGCGACGCTTCTCCGCTTCCAGGTCCAGGCGCTGGCCGACTTCAAGATTGAAGCTGCCGCCGATGACATAGCTGCGGGGAGCCAGCTGCTGCAGCAGGGTCTGCACCGGCACCACCACCAGGCCGCGCTTCAGCGTGGGCAGGCGGTGCAGGGCCGACAGGCGCTGCGAAATGATGTCCGGGTGCGGGCTGAAGCGATCGTAGGGCAGCGTCTCCCAGTCCGGGAACGCCACCACCGGCAGGCTCGGGTCGCCTCCCAGCAGGGTATGCAGATCCGCTTCGATCTGGTTGGCACCGTGGTTGTCACGGGCCACCACCAGCAGCGGTGCGTCATGCGTGCGCGCTGCCTGGGCCAGATACCAGGCCAGGGCAGTGGGCGAGGCGGGGGCGCGCCACCAGGCGCGAAGCTGGCCGGCACGTGGCAGCGGCGGGGCGGGGTATTGAGTACGCGACATGAACCGCGGATTTTAGCAGAAGCCCCTGCCAGGCCCATGATCGTTACGTGACCGGGGTAGCGCCGGGCCGTGCCCGGCGAGCGCAGCGGCCGGATCAACATCGCCGGGCAGGGCCCGGCGCTGCCGTCAGTTGTCCAGTTCCAGCACCATCCGCACCAGGCCTTCGGCCCCGTTCGGATGGGGGACCGGCTTGAAGCCCAGCGAGGCGGCCAGCTGCTTCATCGGCTCGTTCTCGGCGGCGACATCGCCATACAGGCGGTCCAGGTACTTGCCGCGGCCCCATTTCACCAGCTTGCGCATCAGCTGGCGGCCCAGGCCCTGGCCGATCAGGAAGCGGCTGATCAGGATCGCGTACTCGGCTTCCCGGGTACCGGGGATGATCGAGGCACGGGCCACCGCGCCGACCACGGCCTCACCGGCCGGCAGCGACTCGGCGGCGACCAGGGTGATCTCGGTCTTCGGGTTGGGATGGGTCAGGCGCTGGGTGGTTTCCGGTGACAGCTCGGTCACCGATTGCAGGAAACGGTCGCGGATTTCTTCCGGCCCGAACAGGCTGAAGGCGGCCTGCAGCGGCGCGCCATCTTCGGGGCGGATGGGGCGGATCAGCAGCTCGTGGCCGCTGGGAGCCTTGAAGATCTCATGCCAGGGCGGCATGCGGTTGCGAGTGGCCATACCGGGTGATTCCTTGGTGGTCCATCGATTGTGTCATCACCGGGGCTGCATTCCGTGAACGAAAGGCTCACGGTCGTACAGCCTCGTGAAGGCCCCTATTCGGCCGTCTTCAGCCAGTCCAGGCGGGTGCTGGCACCGGGTTCGCCCAGATGCTGGCGCAGGGCCGGCAGGGCCGGGCCGACCACGCGGTCGAACTGCCAGGGGGCATTGAGCACCAGCATGCCGCTGCCGTTGAGGCGCAGCGGGGAGTCGTCCGGGCGGACCAGGAACTCGATGGTCATCGCCGACTTCACCGGCAGTGCGGTGGCCTTGCGCAGGAAATGCAGGATGGTGCGGCGCTGCTTGATCGGGAACCAGACCGCACAGGTGGCCTGCGGCCAGCGCGCCAGGGTCTCGGCCAGCGCGGCAAGGATCGCCTGGTACTCGGCGTCCTGGGCTTCGTAGGGCGGGTCGATCAGGACCAGGCCGCGGCCGATCTTGGCACCGTTGGCCTTGGGCGGCAGCAGCGAGCGCAGCAGCGCATAGCCGTCACCGGGGTGCACGCCGACGCGGCTGTCATGGGCGAACAGGGTCTTCAGCGAAGCGGCCTCATCCTCCTGCAGCTCGCACACCGCCATGCGGTCCTGCGGGCGCATGGCCTGCGCGCTGAGCAGCGGCGAGCCGGGGTAGGCGATCATCGCGCCGACCGGATTGTCGGCCTGCACCGCCTTGAGGTAGCGCTCGACCACCTCGGGCAGCTTGGGCTGGGCCATCAGCCGCATGACCCCGGATTCGACTTCCAGGGTCTTGCGGCTTTCTTCGCTGGCCAGCAGGTAACGGCCGGCACCGCCGTGGGTGTCGAGCACGAAGAACGGGCTGTCCTTGCGCTTGAAGCTGTCGATCAGGGCCAGCTGCACGATGTGCTTGAGGACATCGGCGTGGTTGCCGGCGTGGAAGGCGTGGCGATAGTTCATGGGCGGCAGTGTACGGGGCAAGGGCCGCAGCGGCTATGCTGCGCGCCATGACAACCCCTGTTACCCATGTCCTGGTGGTCGAAGACGAAGCGGCCATCGCCGAAACCGTGCTCTATGCGCTGCGCAGCGAAGGCTACGCTGCCAGCCATTGCCTGCTGGGCGGGCAGGCGCTGCAGCAGCTGCAAGCCGGCGATATCGACCTGGTGGTGCTGGATGTCGGCCTGCCGGACCTCAGTGGTTTCGAGGTCTGCCGCCGGCTGCGGGCCCTGCCGGGGCCGGTGGCGCAGGTGCCGGTGATCTTCCTGACCGCCCGCAACGACGAACTCGACCGCGTACTGGGCCTGGAGCTGGGGGCGGACGACTACATGGCCAAGCCGTTCTCGCCGCGCGAGCTGGTGGCGCGGGTGCGTGCCCGGCTGCGGCGTGCCACGCCCGCTGCGGTGGCGCCGTCCGTCGAGAGCGGCTGGCAGGAACACGGTGCCTTCGCCATCGATCGCGATGGCCGCCGCATCCGCTTCCAGGGCCATGCGCTGGACCTGACCCGCTACGAATATGCGTTGCTGGAGGCGTTGCTGCAGCGCCCCGGCGCGATCCTCAGCCGTGCCCAGTTGATGGACCGTGGCTGGGACAGCGCCGCCGACAGCGCCGACCGCACCGTCGACACCCACGTCAAGACGCTGCGCGCCAAGCTGCGTGCGGCCGGCGCCAGCGGTGAGCCGATCCGCACCCATCGCGGCCTCGGCTACGCCCTGGAGGTCTGACGCGTGCGTCTGGTCCTGAAACTGTTCTTGGGGTTCTTCCTGATCGTTGGCATCGCCGCGTTCTTCGTGATGCGCGTGTTCGTCAACGAAGTGAAGCCGGGCGTGCGCCAGGCGATGGAATCGACCCTGGTGGATGCGGCCAACGTGCTGGCGGAAATGGCCGCCGCCGACGTCAAGGCCGGCACCATCCGCAACGGCACCTTCACCCGCAACCTGGCCAAGGCCCGGCAGCGCGACCTGAAGGCGATGGTCTGGCGCTTCCCCAAGCGTGCGCTGGACTACCGGGTGACGATCACCGACGCCAAGGGCATCGTGATCTACGATTCGCTGGGCCGCGACGTGGGCCGCGACAATTCGCGCTGGAACGATGTCTACCGCACCCTGCGCGGCGAATACGGTGCGCGCTCCAGCCCGGAAACGCCGGGCGATGACAGCAACACGGTGATGCACGTGGCCGCGCCGGTGTACGACCCGGTCGACGGCAGCACGCTGATCGGCGTGCTCAGCCTGGCCCAGCCCAACCGCAGCATCGATCCGTTCATCGCCGCCAGCCAGCGCGCCATCATCGAGCGCGGTGCGTGGCTGATCGGTCTGTCGGCGCTGGTGGGCGTGCTGGTGACGATGTGGCTGACCAACGGCCTGGGCCAGCTCAGCCGCTATGCGCGCGCGGTCAGCGCCGGCGAACCGGTGCCGCCGCCGAAGCGGCGCAGCGACGAGATCGGCGATCTTGGCCAGGCGCTGGAGACCATGCGGCGAAAGCTGGAAGGCAAGGCGTACGTCGAGCAGTACGTGCAATCGCTGACCCACGAGATGAAAAGCCCGCTGGCGGCGATCCGCGGTGCCGCCGAACTGCTGCAGGAGCCGATGGCCGACGCCGACCGTGCGCATTTCGCACGCAGCATCGTCGACCAGCAGGAACGGCTCACAGAAACCATCGACAAGCTGCTGGCGCTGGCCGAGGTCGAGCAGCACGGCTGGTTGCAGACCCGTGATCCTATCGCCTTGCCGGTGCTGCTGCAGGAAGCCGCGGCGGCGGCGCAGGTGCGCGCGCAGGCCGCAGGTGTCCAGCTGCATATCGAGCAGGTCCCCGACCTGCGCGTGCAGGGCGATGGCTATCTGCTGCGGCAAGCGCTGCACAACCTGATCGACAATGCCATTGCGTTCTCGCCACCCGGGGCACAGGTGCAACTGGATGCCCAACTGGACGGGCAGGGCGTACGCCTGCAGGTTGCCGACCGTGGCGCGGGCATTCCCGACTACGCACGCGAGCGCGTGTTCGAGCGCTTCTATTCGCTGGCCCGACCCGGCACCGGCCGCCGCAGTTCCGGCCTCGGCCTGCCCTTCGTGCAGGAAGTCGTGCGCCTGCATGACGGCCGCGCCAGCCTGCAGCCGCGCGAAGGCGGCGGCACCGTGGCCAGCCTGTGGCTGCCGCTGGCGATACCGGGCCAGCGTCTGCGGCGCTGACTTCACACCCGCTTCAAATTCGCCACAAACCCTGCTCACCGCAGCCGTCCATCCTGCAGTCCTCTCCAACGAGGACGGACGATGAAATCCCTGAAGATGCTGCTGCGGTTCGCCATTGTCGGCGGCCTGATCCTGCTGCTGCTGATCCCGCTGTTCCTGATCCGCAGCGTCATCACCGAGCGCAGCGCCTATCGCGAAGAGGCCTACTCGCGGGTGGCCGAAAGCCGTGCCGGTACCCAGCGCGTGGTCGGGCCGGTGCGCGTGGTGCCGTGGTCCAAGCGCGAGCAGGTGGAAGTGGTCGATGCGCAGGGCAACAAGAAGACCGAGCTGCAGACCACCCAGGGTTACTGGTTGCAGCCGCCGGCCACCCTGCAGATCAGTGGCGAGCTGCTGCCCAGCCAGCGCTCGGTCGGCCTGTTCAAGGTGCCGGTGTACAGCTGGAATGGCCAGCTCAAGGCGACCTTCAGCGAGGACGACTACCCGGAGCACGATGGCATGACCTATGGCGAGGCCTACATCGCGCTGGGCGTGTCCGATGCACGTGGCCTGGTTGGTACGCCGAACCTGCGGGTTGATGGACAGCAGGTCAAGCTGCTGCCGGGCGTGGCCGGCGCAGCCGCACTGGGACGTGGGCTGCATGCACCGATCGCCGGCATCGCCCGCACCGGAGGCACCCTGGCGGCCAGCAGCGTGGAACTGGAACTGCAGCTCGATGGCAGCCGCTCGCTGTCGGTGGTGCCGGTGGGCGATGACAACCAGATCGCGCTGCGGTCCAGCTGGCCGCACCCGTCGTTTGCCGGTGCGTTCCTGCCGAACGAGCGGCGTGTGGATGCACAGGGCTTCGATGCACGCTGGGCCGTGTCCTCGCTGGCATCGGACGCACAGCAGCGACTGCGCGAGGGCGATGACCTGGATGCGCAGGCGGTGCAGGTTTCGCTGGTCGACCCGGTCGATACCTATACCCAGGCCGACCGCGCTTCCAAGTACGGCGTGCTGTTCGTGGTGCTGACGTTCGTTGGTTTCATCCTGTTCGAACTGATCAAGTCGCTGCGCATCCATCCGCTGCAGTACCTGATGGTCGGCTTGGCGCTGGCGATCTTCTTCCTGCTGCTGATCAGCCTGTCCGAGCACATCGCCTTCTGGCAGGCCTACCTGGTTTCCGCGCTGGCCTGCATCAGCCTGCAGGCGGTGTACCTGGCCAATGTGCTGGGTCACTGGAAGCGGGGCCTGGGCTTCGCCGCGATGCTGACGGTGCTGTACGGCGCGCTGTATGGCCTGCTGGTCTCGGAAAACAATGCACTGCTGATGGGCTCGCTGCTGCTGTTCGTGATCCTCGCGCTGGCGATGTGGGTGACCCGTCGGGTTGACTGGTACGCCCTGGCCGAACAGAAGTAAGGAGCACGCCATGGGCTGGCGCCAAGGATTGCAGCAACGGGCACGACAGGGCATTCCCGCGCTGTTGGAGGTGGATGCACTGCTGCAGGCCCATGGGGTCCTGGCGGCCTTGCCGGGGGCACGGATCGCGCCCGGCCTGGTCCGCTTCCAGCTGGCCGCCATTACCTGCGAAGGATTGCAGCGGCGCGGGCTGGACTGGTTGCGGGAGGCGCGGCACGGACGCGGCGCGCTCGCCGGCAAGGTGCCCCGTTACCGGCCATGGAAGGCCGGGGCCGCGGCATTGTCGGAGATCGGCATCGACGGGTTGCCGGCAGACTGGCCGGAACATGCGGCGGTGTTTGGTTGCAGCAGCATCGACCAGCGGCACTGGCTGCTGCTGTTGCCCGAACGCGCGCAGCTGTGGCTGGGGTGGAAGGGGTGACAGCGGAAGGCCCATCCACGCGTGGCGTGGTTCTACGGGGCCTCTGGTGGGTGCGGACCTTGGTCCGCACCGCTCTTCGGTGGGAAGGCGCCATCCACGCATGGCGTGGATCTAGCAGATGCCCATGACCGATGGGACGGGGGCCGGGCGCCCCGGCTGGCTAGACTCGAGCGGATGATGATCAAGCCGAAGGGCAGGGGTGCGGCGTGTTGACGTGGAGCGGGCTGAAGTGGGGCGTGCTGGCAGTAGCGCTGGCGATGGGTGGCAATGCGGTGGCGCAGCAGCGCGAGCCGGTGGACCTGGACATGGTCGGCAAGATCCGCCAGCAGGCGTTCCACAAGTCGCAGGTGATGGATACCTTCAGCTACCTCACAGAACGCATCGGGCCGCGCCTGACCAATTCGCCGGCGATGGGGCGTGCCAACGCCTGGACCCGCGGCAAGTTCAGCGAATGGAAGCTGGACAATGTCCATGACGAAGCCTTCGACGAATTCGGCCGTGGCTGGGAATTCACCTCGGCCAGCGTGGAGATGCTGGGCGATCGCGTGCAGCCACTGCATGCGCTGCCCAAGGCGTGGACGCCGGGCACCAATGGCCCGGTCGAGGGCGACCTGCTGCAGGTGGACATCAAGAAGCCCGAGGACATCGAGAAATATCGCGGCAAGCTGCGTGGAAAGATCCTGCTGCTGGGCGAGGCACGCGAATACAAGCGCGGCACCGACGCCGATTCGCACCGGCACGACGCCACCTCGCTGGAAGGCCTGCAGGAATTCACCCTGCCCAATGACAAGGACGTGGCCGCCGACCGCGCCAAGCGGGTCAAGGAATACCAGGAGAAGCAGGCGCTGGCGGCGAAGGTCAACGCATTCTTCGTTGAAGAAGGCGCGCTGGCCTCGATCAGCATCAGCAGCTGGGACAACGGCATCATCCGCGTGGCCGGTGGCGGCTCGCGCAAGGCCGGTGAAGCGGTCGGCATTCCCGAACTGGCGATGATCGCCGAGCACTTCAATCCGCTGGTACGCGCGCTGGAAGCCAAGCAGAGCGTGCGCTTGCGCGTGGATGTGGCCGCACGCTTCACCGACGAGGCCGACCAGCCCGGCTACAACACCCTGGCCGAGATCCGTGGCAGCAGCAGGCCGGACGAGGTGGTGATGATCGGCGCGCACCTGGATTCCTGGCACAGCGGCACCGGCGCGGCCGACAACGCCGCCGGCGTGGCGGTGATGATGGAGGCCATGCGCATCCTCAAGGCCAGCGGCGCCAAGCCCAAGCGCACCATCCGGGTTGCGCTGTGGAGTGGCGAGGAACAGGGACTGATCGGTTCGCAGGCGTACGTGGCCAAGCACTTCGGTCGATTCCCCGAGCCCACCGACCCGGCGCAGAAGGCGCTGCCGGCCTCGCTGCGTGAACCGACCGGTGCCCTGCAGAAGACCCGCGACTACGGCAAGTTCCAGGTCTACTTCAACATGGACAACGGCTCGGGCCGCTTCCGTGGCATCTACGCACAGGAAAACCTGGCGGCGATGCCGATCTTCGAAGCCTGGCTCGCCCCGTTCCATGACGTGGGTGCAACCACCGTGGCCACCCGCAACACCGGCAGCACCGACCACATCAGCTTCGACCGCATCGGCCTGCCGGGCTTCCAGTTCATCCAGGACAAGCTGGACTATTTCAGCAACGTCCACCACAGCCACCTGGACACCTGGGACCACGCCGAACCGGAAGACCTGAAGCAGGCCGCCGCCATCGTCGCCTCCTTCGCCTACCACGCTGCCATGCGCGAGCAGCCGTTCCCGCGCAAGCCCGAGCCCTGAAGAAGGGACGGAGGGGATCAAGTCGTGTTTCCCCTCCGTTGCATCGGCGTTCTCCCGGGAGCGCGGCAATAGTGACTTGGCCCCCTCCGTCCCCTTTTTCCGCAGGGGGCGGAGGGCTGGTAAAATCGGGGGATACCCGTTCCTCGAGCCCTCCATGACCTGCCGCACCCGCTTCGCCCCCAGTCCCACCGGCTACCTGCATATCGGTGGCGCCCGCACCGCGCTGTACTGCTGGCTGGAGGCCCGCCATCGTGGCGGCGAGTTCGTGCTGCGCATCGAGGACACCGACCGTGAACGCAGCACCCAGGGTGCGATCGATGCGATCCTGGAGGCGATGGAGTGGCTGGGCCTGGACTACGACGAAGGCCCGTTCTACCAGACAGAGCGCGTCGCCCGGTACAAGGAAGTGGCCGAGCAGCTGATCGCCGACGGCAAGGCGTACTACGCCTACGAAACCCGCGAAGAGCTGGACGCCATGCGCGAGGCCGCGATGGCCAGGCAGGAAAAGCCGCGTTACAACGGCGCTGCCCGCGAGCAGGGCCTGCCGTACAGGGACGATCCGAACCGCGTCATCCGCTTCAAGAACCCGCTTGAAGGCACGGTGGTGTTCGATGATCTGATCAAGGGCCGCATCGAGATCGCCAACAGCGAGCTGGATGACATGGTCATCTTCCGTCCGGACGGCTACCCCACCTACAACTTCGCGGTGGTGGTGGACGACTGGGACATGAAGATCTCCGAAGTCATCCGTGGCGACGACCACATCAACAACACCCCGCGCCAGATCAACCTGTACGAAGGCATCGGCGCACCGGTGCCGAAGTTCGGCCACATGCCGATGATCCTGGACGAGCAGGGCGCCAAGCTGTCCAAGCGTACCGGCGCGGCCGACGTGATGCAGTACAAGGACGCCGGCTACCTGCCTGATGCACTGCTGAGCTATCTGGCCCGTCTGGGCTGGTCGCACGGTGACCAGGAACTGTTCAGCCGCCAGGAACTGATCGACCTGTTCGATGTGAAGGACTGCAATTCCAAGGCCTCGCGCCTGGACATGGCCAAGCTGGGCTGGGTCAACCAGCACTTCCTGAAGACCGAGGAGCCGGCCGCGATCGTGCCGCACCTGGTCTACCAGCTGCAGAAGCTGGGCCTGGATGTGGCCGCTGGCCCGGCGCCGGTGGACGTGGTGATCGCCCTCCGCGAGCGCGTGCAGACCCTGAAGGAAATGGCCGAGAAGGCCGTGGTCTGGTACCAGCCGCTGAACGAATACGATGAAGCGGCCGTGGCCAAGCACTTCAAGGCCGGTGCGGAACTGCCGCTGGGCAAGGCCCGCGAGCTGCTGGCGGCCCTGCCGGAGTGGACCGCCGAAGCCGTTGGCGTGGCCCTGCACGATGCAGCCGCCGCGCTGGAAATGGGCATGGGCAAGGTCGCCCAGCCGCTGCGCGTGGCCATCACCGGCACCCAGGTCAGCCCTGACATTTCCCATACCGTGTACCTGGCCGGCCGCGAGCAGGCCTTGAAACGCATCGATGTGGCCATCACCAAGGTAGCAACGGCCTGAGCCCTGCGGCCCACGCCCGAACTGGAGAACGCGCATGTCCGCCAAAACCGCCTGTACGGCCCCGCACCACCATGTCCACGACGCTTCTGATTTCGTGGCGGTGGTCGAGCGTGTCTCGCGCGAGCGCGGGCTGCGCCTTACCCCCATCCGCGCCAACGTGCTCAAGCTGATCGCCGAGGCCGGCAAGCCGGTCAAGGCCTACGAGCTGCTGGAGTGGGTGCGCAACGGCAAGGGTGTGGGCGCTGACGCCCCGCCCACCGTGTACCGCGCGCTCGACTTCCTCATGGCCAATGGCTTCGTGCACAAGCTGGAATCGGTCAATGCCTTCGTGGCCTGCCACCACCCCAGCAGTGCGGCCCATTCGGTGCCGTTCCTGATCTGCAACAGCTGCCACAGCGCGGTGGAACTGGAAGACCGCGAGATCGTGACCCAGCTGGAAAAGCGGGCCAAGGAGCTCGGCTTCCAACCGCAGGCACAGACATTGGAAGTACACGGACTCTGCGCCCGCTGCGCAGGCTGATGCGAGGGTAGTGCCGGCCGCTGGCCGGCTTCCTCGGGATTAGGGTCAGATCCCTTTGCCAGTGGCAAAGGGATCTGACCCCATTTCATAACAATGCAGCCGAGCATGGAGCATGGCTCGACTCCACCGGGCCGGCGCCCTAGTCCATCGGCTTGGTCGCGGTATCCACCCGCACGATCACCGACATGCCCGGCCGCAACCGCGCCGCCAGTTCCTGGTCCCCGTTGATCGAGATACGCACCGGCAGCCGCTGCACCACCTTGGTGAAATTGCCGCTGGCATTGTCCGGGCGCAGCACGCTGAACTCCGATCCGGTGGCCGGCGCGATCTGCTCCACGCGTCCGCGCAGCACCTGGCCCTGGAACGCATCCACCGAGAACGAGGCGGGCTGCCCGATCTTCATCTGCCAGGTCTGGCCTTCCTTGTAGTTGGCCACCACCCACAATGCGTCGGGCACCAGGAACAGCAGCTGCGAACCGGCCGCCACGTACTGCCCCACGCGCACGCTGGCCTCGCTGATCTGCCCATCGCGCGGCGCATGGATCACCGTATTGGCCAGGTCGATGCGGGCCAGCTCAAGCTGTGCCTGCGCGCTTTCCACCTGCGCTTCCAGGCTCTTGCGCGAGACCTGGGTCGAGACCAGGGTTTCTTCGGCGATGCGGATCTGCGCCTGCGACTGCTGCACGCTGGCCTGCGCCGAGGCCTGGCTGGTGCGGAACTTGTCGCGGTCGTTGATCGACACCAGCTGCTGCGCCGCCAGTTCCTCGTAGCGCTTGGCCTCGTTGCGCGAGCGCTGCAGCTCGGCCTGGCCGGCCGACAGCGTGGCCCGCGCCGCAGCAATCTGCGCGCGGTTCTGCGCCTGCGACTGGTCCGAATTGGCCAGGGCCGCGCGCGCGCTGTCCAACGTGGCCTGCGCCTGCGCCACCCGCTGCGCGTAGATGCGGTCGTCGATGCGCAGCAGCGGCTCGCCCTGCTTCACGTGCTGGAAGTCCTTCACCAGCACGTCGGTCACATAGCCGTTCACCTGCGGCGCCATCACCGTGATCTGACCGCGCACGTAGGCGTTGTCGGTCACCATCACGGTGCTGGTGAACGGCCACAGGTGCCAGGCGCGCAGGATCAGCGCGATGCCCAGCAGGGCCACCACCACCATCACCACCACGCTGCGCGAACTCGGCTTGAGGTACTTCGGCGCGGCGGCGGGCGCGGCAGGCGTCGCCGCCGGTGCCGCATCGGTGGGCGGCGGCGGGGTGACGTTCTCGGCAGCGTCGGTGTCGTCTGGACGGGGCGGGACGGGAGGCATGACGGTGGACTCAGCGCGGTGCCGCGGTCGCAGCCGCAGCGGGGGAGGAAGGATGGCGCTTGCGCCATTGTTTGCGTACGGCGGTACGCAGCGACAGCAGCAGCAACCAGCACAGGAAACCGATTGCCAGCCAGCCGCTCAGGGTGAACACATCGTTGAACCCTCGCACGTTGGCTTCGCGGCGGGTGGTCTGCGCCAGCTGCGCGCTGCCCTGGGCACTGCGCAGCACCGGGTCGGTGATCTGCGCTGCGTACAGCTGTTGCTGGATGCGCAGGCGCTGTGCCACCACCGGGTCGGCTGGATCGAGCTGGCTCGTCAGCGCGCTGGAATACAGCTGCTCGCGATGCAGCTGGAACGTTCCCAGCACGGCCGAGCCGGCCAGTCCGCCCAGCGTCTGCGTGATCGACAATGTCACCAGGAAGGTGATCATGTGGTCCACGCCTTGTTTCAACGCGGCGGAAATGCCAAGCATGATCAGCGGGCCCATGAACATGCCGGCGCCCACCGACGCCAGGAACTGGCTGATGTAGAAGTCATGCGGGCGATCCAGGCTGGTGCGGTGCTGGTCGAAGAACGCGGCGGCACCCAGCAGCAGGATCGCCATCAGCAACTGCGCAATCAGGCGCTTCGGGCCGAAGGTCAGTGACGCACCGGCGATGCCGGTGACCACGCCGGCCAGGATCACCACGAACAGCGGCCGCATCTGGTCCGGTCCCATGCCCAGCGTGCGCATCAGGTTGACCACGCCGTAGGACTGTTCAGTGGTCAGGAAGCGGATCAGGAAGGCGCCGACGATGAAGTGCATCACCGGCAGGGTCGACAGCCAACGGATCTGCAGCAGCGGGTTGCGCCGGTAGTGTTCGATGATCAGTGCGGTGGTGGTCAGCACGATGGAGGCGATCAGCGCCCAGCCCAGCCACGGCGTGTTCAACCACCAGCGCGTGTAGCCCTGGGCCAGCACCACCACCAGCAGGGCGACGGCAGGCGCGAGCAGGGCGAAGGTGAGGAAATCCAGCGGTTCGAAGGCCTTGACCTGGATGCCCGGCGGCAGCTTCAGCACGACCACGGCGGCAAACGCGCACAGCGCCAGCCCTGCTTCGAACGAATACAGCTGGTGCCATTGGCCGGTATCGACCAGGCCGGGCGAGACGATCCAGGCAATCGGCACCGCCAGCTGCGACAGGCCGACGCCGATCACCAGCAGGTTGCCGGTGAATCGCCGCGGCAGCGCCTGCAGCATGTACAGCGTCCCCAGCGTCGAACAGGCCGCGCCGGCGAAACCGCTGGCGGCGCGGGTCAGCATGGTGGTCTCGAAACTGCCGACGAACAGGTGCAGCACCGCCAGCGCCGCATACAGCCCCAGGCCGATCTCGGCAAACAGGCGGATGCCGTATTGCTGGCGGAACTTGAAGGCCAGCAGGTTGGCGGTCACGTTGACCATGGCGTAGGCAGCCACCAGCCAGCTGCCCTGGGTGGGGGTGAGCGCCAGTTGCCCCTGCAGGAAGGGCAGGTTGGCCGTTACCAGCGCATTGCCGAGGCCACCGGTGATGGCCACCAGCAGCGACACCAGTGCATAGGCTGCACGCCGATAAGGCGGGTGCCAGGGCATCGACGCCGAACCAGGCATGGTCGGCTTCTCGTGCTCGTCCCAATCCGGAACCGGCTTGAGGTACGGCTGCACCATCAGCGTTCCCCGCTGGCTGCTCCCTGGAGTCCCCCGCGCAGCAGCTGCAGGGCACGCCCGGCCAGCTGGGCGCGCTCATCGCGGGTCTTGCCGCGCAGGGCCGCCCCCAGCATGCCCGAGATCAGTGAAATATCCGTCTTTTCCAGGTCGGGCCGGCACAGGCCAGCGGCCTTGGCGCGGGCGATGGGGGCTTCCAGCAGGTCGCGCACGGTCTCGCGTGCGGTGCGCATGGCCGGCACGTCCGAATCGACCGCGCGCCAGTAATCGGCCAGTGCCGGCGAATCGACGATGCGCTGGGCCATGCCTTCGAACACCTCGAACAGGGCGTCGTCGCGGTCGCCAAGCTGCTCGACCTGGCGGCGGATGCGGTCGACCGTGCGCTGCAGCAGCGCCTGGATCAGCGCGGTGCGGTCAGGAAAATTCCGATACAGGGTGGCGCGGCCGACTTCGGCACGCTCGACCACCAGGTCCAGCGGCGCGGTGACGCCGTGTTGGCCGAACACATGGTCGGCAGCATCGAGGATGAGGGCTCGGCGGGCAGCGGCATCGGCACGTTGGGTGGTCATGGCTTCATTTTCGGACACAAATGTCCGGATGGCGAGAGACAGATGGCGACGGGATTGTCCGCTTGTTGTCGTACGCACATCTTTGTGACGAATGCGTGAGGGTCGATCGAGGTCATCAAAAAAGGCGGGGGGCCAACTGGCCCCCCGGGAGAGAACGACAGCATGCCGCCGTCAAAGTCAGTAGATCCACGCCATGCGTGGATGCACTTCAGTAGATCCACACCACGCGCGGATGCACTTCAGTAGATCCACGCCATGCGTGGATGCCTCATCAGAAGAACGCGCGGATCCCGAAGGCGACACCACGACCCGGCAGCGGCGAGTAATCCTTCAGCAGCGAGGTATGCGGACGCACTTCGCGGTTGGTCAGGTTGCTGCCATCCAGGAACAACTCGTAGCTGTTGCTGTCGCTGCGGTCCCAGCGGTAGGCCAGGTGCGCATCGACCAGGGTGTAGCCGTTGCTCGGCTCCTCGTTCTGCGCAACGTCCTTCTGCCGGCTGTAACGCACCGCGCCCACCGAGGCACGCCAGCCATCCTTCGCCCAGCGCAGGTCGGCGCCGACACGGGCCGGGGCGATGCGCGGCAGGTAACCGGTGTTGGCCAGTTCCACGCTGTAGTTGTGGTTGTGGTCACCGTGCGGCACGGCGATGTCCAGGGTGCGGCTGCCGTTGCCGTCCAGCTTGGCCTGCACGTAGTCGCCGAACACGCGCAGGTCCCAATCGCCGGCGCCGCCTTCGAACAGGTGCACCAGCGCTTCGGCTTCGGCGCCCTTGAACACCGCGTCCTGCTGGGTCCAGGTGCGCACCGGCAGGCTCTCGGTGATGCCGGTGTCGGCCAGGTAGATGAAGTCCTTGAACCTGGTCTGGTAGATCGCGGCAGAGAAGTCCAGGCGCTCGCTGTGGGTGTGGATGCCCAGTTCGATGCGTTGGCCGCGCTCGGTCTTCAGGTTGGCATCACCGATTTCCAGCGAACGGGTGGCGATGTGCGCACCGGCGGCGTACAGCTCCTCATTGGTCGGTGCACGCTCGGAGCTGTCCACGCCGATGCGCAGGTCGACCGCATCGTTGAGCTTCCAGATACCGGCGGCCGACAGGTTGGTGGCGTCGAACTTGCGGCGGCGGTAGTCGCCGGTCGGGTCCAGCTTGACCTGGTCGTGGCGACCGCCCAGTTCCAGCTTGAACGGGCCGAACTGCTTTTCCTGCAGAACGAACAGGCCGATGTTCTTGGTTCCGGTATCGGGCACGAACGCTTCTTCGCCCTTGGCGCCGAAATCGCTGTTGCCGAACTGCAGGCCGAAGGCGCCGTCCCAGCCGCCGATCTGCTGCTGCACCGCTTCCAGGCGGCCTTCGATGCCGCGGTTGGTGAAGCGGGTGGACGGCGTGCCGGCTTCCAGCTCCACGTGTTCGTAGTCGGTGTAGGCCACGCGCGCGTTGACGTTCTTCAGGAACGATACCGGGTTGTAGATGCCGGCCTTGGTCTCGAAACGGTTCTGCACCATGTCGATGCGCACGTCGTGCTCTTCACCTTCCTCCTCCTCGCCATGGTCGTGGTCGTGATCATGGTCGTGGCCATCGCCGTCGGCATGCACGTGGGCGCCGTTGGGGATGCCGTAGTTGGTGCGGTAGGTGCTGGCCGAGGCGCCGAAGTAGCCGCCTTCGCCCAGCCAGGTGGCGCCGACGCCACCGGCGCGGGTGCGGATGGAACTGTTGTCCAGGCGGCCGCGACGCGGCTCTTCGCCTTCCTCGCCCGCGTGGTCGTGGTCATCGTGGTGGTCTTCCAGGCCGTCGATCACCGCGTAGCCGGGAATGCGGAAATCATCGCCATTGCGCACCAGGCCATCCACGTGCAGCACGACATTGCCGCTCACGCCGTCCAGACGGAACATGCCGCTGCGTTCGTCGTTGACCGAATTGCCACGCAGCTCGGCACGGCCGCTGAGCGGACGATCCGGCAGTTCGCGCGCAATGCGCCCATCGACCACGTTCACCGCACCGCCGATCGCGCCGCTGCCGAACAGCAGGGTAGCCGGGCCTTTCAGCACTTCGATCTGGTCGGCCAGGAACGGCTCGATGCTGGTGGCATGGTCGGCACTGACGGTGGAGGCGTCCATGTTGCCCATGCCGTTGGACAGCACGGCCACGCGCGGGCCTTCCTGGCCACGGATGATCGGGCGGCCGACGCCGGGGCCGAAGAAGGTGCTCTGCACGCCGGGCAGCTTGGCGACGGTGTCACCGAGGGTGCCGGCCTTCTGCTCGTCCAGGCGCTCACCGGCCAGCACTTCGACCGGGCGCGCCAGCGATTCGGCATCACCCTGCAGCGGCGATGCCGTGACCTGCACCGAGGACAGCTCGGTCAGGTGGCGGTCACGATGCGAATCATCGTCGGAGGCCGCAAAGGCGACGGAGGGCAGCAGCGCAGCAAGCGCCAGGGCCAGGGAATGCGGCTTGAGGCGAGGGTGACGGGAGGGCATGGGCGGTCCTTTGTTACATTGTATCAATCGGGTGGCGCACGAATCCCGTCGGCGGGACAGGGGGAGGGGAACCGTGCGGGTCGGGAAACGATGTTATATTATTCCATAACGATTCGCCGCCCTGCTGGAAGTCATGCCTTTGCCCTCACGCCTGCGCCACCTGCTCGATCGCTTCGGCGCCACCGGTTCGATGCTGTGCGCGGTGCACTGCGCGGTCATTCCGCTGCTGCTGGCCGCTGCCCCCTCGCTTGGCCTGTCCTTCTGGCTCAGTGATGGCGTGGAGAAGGCGCTGGTGGTGTTCGTGACCCTGCTGGGCTTGTTCAGCCTGGTCTGGGGTTACCGGCGGCACGGCGCGCTGCGTGCGCTGGCATTCCTGATTCCCGGCCTGGTCGCGTTGTGGGCCGGCGTGCTGTACGACCCGCTGCACCACAACGCGGTGCCGCACGCGGTGGTGATGACCCTGGGCGGCCTGCTGGTCGGCATCGCGCACCTGGTCAACCTGCGCTTGAACCACGGCCACGTGCATGACGCCAGCTGCGCGCACTAGGCGCTCCGTGGTAGGCTTTCCGATCGTGCGCGGGGGCGCCCAGCAAGGCGGCCCCGCCGAACCCGTGTCAGTACGGGGTAACCAGATTTCACATTTGAGGAGTTGAAGACATGGGTAAGGGTGACCGCAAGACCGCCAAGGGCAAGCGCTACAACGCCAGCTACGGCAACGCCCGTTCGCACACCGCGAGCAAGGTCGCCGTAGGCGCCGCCGCCCCGGTTGCCAAGAAGACCGTGGCCAAGGCTCCGGCGAAGAAGGCTGTGGCCAAGAAGGCAGTGGCCAAGGCCGGCTGATCCGCCGACCGACCGGTCCAAAGAAAAACGCGGCGCTCGGCGCCGCGTTTTTTTTGACCATGGCCAGGGCATGGCGCCGCGATCAGCGCAGGGTTTTCTGCAGCGTCTGCGCGTTGCCATCGTTGGCCGCTTCCGGCACCTGCAGCAGGTGCGCCAGCAGCGGGTAGACGTCGACATTGTCGAAACCGTCGATCACCAGGCCTTGCCGGAATGAAGGGCCACGGGCGACGAACACTGCGCGCATCGACGGCAACGCGTTGTCGTAGCCATGTGAGCCGCGATCGGCGTGCTCGCGCTTGGCGATCTTCTCGCGCGTCAGCGCGTCCCAGCCTTCATCCATCTGGCAGACGATGGCCGGCACGCGCGGATGGGTGCCGTAATGCCAGCGCGCCGGCAGATTCTCCTTCTTCCAGCATTCGTAGTGCATGTGGCGACCGAGCAGGGCACGCTCGGCCTCTGCTTCGCGTCCCACCTCCGGCGCGAAGCCGACCGACTGGCCTGCGCTGACGTTGCGCGCGATGGCAGGGTCAACCATCGATTCGAGGGCGATCACCTGGCCCTCGGGTACCGACGCCATGCCGTGATCGGAGACCACGATCACGTTGGTGCTGTCGGCCAGGCCGTGCTGCTGCAGGCCATCGAGCACCTGGCCGATGACCTGGTCGGCATGCACGATGGCCTCGGTGTACTGCCTGGATTCGGGGCCAAAGTTGTGGCCGGCCTTGTCCACGTGCTCCATGTACAGCGTGGTCAGGCGCGGCGCATCGGCATCGGTCTGCGACAGCCAGTCGAGCACCGTCTGCGCACGCTGCTCCAGCGGTTCCTTGGCATCGTAAATGCGCCACTGGCTGGGCCGTGTACCCTGGATCTCGGCTTCGCTGCCCGGCCATGAGGTGGTGGCGGTGCGCACACCGACCTTCTCGGCACCGACCCAGATCGGTTCGCCGCCCCACCATCCGCTGGTGGTCACCGCAGTGCGGTCGTGCAGCGCGAAGCGACCGAGCGCGGCATCGTCCATGCTGTTGTTGATGATGCCGTGGTGGTCCGGACGCAGGCCGGTGACCAGTGTGTAGTGGTTGGGGAAGGTGAGCGAGGGATAGGAGGGCGTCATCCAGCGCGCACGCACGCCCCCATCGATGATCCGTTGCAGGTTCGGGGTGAGGCCGCGATCCAACGCATCGGCGCGCAGGCCGTCGATGGAGATCAACAGCAGCTTCGGCGGGCTGGCGGGCGGCGTATTCGCCTCCGCGGCAGGTGCAGCGATGGTTGTCGAAGGCGAAGGCGTGGTGGTGCATGCGGCCAGGGGCAGCAGCAGCGCCAGCGTGCAGGTCAGGCGTACGGAAGTCATCCGGCCATGATAATCCGCAGCAATGACGTACCCAAGACACGCCATCGCGCCTGTGGCGCGCTGGCGTGTCCGCGCATTTCACCTTATCCCCGCGCCTTTGGCGCGCCCCCTTGAACACGCCATCCCGCCGTTGGCGTGCTGGCGTGTCCGCGCATTTCACCTTATCCCCGCGCCTTTGGCGCGCCCCCTTGAACAACAAGGGGACTCTTCTCCAGACAGATTACGGATGCTTCCATCCACGCATGGCGTGGATCTACCGGAACGAATCAAACCGTCACCGGGAACCTGTCGAAGGCGGGGCGGTGTCGGATTGCGGGGTGTCCGCGGCATGGATGCCGCGGCCAAGCCTACAAGGACGTACTTGCGGCGACCCCGCAATCCGACACCGCCCCGACCACCCACGGATAGCCGGCTTTGGACGTTGATGTTGACGTTGACGTTGACGTTGCTCTGGCTTGTAGCGGGTGCAGGGCGCAGCCCTGCCTCCAACCCTCATGCAAACAGCGGTGCCTGTCGCTGCTCCAGCCGCAACAACGCTGCCTTGGTTTCCAGGCCGCCACCGAAGCCGGTCAACGTACCGTTGCTGCCGATCACGCGATGGCACGGCAGCACGATCGGCAACGGATTGCGGCCATTGGCCGCGCCGACCGCACGGGTCGCCGTCGGCTGGCCCAACTGCTGCGCCAGCTGCAGGTAGCTCCAGGTCTGGCCGAAGGGAATCAACGCCAGCGCGTGCCAGACGCGCAGTTGGAACGGCGTGCCATGCGGTGCCAGCGCCAGGTCGAAACCGCTGCGCTCACCGTGCAGGTACTGCAGCAACTGTTCGCGCGCCTCCGGCAATGCGCCGGGCGCGTAATGCCAGTGCTCGCGGCCGCGCGCAGGATGGCGGTTTTCCGGGAACAGAACGTGGGCCAGGCCATTCTCATCCCCGGCGATGGTCAGTTCACCAATCGGTGTATCGAAGCGATCGAACAAGAGGTTCATGAGGGTTCTCCAACGAAAGTGCCGGACAGGTGCCACAGATGCAGCACGGCATAGGCGCGCCATGGTCGCCATGATTGCGAACGGGCCTCGGTGGCACGTTCGCTGAGGCGCTGGCCCTGTGCGTGGCCCAGCACCTGCTGCAGCACCAGGTCACCGGCGGGGAAGGCATCAGGCTGGCCGAGCCCGCGCAGGGCAATGTACTGCGCCGTCCACGGGCCGATGCCGGGCAGGGCCACGCAGCGGGCGACGAATTCCTCCAGTGCCTGCCCCGGCCCGAAGTCCAGCTGGCCGCTGGCGCAGGCTGCGGCGAGGGCGCGCACGGTGGCGGCGCGGCTGCGTGGCAGGCCGATCGATTCCAGCGGCGCGTCGGCCAGTACGTCCGGCGCTGGAAACTGACGGTCGAATTCGGACGGCATGCCGGGCAAGTGCGCACCGTAGGCATCGACCAGCCGGCGCGCGAACGTGGTGGCCGCGGCCACGCTGACCTGCTGGCCCAGTACCGCGCGCACGCCCACCTCGAAGCCGTCCCATCCGCCTGGCACGCGCAGGCCGGGGCGCTCGGCGATGCCGCGCGCCAACAGAGGTTCGTCGCCCAGCGCTGCGTGCACCTGCTGCAGGTCGGCGTCCAGGTCGAACACACGGCGCACGCGGCGCACGATGTCCGGAATCAGGCGTGGGTCGACCGCGTCCAGTTGCAGGCGCAGCTCGGGCCGCTTCGGGTCGGCGGTGACGCGCAGCAGGGCGGGGCGCTCGGCTGTGCCCAGCACGCGCTGGTAACTGTCTTCACCGATCAGTTCGATGCCGGGCAGGCTGCGCTTGCGCAGGAAGGCCAGCATGCGGGGGAAATCCAGCGGCGGTCGATAGCCCAGGCGCAGCACCAGCCCGCCATCGTCGGTGGCCAGGGGATGGTGTTGGCGGCGCAGTACGGTAGGCGCCATGCCGCAGCCCTGCAGGAATGCCGTATTGAAGCGGCGCAGGCTGTTGTAACCAGCGGCCAGTGCCACGTCGGTCACCGGCAGCGTGGTTTCGGTCAGCAGCTGCTTGGCCAGCAGCAGGCGATGGGTCGCGTGGATCTGCCCTGGCGTTGCGCCCAGCCGTTCGACGAACAGGCGTTGCAGCTGGCGTGCGCTGAGGCCGATCTTTCCCGCCAGCTCGGCCACCGGCTGGTCCTGCAGGAAGCCAGCATGGATCAGCGCCAGGGCACGCTGCACGGCCTGTCCGGCCAGCGCCTGTTGTGCCAGCGGGGCCAGCTCGGGGCGACAGCGCAGGCAGGGGCGATAGCCGGCGGACGCAGCGGCCGCTGCCGTGGGGAAATAGGTGATGTTGCGCGGCTTCGGTGGTGGCGCCGGGCACACCGGCCGGCAGTAGATGCCGGTGCTGCGCACGGCGGTGAAGAACACGCCGTCGAAGCGTGCATCACGGGCCAGGCGGGCGCGATCGCAGGCGGCAGTATCAAGGGCGAGTGCGGTATCCATGGCGCCAGTCTAGGCGCCTGCGGGCGGTAGTACTCGCCATATTCGGACATGGATGCTGGAGGGGCTTGGCCGGGCTGCGCCCGGCACCCGCAGAGGAACGGCAACGGCAACAGCGGGCTATCCGTGGGATGGCGGGGTGGGTCCGGTTGCAGGGGACGCTGCAAGTACGTCCCTGTAAGCTCGGTCGCGCCATCCATGGCGCTCACGCCCCCGCAACCGGACCCACCCCGCCTTCGACAGACTTCCGCGAACTGTCGAGGTGGCATGGCCTGCTCTTGGTGGGTGTCGACCTTGGTCGACATGTAGATCCACGCCATGCGTGGACGGGAAGGCGGAAGACACTGGAATGGGAAATGACGGTGCGTGAAGGTCAGAACAGGTTCAGTGGCGGGCGCTGAATGCGCGTCGTGGACGGGTAGACTGTGGTTCTTGCCTGTCTGAATCCGGTTGCCCGATGTCCGCCAAACTCCGCTGGTTGCCCCTGTTGTGCCTGGTACTGGCGGGCTGCAGCCAGTTGGAGAACCCGGGCAACGTCACCGCGGCCGACAAGGCCACGCGGGCCCCGGCCAGTGATGGTGAAAACATGGTGTCGATCAATGCCGCCGATGCGCCGCCACCACCGGCACTGGCGCGCAGCCGGGCTGATCGGCCCTGGCCGCAGGCGCAGCTGGAAAACGGCAAGGCCTGGGTCAGCTGCACCACCGATTACGCCGGCGACGGCGGCGATGGCATTGAACTGGAAGGCCTGCAGCGCGAACAGCTGAAGCAGGCGCTGGCGCCGTGCGCCGAGCGTGGCCTGCTGCGCGTGCGCTACAACGGCAAGATCAACCCCGGGTTTGCCGAGATGATGTGGCGGCTGGCCGTGGTCGCCGACGAGCTGCAGATCCACAAGCGCATCCTGGATCTGGATTCCAGCGGTGGCCAGGTGGAATCGGCCATCGTTGCCGGCGACAGCATCGGCGAATCCGGCTGGACCATCTGGGTGCGCGAGGGCTCGATCTGCCACAGCGCCTGCGTGTTCGTGCTGGCTGCCGGCGACAACCGGTTGTTGACCGGCAAGGTCGGCATCCACCGCATGATGCGCATCAGTTCCAAGGCCACTTCGCGCGCGGAACTCAACCGCGAGCTGCACGAGGTCTATGACAACGTGAAGGATTATCTGCAGCGCAATGGTGTGGCGGTGGGTGTGGCCGACCTGATGATGACCGTGCCCAACCGCAGCCTGCGCCTGCTGACGGCCGAAGAGCTTCGCCAGTACGGCCTGGACGGGACCAACGCCGTGCAGGACGACCTGGAGCGGATCAAGCAGATGCGTACCTGCGGCGACGACTTCGTGCAGCGCAAGGATGCGTTCCTGGTGGCGTTCGACCAGCAGTGCAAGCGCGACGGTGCCGACATGGAATCGATCAACAGCTGTGGCCAGTCGCTGAAGCAGCGCTTCGGCTTCCCCGACCCGGTGTGCCCGGAGGAAAGCCCGCTGTCGGAGATCGACGTGGCTACGCTGCCCCCGGCACCGCCGGAGCAGCCGCCGGTGGCCGAGCAGCTGCCCGCGGCATCGGCGGCACCGGCGGCGCAGGCCGAGGCGGGTGCGGTGGAAGGCAGCGTCCAGGCGCGCTGACGGCCCACTCACTGCGCTGGCGTAGACTGCGGTTCTTTCCATCGAACCGGCGGTGTCCATGAAGCGCGTGCTCCTGCTGCTGTCCCTGTTGCCCCTGGCTGCACTGGCGCAAACGCCGGCGCCGGCCACGCCCGCACCGGCCCCGGCTCGCCCCGCGCCGAGCGCACCGACGGCCGCGAAGCCGGCGACCGCTGCCACGCCGGCGCTGAGCCCGGCCCAGCAGGCGCAGGTGCAGAAACAGGACGCGGAAATGGGCAGTGCCGCATTGAAGGCCGCGCAACTGGTCGACGCCAATCGGGCTGGTGAGTTGTGGGACGGCGCCTCGGCGGTTGCCCGCCGCGCAGTGCCCAAGGCGGCCTTCGTCAGCCAGCTTGCCGCAGACCGCACGCGTCTTGGCGCGCTGGCCGGGCGTGGCCAGCCGACCATCACCCGCGTGAAATACGCTGCAGGTGCTGCGGTGCCCGAAGGCCTGTATATCAACGTCAGCTTCCCGACCCGCTTCGCCAACAGCGCGCAGCCGGTACGCGAGCTGGTGTCGTTCCGCTTCGACGAAGACCAGACCTGGCGCCTGGCCGGCTACAGCCTGCGCGCATCCAGCCCCTGACGGAGATCGACGATGACAACCGAACTGACGATGCTGGCGTGGGCGATGCTGCTGGGTTTCGTCTACATCTTTGCCGCCTCCACCGTGGTCACCCGCGAGCGCGGGATGAAATGGAACGCCTCCGCACGTGACGACTCGTCAAGGCTGTTGAGTCCCCTGGCTGGACGACTGCAGCGGGCGCAATCCAACTTCTTCGAGACCTTCCCGTTCTTCGCCGCCGCTGCGATTGCGGTGGTGCTGGCCGGGCGTGGCAGCGACACCACCGCGCTGGCGGCGCAGGTCTACTTCTGGGCACGCGTTGTCTACCTGCCGCTGTACGCAGCCGGCGTGCCCTATGTGCGCAGCCTGGTCTGGCTGGTGTCGATCGTGGCGATCCTGGCGATGGTGTTCGCGCTGCTGTGACGCGCAGCTGATCCAGATCAAGGCCGGTCAGGCACGCAGCGCTATGCTGGCCGCGACTGGATCAACGGCAGGAGGCGCGCATGCGCAGGATGGACGTGGTGGTGGTCGGTGCCGGACCGGCCGGGCTGTGCTTTGCGCGCGCGCTGGCCAGCACTGGCCTGCAGGTGGGGCTGGTCGAGGCACAGCCGCGCCAGGCTCTGGCCGAGGCGGCCTTCGACGGCCGCGAAATCGCCCTGACCCATGCCTCGCGGCAAAGCCTGGAACAGCTTGGCCTGTGGCAGCGCCTGCCCGAAGCCGAGGTTGCCGAACTGCGCGACGCGCGGGTGCTGAACGGAGGTTCGCCCTTCGCGCTGACCTTCGCCAGCAGCCAGGTAGATGGCCAGCCGCTGGGCTGGCTGGTGCCCAACCATCTGATCCGCCGCGCGGCCTGGCAGGCGGTGCAGGGCCAGGACGGGCTGGAACTGTTTGATGGCCGCAAGGTGCAGGCGGTACGCGCCGACAGCCAGGGCCACGTGGTGCGCCTGGACGATGGCAGCGAGCTGCATGCGCGGCTGCTGGTATGTGCCGACAGTCGCTTCTCCGGCACCCGCCGCATGCTCGGCATCGGTGCGCAGATGCGTGACTTCGGCAAATCGATGCTGGTCTGCAGGATGCAGGTCGAGCGCGATCACCACCACACAGCATGGGAATGGTTCGGCTATGGCCGCACGATGGCGTTGCTGCCGCTCAACGAAGGCCAGGCATCGGCGGTGATCACCCTGCCGCCGCGGCAGATCGAAGCGCTGCTGGCGATGGATGAGATCGCGTTCGGGGAGGCCATCAGCGGGTTCTTCGAACACCGCCTGGGACGCATGCAGCCGGTGGCCACGCCACAGGCCTATCCCCTGGTCGGGGTATATGCGCACCGCTTTGTCGGCGAACGTTCGGCACTGATCGGTGATGCCGCAGTGGGCATGCACCCGGTCACCGCACATGGTTTCAACCTGGGCCTGGCCAGCGCGCAGCGGCTGGCGCAGGGCATCGCCGAGCAGCAGCGACGTGGAGCGGACATCGCCGCGGCCGGCATGCTGGGCCGCTACCAGCGCGGGCATCGGCTGGCGGCGCGGCCGCTGTATGAAGCGACCAATGCGATTGCCAGCCTGTATACCGACGACCGTCGTCCGGCGCGCCTGTTGCGGGCGGCCGGGTTGCGGGTGGCGCAGGGGGTGGCACCGTTCCGGCAGTTGATTGCCGCCCACCTGACCCAGCGCGTGGCCTGACGGCCACGCGGTGACTTACGCGGCGGCCAGGACGCGGATCTGGCTGTCGTTGAACTCGACCACCTGGCCTGCGCGGATCTTGCAGGCCTTGCGCAGCTCGACCTCGCCATCGACCAGCACCAGGCCTTCGCTGATGACCATCTTGGCTTCGCCGCCGCTGGTGACCAGGTCGGCAAGCTTCAGCAACTGCTTGAGTTCGACGTAATCGCCGTCGAGGTCGAATTCGAGGATCTGCATGGAACGGGTTTCCTGGGGCAGGCGCTGCAGGACAGGGGCCCGCGGCGGTAAAATGGGCGCCTATTGTGCGCCACGGCGGGCCGTAACGGCATGCCGTTGGCTTCCTGTACACCTTGTTCAGGCACAGTGCGGTATCATTCCGCTCTGAGCGAGTAAAACCTCAGCTCCAACCGAGCAGCGCCAGGGCACGCGATAAGAAGGGCGCCCAAAGCGCGGAATCCCCCTTTTTTTTCGCCTGCCATGCTCGTGGCAGTGCCTTCGGAGTTCCCCATGTCCCAAGAAACCCAAGCGCAGCTGCAGTTCGCGCAGCTCGGCCTGTCCGATTCTGTCATGCAGGCTGTCACTGCCATCGGCTACGAAACGCCGTCGCCGATCCAGGCTGCCACCATCCCGGCGATGCTGGAAGGCCGCGACGTGCTGGGCCAGGCCCAGACCGGTACCGGCAAGACCGCGGCCTTCGCGCTGCCGGTGCTGTCCAACATCGACCTGCAGCAGATCAAGCCGCAGGCCCTGGTGCTGGCCCCGACCCGCGAGCTGGCCATCCAGGTTGCCGAGGCGTTCCAGTCCTATTCCTCCAAGATCCCCGGTTTCCGCGTGCTGCCGGTGTACGGCGGCCAGCCGTACGGCCAGCAGCTGACGGCCCTGCGCCGCGGCGTGCACATCGTGGTCGGTACCCCCGGCCGCGTCATCGACCATCTGAACCGCAGCACGCTGGACCTGTCCGAGCTGAAGACGCTGGTGCTGGACGAAGCCGATGAAATGCTGCGCATGGGCTTCATCGACGACGTCGAAGCGGTGCTGAAGAAGCTGCCGGAGAAGCGCCAGGTGGCGCTGTTCTCGGCCACCATGCCGCCGGCCATCCGTCGTATTGCGCAGACGTACCTGAAGGACCCGGTCGAAGTCACCATCGCAACCAAGACCACCACCTCGGCCAACATCCGCCAGCGCTACTGGTGGGTGAGCGGCATGCACAAGCTGGACGCGCTGACCCGCATCCTCGAAGTCGAGCCGTTCGACGCGATGATCGTCTTCGCGCGCACCAAGGCCGGCACCGAAGAGCTGGCCAGCAAGCTGCAGGCCCGTGGCCTGGCCGCTGCCGCCATCAACGGTGACATGCAGCAGGCCCAGCGTGAGCGCACCATCGCCATGCTGAAGGAAGGCAAGCTGGACATCCTGGTCGCCACCGACGTGGCCGCTCGTGGCCTGGACGTGGAACGCATCAGCCACGTGCTGAACTACGACATCCCGTACGACACCGAAAGCTACGTTCACCGCATCGGCCGTACCGGCCGTGCCGGCCGCAGCGGTGAAGCAATCCTGTTCGCCACCCCGCGCGAAAAGGGCATGCTGCGCCAGATCGAGCGTGCGACCCGCCAGCCGATCGAAGAGATGCAGCTGCCGAGCGTGGAAGCGGTCAACGACAACCGCATCAACAAGTTCACCTCGCGCATCACCGAGACGCTGGGCCAGGGCGGCCTGGACTTCTACCGCCAGCTGCTGGAGCGTTTCGAGTCCGAGCAGAACGTGCCGGCCATCGAAGTGGCCGCCGCACTGGCGAAGATGATGCAGGGCGATACCCCGTTCCTGCTGCAGCCGCCGGTGCGTGCACCGCGCGAAGAGCGTGCGCCGCGCGAGCGTTTCGAGCGCACCGAGCGCCCGGAACGTGGCGACCGCAACGAGCGCGGCCCGCGCTTCGAGCGTGGCCCGCGTCGTGACGATGCCGAGGGTGGCTTCGAGCAGCGCCCGCGCCGTGACGTGCCGCCGCGCGGTGCACCGGAGCAGGGCATGGAGACCTACCGCATTTCGGTCGGCCACCAGCATGGCGTGAAGCCGGCCAACATCGTCGGCGCCATCGCCAACGAAGCCGGCCTGGAAAGCCGCTTCATCGGTCGTATCGACATCCACGACGACTTCTCGCTGCTGGATCTGCCGGCACAGATGCCGTCGGACGTGCTGACCCACCTGCAGAAGGTCTGGGTGTCCGGCCAGCAGCTGCAGATGCGCCCGTTGGCCGCCGGTGAAGAGGTCAATCCGGCGCCGCGTCCGTTCAAGCCGCGCTTCGACAAGCGTGGTCCGGGCGGTCCGGGTGGCCCGGGAGCTCCGCGTCGCAGCGGTCCGGGTGGCCCCGGCGGCGACCGCGACAGCCGTCCGCCGCGTCGTGATGGCTTCAACAAGCCACGTGGCCCGCGCAGCTTCTAAGCCGCGCTGAAGTAGACGAACAACGCCAGCCTCCGGGCTGGCGTTGTTGTTTGCATGGCGCCAGGGCGGCCCGGCCGCCGCTGCCGATCACCGGCCGGGTCCGGTTTCGCATGGCCCACACATCACCGGTTCTAGGCTGGCGCGGTTCCGTAGGAGATTGTCACCGCAGCACATTCGGGGGATCCAGGATGGGTAGAAGTGGCATGGACCAACAGCGTCGACGGGTACCGATGACCCGCGGGCTGGGACTGCGATTTGCGCTGTTGACGGGCATGGCGATCGGCTTGGTCGCGCTGTCGGCTGTGATCCAGGAGCTGCAGGCGGCATCGACCGCATGGATCGCAGGGCAGGGCTACTGGTCGCGGGGGCAGCAGGACGCCACCGCAGCGCTCAGCCGTTACCTGGCGCGTGGCCATCTGCAGGATCTGCAGGATGCCCAGACGGCACTGCAGGTTCCGTTGGGTGACCTGCAGGCCCGCAAGGCGCTGGAGCAACCCGAACCGGACGAGGCGACAGCCCGCGCCGGTTTTCTGCGTGGGGGCAATGCCCGCGCCGACATTCCGCGGCTGATCTTCTCGTTCCGCCATGCGCGCAACGTCGGAGCCTTCCGCGAAGCCACCTGGTTGTGGCGGCAGACCGACGCAAACCTGCTGGCCATGCAGTCGCTGGCGGAGGAACTGCAACGGCGCCATGGCTCGGGACCGCTGGACGAGGCGACCGTGGATGACTACCTGCATCGGCTGCGTGGCATCGACCACCAGCTGCGCGGGCAGGCGCAGGCGTTCTCGCAGGCACTGCTGCGCATGGCCCGCGCGGTGCGCATCGCGACCCTGGCCGTGGGCGGCCTGTCGGTCCTGCTGATCAGCCTGATGGCGGTGGCCCTGGCGCGCCGGGTGGGCAAGGACCTGACCGAGCATGAGAGCCGCTTCCGGGCTGCCTTCTACCAAGCCAACGTCGGCATGCTCAAGCTGGATGCCGGCGGCCGGGTGGTGGAGGCCAACCAGGCGATGGCCGACATTCTCGACCATCGTCGGGACGTGCTGCTGCAGATGTCGCTGGCCGAGCTGCTGATGGAGGGCGAGCTGGTGATCGATGAGAGTGGCCACATCGACTGGGAGCGCCAGCTGCGACCGGGCGAGCTGCGCTTCCGGCGCCGCGATGGCAGCCTGGTGTGGGGGCGCTGGAGTGGTACCGGCGTGCGCACTGCCAGCGGCCGCCTGTCGGTGTTCGCCATCGTCGAGGATGTCAGCCAGAACCATGCCCTGGCACGTGAGATAGAGCACCACGCCAGCCATGACCCCCTGACCGGCCTGATCAATCGTCGGGAGATCGAGCGCCTGCTGGAAAAATCGCTGCTGCAGGTCCGCTCCGACGGTGGAACTCATGCCCTGGGCTACATCAACCTGGACCACTTCAAGCTGGTCAACGACAGCTTCGGCCACGCGGCCGGCGACCAGATGCTGCGCAGTTTCGCCGAGTACCTGGTCGGCGCGGTGCGCGATGGCGACTGGGTCGGCCGCCTGGGGGCGGACGAGTTCGCGGTGTTCCTTGCCCGCGCCAACCAGGATGAAGCCAAACGTGTGCTGCAGCGGTTGATCCGCAACCTGGGCCAGGCCACGTTCCCGGTCAGCGAGGGCAGTCCCCAGTTGAGCTGCAGTGTCGGCGTGGTCGAAGTGACAGCCGAGGCGCCGGACGTGAACTGGTTGATGAGCGCGGCCGACAGCGCGTGCTATGCGGCCAAGCAGGCCGGTCGCAACCGCGTGCATTGCTTCAACGAGAACCGGCTGGCGCTGGAGGAGCGACGGCTGGAGGCCGAACGCCTGCAGGGCGTCAGTCGCGCCATGGCCGAGAACCGGATGCTGTTGTATGCGCAGCGCATCGCCAAAGTGGGTGATCCGTCCTACCTGCACTACGAGGTGCTGGTGCGCATGCGTGACAGTGACGGCGTGCTGCACCTGCCGGGCCAGTTCATGCCTGCGGTGGAGCGCTACGGCATGGCGGTGGTACTGGACCGGCACGTGCTCGGCCTGCTTTTCCGCCACCTGCAGGTGTGCCCGGCGCACGTACGGCAGCTGGGCCTGTGCAACGTCAATGTATCGGCCCAGTCGATCGCCGAGCCGGGATTCCTGGCCTTCGTCTGCGACCTGCTGGAGCGCAACCGCGCGCTGGCGTCCAAGCTCTGTTTCGAGATCACCGAAACGGCGGCCATCGGTAACCTGAGCCAGGCGCGTGCCTTCATCGACGCGGTCAAGGCGCGCGGCTGCCGGGTGGCGCTGGACGATTTCGGCTCGGGCCTGTCCTCGTTCGGTTATCTGCGGCAGCTGTCGGCGGACATGCTGAAGATCGATGGGGCGTTCGTGCGCGACATGGACACCGATCCGGTCAGCCGGGCCAGCGTGCGCGCGATCAGCGAGCTGGGCCGCGAACTGCAGATGGAGGTGGTGGCCGAGTGGGTGGAGACCACCGAAATTGCCGAGGCGCTGGCCGGGATGGGCGTGCAGGGGCTGCAGGGTTATGCCATTGAACGGCCGCAGCCGCTGGAACGGCTGACCCTGGCTGACCTGCGACCGATGCGGTTGGCCGGTACGCAGGGGCCATCGGCTGTCGGCTGAAGGTGCTGCGGCCGGGCGGCGCCCGGCACCCGCTGTAGTGCCGGCCGCTGGCCGGCAACGTCAGCAGCAACAGCAACAGCTGCATTCCGTGGGATGGCGGGGTGGGTCCGGTTGCGGGGGACGCCGCAAGTACGTCCCTGTAGGCTCGGTCGCGCCATCCATGGCGCTCACGCCCCCGCAACCGGACCCACCCCGC
>NZ_JARXWD010000015.1:0-101674 GCF_029892765.1 Stenotrophomonas sp. 1278
CCAAAGCCGAGGCAACAGCAACAGCCGGCTCTGGCTTTTCTCTGGTTTGGCGGGGGGGGGGGGGGGGGGGGGGCCCCCCCCACACCCCCCCGCGGGGGGGGGGCCCCCCCCCCCCCCCGCCACTACCACTGCAACGTCGCTGTTTCAGCCCGTGAATGTCCAGACATAGGCAACATCGGCAACCGCTGCTTCAACGCGTCGATGCCCGGCTACGGGTAGTGCCGGCCGCTGGCCGGCAAGCGCAGCAGACCTCCAGTTGACGGCCAGCGGCCGGCACTATCGCTGCAGCGTCGGCAGCGTCTGCTTCAGCGCGTCGATGCCCTGCCACGGATCCGCCTTCAAACGCTTCGCCCGTGCCAACGCCTTGTCCATCGGAAACGCATCGGCCGCGCTCACGCGCGCCAGCTCTTCCCAGCGCAGCGGCACCGCGACTCCCGCGCTCTCCCGCGCGCGCAGCGACCACGAGCACACGCTGGTCGCTCCCCGTGTATTGCGCAGCCAGTCGATGAAGATCACCCCGCTGCGCTTGGCCTTGCTCATCGTCGCCACGTAGCGATCCGGCGCCTGTTCGGCCATCGCCTGCGCGAACGCCTCGCAGAACGCCTTGGCTTCGTCCCAGTCGGCTGCGGGTTGCAGGGGCACCACCACATGCACGCCCTTGCCGCCCGACAGCCGCACGAAGCTCTGCAGCCCGGTTTGCTGCAGTCGATCGCGCACATCGCGCGCGCCGCGCTTCACGTCGGCCCAGCTCACGCCCTCACCCGGATCAAGATCGAACACCAGCCGGTCGGGATGTTCGGGATCGGCCACCGTCGCGCCCCACGGATGCAGTTCCAGGGTGTTCATCTGCACCAGCTGCAGCAGGCCGCGTTCGTCATCGATATAGACGTAGTCCTCGCGCCCGCTCTTCTGCTGCAGCGGCACCGCATGCACCGCATCACCCAGGCCCTGGCCATGGTGCTTCTGGAAGAAACACGCCTTACCTACGCCGTCGGGACAGCGCAGCAGCGACAGCGGTCGCCCACTGATTTCCGGCAGGATCCAGCGCGCCATCTGCCGGTAGTAGTCGGCGACATCACCCTTGCTGAGCTTCTTCTTCGCAAACACCACGCGCTCGGGATGGGTGATGGCAACGTCGTCGCCGTCATCGGCCGGTGTCGCACTCATCGCCAGGTCCTCCTTCTTCTTGTCACTGCGCAGTCGCTTGAAGCTGGCCTGGCGCAGCAACCCTTCCTTGCCCCAGCCGCGGAACGCGACCTCGGCCACTGTCACCGGCTTGACCCAGCGCACGCTCGCCGCACGCAACGGAACGTGCGCCGGCAGCGGCAGCACCGCCTCCTTCACCGCCAGCGGCGCGAGCGTGGCCGCCAGCGCGCGCAGCCCCTCATCGTCGAAGCCGGTACCGACGCGGCCGACATAGCGCAGGCCGCCCTTGTCCGGCGTGGCCAGCAGCAGCGAACCAAATCCCACCCGCGAGCCTTTGGGTGCGGTGTGGCCGATGATCAGGAATTCATCGGTGTCCTCGTGCTTCACTTTCACCCAGCTGCGTGCGCGGGTGTTCACGTAAGGCGCATCGACCTGCTTGCTGACGATGCCTTCGAATCCCGCCTTGCCGCTGGCTTCGAACACGGCAGGGCCGTGGTCGATGACGTGCTCGCTGAAGGCCAGCGTGCCAACTGCATCGCCGATCAGTTCCTTCAGCAGTGCCTTGCGTTGCAGCAACGGCGCGCGGCTGGTGTCGACCCCGGCCACGCCCGGCAGGTCGAACACGATGTAGCGCAGCGGTTGTTTCGAGCTGCCGTCGATCACCCGCTGCAGCGCGGCGAAGTCGCTGCGGCCGTTGTCGTCCAGCACCACCAGTTCCCCGTCCAGACGCGCATCGCGCACCGGCAGCGCCTGCAGCGCCTGCACCACTTCGGGAAAATCGGCAGTCCAGTCCAGGCCATTGCGCGAGCGCAGCGTCACCTCACCTTCGTGCACATCGGCCAGCAACCGGTAACCATCCCACTTGATCTCATGCAGCCAATGCTCGCCATCGGGCGCGGTGTCGCGGTGATCGGTGAGCTGTGGCTTGAACCGGTGCGGGTAGCTTTTGTCGCGCGCCTCGTCCAGCTGCAACGCGCGCGCATGCCAGCGTGCATCGGCCTTGCGGGGTGGCGCGGAACGCGGCGCGGGCGGTAACGCTGGCGCCATCTTCTTCGCTGAAACCCGGGACGTCTTCGCGGATGCTCGCGCTGGCGTGTGCAGCAGATCGTCCGCCTCCGCATCCCGTGCCTGCGCGTCATCTCGCTTGATCAGCAGCCACTGCACCTGGCGGCCCTTCATCGCCGTGCGTACCAGTTTCCAGCCACCGGCCAGGCGCTGCCCGTGCAGCACGAAGTCGACCTTGCCCGCAGCCAGTGCTTGCAGCGGATCACCTTCGCAGGCCCAGCTGCCGTGGTCGAACACATCGACATGGCCGGCGCCGTAATGGCCTTGCGGAATATCACCTTCGAAGCCGGCATAGGACAGGGGGTGGTCTTCCACCTCCACCGCCAAGCGCTTCTCACCCACCCGCAGCGACGGTCCCTTCGGCACCGCCCAGCTTTTCAGCACGCCATCCATTTCCAGGCGGAAATCGTAGTGGCGGCTGCTGGCGTGGTGCAGTTGGACCACGAAAATCGGCCGCCGCTTCGGATTGCCCCGTGCCGGTGCATCGTCCGGCTCCGGGGTCTGTCCGCTCCCCCCGCCCAGCCGACGCTTGCGGCGGTACTGATGCAACGACATGGCTCAACCTGCCTTGCGTCGCGCAGGGGTTTTCTTTGCCGCCTTCTTGGCGGCCTTTTTTGCCGGTGCCTTCTTCGCCGCTGCCTTCTTGGCTGGAGCCTTGCGCGCGGCCACCTTCTTCGCCGGCGTGCGCTTGTTGGCATCCAGGCTCTTCTGCAGCAGCGCCATGAAGTCCACCACGTTGGTGGTTGCGTCCTCGCGCGGTGCCGGCTCGTCCTCCACCTGGGTGGTGCCGCCCTTGGACTTGATGCGCTTGTTCAGCACCTGCTGCAGGCGTTCGCGGAATTCATCGTGGTACTGCGAAGGATCCCAGTCACCGGCCATCGACTCGATCAACTGCTCGGCCATCGCCGTTTCCTTGCTGGTGATGCGGTAATCGGCAAGCTTTCCACTGGGCAGCTTGTAGTCGTCAGGCTCGACCAGTTCCTGCGGATAGCGCAGGATCATCAGCACCAGCGCGTCATCGTTGGGCATCACCGCGCACAGGTACTCGCGCGTGCGCACCACCACCCGGGCGATACCGACCTTGCCAGTGCTGCGCAGCGTTTCCCGCAGCAGCACGTAGCCTTTCTCGGCCTTTTTACCCGGCACCAGCAGATAGGGCTTCTCGTAGTAACGCGGGTCGATCTGGCTGGCGTCGACAAAGGTTTCCACCTCCACCGTTTCATGGCTTTCCGGCGCCGCCGAACGGATATCGTCTTCCTCCAGCACGACGTAGCTGCCCTTGTCGTACTCGTAGGCTTTGACGATGTCCTTCCACGGCACTTCCTCGCCGGTGTCGGCGTTGACCCGTTCGAAGCGGATCGGTTTGCGATCGCGCGAATCCAGCATGCGGAAGTGCAGGTCGACCTTGCGCTCGCCGGACATCAGCGAGACCGGTACGTTGAGCAGGCCGAAGGAAAGCGTACCGGTCCAGATCGGGCGGGCCATGATGCGCACCTGTGTTTCAGCAGGGGTAGCCAGCTTCAGCCGGCTACCGTGAAACAACCGTGTCGGCCACGTGCAGACCATGCGGTAGTGCCGGCCGCTGGCCGGCAGCTCCTTGAATCCTGGCGATGCCTTCCAGCGACCGGCGCTACTGCAGCAGCGGCCTCACCGCAGCGGCGGGGATATGGTCCAGCGCGCGCCAGGCATCTTCCACCACCGGCTGCGCCTGTGCCCAGTTCAGGCGCGACTGTCCGCGCATCTGGTCCCAGTGCTCGGCCAGTTCGCCACTGGTATCGGCCTCGCCGCCACGCGGCCAGTCAGCGGCATGGGTGGTCAGCGCGAAGGCGTACACCGGGCACAGATCGCGCCAGTTGCGATGCCCCTGCCCGCGGCGTTCCTCGTAGTCGCTCAGCATGTACTGCAGGTAATCCTGCGCCACCGCCTGCGGATCCTCCAGGCGGCGCGTCCGGCGCTGCGTGCTGCGCTGGCCAAGCGGATCCAGCAGGGCGTTGAACACGGACGGGGCGGGGCGTTCAAGACGGGGCATGGCCGGCTCCTGCAGCAGGGCGGGTGGGCAGGAATACGCGCGCCGCCGTTATCCAGTCGTGACAAAGATGTTCATGACGCCAGGTTCGCAGTGGCTTTACTTCGTCCGCGCTCTAGTGGAGGCCTACCGGAGGAACGCCCCATGACCACCACCCGTGACCCCCTGCGTGAGAACCACACCCCCGAGCCGGGCGAGCAGCGCGGCAAACACGATCTGGCCGACGCCGAGGACCGTGGCGCCGGCATGTCGACACCGGACGAAGGCGTACTGCCCGTCGTGCGCCGGCCTGAACAGGCCGCACAGGACCGCAAGGACTGCGGTGACCGCAATCGCGGTGGCCAGGAAAGTCCGCTGAAGCGGCGCGAGCGCAAGCAGCACGCCAGCGACAACCAGGACGAGGCGCTGGAAGAGACCTTCCCGGCCAGCGATCCAACCTCGCCGTTCGTGCCCGCCAAGGCCCCGGATTGATCGGTAGCGCCGGCCCATGCCCGGCGGATCCGTCACGTCCGCGCTGCGCGCTCGCCGGGCATGGGCCGGCGCTACCGGGGCCCGCCTAACGCCATGACCACTGCAGGCCAACGCTGGCGCGGCGGTCAGGCCCCGGTTCAAAGAACCGGCCGTTACCGTCATTGACGATCACCGAGCCGATGTAGCGCTGGTCCAACACATTGTCGATCCGCGCGAATGCGCGCAGGTCACCGGCCTGCAGCGTCCAGCTGTGGCCGGCTTCCAGGTTCAGCAGCGCGTATCCCGCTGCGCGCTCGGTGGCGATGTCGTTCACCACCACATCGCTGCTGGCGGCAGCTTCCAACCCCCACTGCCACTGCCCCGGCGACCACTGCAGGCGGGCATACGCCTGCTGCCGGGGCACACCGGGCAGGCGGCTGCCAGCAGCAACCACGGTGTCGGGCACTGCGCAGTTGCTGGCCGCACAGGCCAGATAGGGCGAACGCACCTGCGCCTGCAGCCAGGTCCAGGCCAGCTGCAGCTCCAGCTTCTCGGCCAACGGCTGCCGGTACTGCAGCTCCACCCCCTGGCGGCGGGTACGGCCGATGTTGCGGTACGTGCTGCGGCCGTTGGTGTTGCTGGCAACGGCCAGCTCATCGTCGGTATCTGCACGGAACAGGCTGATATCGAGCTGTCTTCCATCCTGCGCATGCCATTTGCTGCCCACTTCCACGCTGCGGCTGCGGGCGGCCGCCAGATCCAGCGCCAGCCCGGCCTGGCCGTCGGCGCGGTAGCCCAGCTCGTTGAACGTCGGAGTTTCAAAGCCACGCCCGATCGCCGCGTGCAGGCGCCACTGCGGGTTTGCCTCGAAGCTGACACCCGCCACTGGCGTGGTGGCCTGGTAGCGACGGCGACCACTGTCGTCCGGGTTGCGCCCGACGATGTAGCGATCATCCGATTCGAAGCGCACCGCGCTGTGGCGCACCCCGGCCAGCAGCGACCAGCGCGGGCTCCATTGCCACCACGCCTGGGCGAACTGGTCCACGTTCTGCACGATGTCGATCTGGTCGCGACGCAGGCGGCCGCGTACCCCCACGGTGGTGCCGACGAAGTTCTCGTAGCCGGTGCGGTGCTGGCGCTGGCGATCGGCATTCACGCCCACCACCAGGTCCAGCGGGCGCCCCCACAGATCGCCGTTCCAGCCCCAGCGCGCGTCCAGCCCGCCATAACCGCCGTCCAGGTCGATCACGCCACCGGCATGCAATGGGTTGGCCTGCGGTCCCGGCGGAATCGGCAGGTACTGGGTCACCGCGCGCTGCCCGGCATAGCCCATCAGCTGCCAGCGCTGCGCACCGGCTTCACGGGTCCAACGCAGGCCTGCCTGCTGCTGGCGCACCGATTTGCGGGTGTTGTACTGCTCAGCCACCGCCGTGGCCTGGCGCGGGTCGGCCGCCACCTGCGCGCGGGTCAGGCCCAGCGGGTCCTGCGCGTTGGGCGCGTGCAGCGCATTGAGCAGCAGCTCCAGGCGGCCGCCGGCGAGCTCGGTGCCAAGGCGCGCGTTGAGCGATTCACGCCGCGCGCGGCTGTGGTCACGCCAGCCATCGGTGCTGAAATGGTTGGCGGCCACGTTGTAGTCGACGCCAGGACCCGCCCCGCGCAGCTGCGCGCCGACGCTGAGCGTGTTGTCGGCACCGGCATTCACCCGCACCCGCCACGGGTCACCGGCCTGGCCCTGCGCGCTCCACACCTGCAGCACGCCCCCGGACGAATTGCCGTACAGCGCCGAGAACGGCCCGCGCAGCACCTCGATGCGCTCGGCACCGAGCAGGCTGGCGTGCGACAGCTGGCCCTGGCCGTCGGGCATGGTCGCCGGCACCCCATCGATCAGCACCCGCACCCCGCGCACGCCAAAGGTCGAACGGGCGCCGAAGCCACGGATCGACAGCTGGGTGTCCTGCGCGAAGTTCTGCCGGTCCCGGGCCAGCAGGCCAGGCACTCCGCCCAGCGCCTCGGACAGCTGCGTGCCCGGGCCGGTACGGTCGGCGTCGATCCACACCGTATCCAGGCTGGCGGGCAGGGCGAAGGGGTCTACGCCGGGCACCCGCGCGGCCTGCACCTGCACCGTCGGCAGGGCGGTCGGCAATGGCTCGGCCGTCACCGCCAAAGGCAGCAGCAGCAGGGCGGAAATCGGCAAGCATTGGCGTCGTGCGCTGGGATTCATGATTCAGGTTGATGGATCGGGCGGCAACGCACGCCATGGTACGGGCAGGCGGATGACGATGGCGGCGGCCAGCCCCGGCAGGCTTTGTTACGATGGGTCGGTTTCGGCCGACAGGCCGCAAGCCGCGTGGCGCAATTCCTCCCCCTTTCCGTCTACCGAACGAGTACCGCCGTGTCCTTCTTTGCAAACGTGGAACTGGTCCCAGGCGACCCGATCCTGGGCCTGACCGAGGCGTACAACGCCGACAGCCGCCCGACCAAGGTCAACCTGGGTGTGGGCATCTACTACGACGAGAGCGGCCGCATTCCGCTGCTGCGCGCCGTCAAGCAGATCGAGCAGCAGCTCGCCAACGAAGCCAAACCGCGCGGCTACCTGCCGATCGATGGCCTGCCGGCGTACACCCAGGCCACCCGTGAGCTGGTGTTCGGCAAGGACTCGCCGCTGCTGGCCGCCGGCCGTGTCACCACCGCCCAGACTGTCGGTGGCAGCGGTGCGCTGCGCGTCGGCGCCGACGTGCTGAAGAAGCTGCTGCCGCACGCCACCGTCGCACTCAGCAACCCGAGCTGGGAAAACCACCGCGCCGTGTTCAGCGCCGCTGGTTTCGAGGTGGTCGATTACACCTACTTCGACCCGACCACCCATGGCGTCAACTTCGACGGCCTGCTGGCCGACCTGGGCAAGCTGGAAGCGGGCACCGTGGTGCTGCTGCACGCCTGCTGCCACAACCCCACCGGCGCCGACCTCACCGTCAGCCAGTGGAAGCAGGTCGCACAGCTGCTGAAGGACCGCCAGCTGTTCCCCTTCATCGACATGGCCTACCAGGGCTTCGACAAGGGCATCGAGCAGGACGGCGCCGCGGTGCGCATCATCGCCGAGGCCGGCATCGACAGCTTCATCGTCGCCAACTCGTACTCCAAGTCGTTCTCGCTGTATGGCGAGCGCGTGGGTGCGCTGTCGATGGTCGCGCCGACCGCCGCTGACGCCAAGGCCGTGCAGTCGCAGGTCAAGCGCGTGATCCGCACGATCTACTCCAGCCCCTCCACCCACGGTGCTGCACTGGTTGCCGGTGTGCTGAACAATCCGGAACTGCGCGCGATGTGGGAGCAGGAGCTGACCGAGATGCGTGAGCGCATCCACGCCCTGCGCCAGGGCCTGGTCGAGAAGCTGGCCGCCGCCGGCGCCCCGCAGTTCGGCTTCATCAACGAGCAGGCGGGCATGTTCTCGTACTCCGGCCTGAGCCGCGAACAGGTCGAGCGCCTGCGCGACGAGTTCGGCATCTACGCCGTCGGCACCGGCCGCATCTGCGTGGCCGCGCTGAACCAGAACAACCTGGAATACGTCGCCAAGGCCGTGGCCACCGTCGCCAAGGGCTGATCGACCGCTCCAGCAAGCTGTGGAAACAAAGGCGCCGAAAGGCGCCTTTGTTTTTGCTCCTGCCTTGCCACACCCTCCGCGCTCGCGGCCAACCCTGAAGCGCGCGGGAGGGGGAGGCAATGCAGGACCGTTGGCGCCATGGGCGCGAGGCATGCCTCGGGCGGGTTGGGCAGGATGCCCAACCCCGGTCTTGCCGTGTGCGCAGGACAGCGCACACGAGCAAGGCGCCATCGAGCTTACATGGACGTACTTGCAGCGTGTCCTGCATTGTCTCCCCCTCCCGCGCGCCTCGACGAAGAGAAGGCGCCACGACCGCAACGCCTCTGGAAACGATTACGCCTACCCCCGCTCACCCACGCGCAAGTCAGACCAGCGACAATAGGCGTTTTCCCGTTGCCGAGACCTGCCCGCCCATGTCCCGTACCTCGTTGACCCGCTTCCTGATCCAGCAGCAGCACGCCGGCCGCATCAACGCCGACCTGCGCCAGCTGATCGCGGTCGTCGCCCGCGCCTGCACCAGCATCTCCATCGCCGTCAGCAAGGGCGCCCTCGGTGGCGTGCTCGGCGAGGCCGGTACCGGCAACGTGCAGGGCGAAGCGCAGAAGAAGCTGGATGTCATCAGCAACGAGATCCTGCTGGAGGCCAACGCCTGGGGTGGCCACCTCGCCGCCTGCGCATCGGAGGAGATGGACCACAGCCAGCCGGTGCCGGACATCTACCCGCGTGGCGATTTCCTGCTGCTGTTCGATCCCCTCGATGGCAGCTCCAACATCGACGTCAACGTCTCCGTCGGCACCATCTTCTCGGTGCTGCGTTGCCCGACCAACGTCGAACTGCCCGGCGATGACGCCTTCCTGCAGCCGGGCAGCAAGCAGATCGCCGCCGGCTACTGCATCTACGGGCCCAGCACGCAGCTGGTGCTGACCGTCGGCCACGGTACCCACGCCTTCACCCTCGACCGCGAAACCGGCGAGTTCCTGCTGACCACCGAGAACATGCAGATCCCCGCGGCCACCCAGGAGTTCGCCATCAACATGTCCAACCAGCGGCACTGGGAAGCGCCGATGCAGGCCTACGTGGAAGATCTGCTGGCCGGCAAGGAAGGCCCGCGCGGCAAGAACTTCAACATGCGCTGGATCGCCAGCATGGTCGCCGACGTGCATCGCATCCTGACCCGCGGCGGCATCTTCATCTACCCGTGGGACAAGAAGGAACCGGGCAAGGCCGGCAAGCTGCGCCTGATGTACGAAGCCAACCCGATGGGTCTGCTGGTGGAGCAGGCGGGCGGCGCTGCCTGGACCGGTCGCGAGCGCATCATCGATGTGCAACCCGACCAGCTGCACCAGCGCGTGCCGGTGTTCCTCGGTTCGCGCGAAGAGGTCGCCGAGGCCGTGCGTTATCACCAGGAGCATGACGCAAAGAGCGTCTGACAGCGGCCATCCCTACAGCGGTCATGGCAGATTGATGACATGACCGCAGGGTGACAGCTGCAGCTGCAAACGGCACCATCAAGCCCTTGCCGTCGAAGGAATGCACGCATGCACGAGCCGGGCCCTGTCGATTTCATCGAGGTCATCCACAACGCCGTCCCCAGCGACGTGTGCGCTGCGATCGTCGCGCGCATGCGTGCAAGCCAGGGCCTGAAACCCGGCGCAGTGGGCAGCGGTGTGTTCCCGGAACTCAAGCACAGCAAGGATCTGCGGATCAGCGGCGTGGATGGCTGGCAGGATGTGGACCAGCAGCTGCAACAGGCGGTATTTGCGGGTCTGCAGACTTATCTACGCCGTTATCCACAGGCATTGATCGCGCCGTTGATGTTGCAGATCCAGGACAGCAACGGCCAGCCGCGACGCCTGTCGGCCGAGGATTTCCCCGACATGGCGCCGGAGCAGCTGGCGGATCTGGCGCGCACCTGCCTGCGCCCGGGCGCGATCAACCTGCAGTGGTATGCGGCGGGCGAGGGCGGCTACCCGTACTGGCACTGCGAGCTGTACCCGAAGGACGCGCAGGCCGAGACCCTGCACCGGCATGTGCTGTGGACGCTTTACCTCAACGACGACTTCGACGAAGGCGAAACCGAGTTCCTGTTCCAGGGGCGGAAGATCGCACCGCGCACCGGCAGCCTGCTGATCGCGCCGACTGCGTTCACCCATACCCATCGCGGCAACCGGCCGCAGGGCGGCGACAAGTTCATCGCCACCAGCTGGATCCTGTTCCAGAGCGCGCAGAGATTGTTTGGTGGGGGCTGAGGCACAGCACCACGCCGCGACCGCGACGACCTAGAACAAACTCCCCTGCGGCGTATCCACTTTCGGCGGCAACGGCTTCTCGAACCGGCTGCAATCCAGCTTCGGCCAATGGCTGTTCTGCGCGTTGAAGCCCAGGCGTTTGCGCGCCAGCTTGAAGCGATTGCTTAGCAGCTCTGCGTAAACACCCTGGCCGCGCATGCGCGTGCCGAACTGACTGTCGTAATCCTTGCCGCCGCGCAGCTGCTGGATGGTGCTCATCACATGCGCGGCGCGATCGGGATGATGGGTATCGAGCCAGTCGCGGAACAGCGGCGCCACTTCCGGCGGCAGGCGCAGCAGCACGTAGCCTGCAGTGCTGGCGCCGGCGTCGTGCGCGGCTTCCAGCACGGCTTCCAGTTCGCTGTCGTTGATCCACGGAATCACCGGCGCAACCATCACGCCCACCGGAATGCCCGCCTCGTGCAGGCGCTTCATCGCACGCAGCCGCGCATGGGGTGCCGAGGCGCGCGGCTCCAGCTTCGCCGACAGATGCGGATCCAGCGATGTCACCGAGAAATGCACGCTGACCAGGTTCTCCGCCGCCAGTGGTGAGAGCAGATCGATGTCGCGCTCGACCAGCGCATTCTTGGTGCTCAGCGAGAACGGATGCTTCGTCTCCAGCATCACTTCGATCAGCTGGCGGGTCAGCTTGAACTTGCGTTCAATCGGCTGGTACGCGTCGGTGTTGATGCCCAGCGCGATCGGCTGCGGCACGTAGCCGGGTTTCGACAGTTCCTTGCGCAGCAGCTGTGGCGCGTTGGTCTTGGCAAACAGCTTGGTCTCGAAGTCCAGGCCAGGCGACAGGTTCAGATAGGCATGCGAGGGGCGGGCGAAGCAGTAGGAGCAGCAGCACTATATGTGTTCGAGGAAAAGTGCTCACACGTCGCTCTCGAGTTTCGAAGTCCTCTAGAGACTAGCCGCGGCGGGGTTTCACTTTGCCTCCCAACCTAGGCCAGTGCGGGGCAGGTTACGGCCCCCGGCGGCGTTCAGCGTCCCTCGCTGAAAGTCTTTCGACTTCGAGGCGCTCATCCGACGCTCGCCGGTGGACGAGGAGGCCGAAAGCGAGAAGACACTGACTGCGTTGCATGGACGCCACCCGAAAGCGGAGATTACAGCTCTTTGGAGGGACGACGTTTCACCTAGTTCAAATGCTTAGGGATTGGCCTTTCGGTCGCCCTAGTAGATTCCTTGAGTAGAACGCGCAGGCGCCATGGGATCCATAGGATTCGAGATTCTCCATCGTAAGCCGTTATGCCTCATCGAATCCTGGTCACCACTGGCTATCAGGCAGTTCTGGCCATGACTGCACCTCGGTTTACTGGGCATCTCCTCCACGTCTGCATCTCCTCTTGCCGCATGCCATCAATAGTGATCAAAATTGAACGCACCTTGCTCAACCTTGTCGGAAGACTTGCTGCGTTTGTACAGGTAGTACATGTTCCGCGTCTCCCGGATGACAGGGTACTTTCCGACGTGATTCACTAGCAGAATTTCATCTTCGAGTTTTTCCGCTCGAAGCATCTTTAAGTGCTTTCCCTTGACCCATTCATCTGACCAGAATCCTTCCTCAATGGATCGATTGAGCTGCCGGTTGTTCATCCAGAAGTAGTCGAGGTCGAACCCTTTGAAGTCAAAGGTTGACAGGCAACCGATTTCCTGCTTTCGAGCATGGAAGTGAGTGTCGTAGAAGTTCTGGTCCATTTCAGCTTCAAGAGACGCCCTCCATGGTTCAAAGTCTCCCCTGTCAAAGCTCTGCGGTTCACCTTCTATACGCGGGGTGAAAAAGCAATAGACGCTGGATATACCTGACTCTGATGCCAAGTAGTCAAGCTCCCCAGGATCGACATAGATCCGGGCAGCCCCCTGCACAAGGAAGGAAGACTTGATCTGCAAGAACCTTGTCCACAACTCTTCACCCTTGAATTTCGATCGTGCTGCATTTGTAACCACAAGATCAATTCCAAAATCTGGACTGTACTTGCCGGCTTCAAAGCCATGGAAGTACAGTTGACTCGCGACCCAATACTCCGCTGCGTTACCTAGAAAAAAGTTCTCGTAGTTCAGTTCGTCGAGTGGCAATGCTGATCATCCCGAAGTGTCATTTCCTGAATTGTTGATTGTTCGTGCCGGATATGCAAACAATTACTAATGTGACTTACCGCGCCAGCTGCTACCGCATTGCGTTTTCAAATTGTTCCGTGTCTGGCTCTGAACTAGGATGATGCCGCAGAGTAATGTAGCTCCCGATCCACTTCCTTCGGCTCCCATGCGGGCTGGTGCGCCATGGGAAGCGCATGAGTTCTTAGAACTTGTTGGTGGTGTTGAGGCTGGATTGAGTCGCGAACGGATAGCGCACCGCCACGGGCGCTCGCCGGGAGCGATAGATATGGCCGCACGACGGCTGCTCCCGGCGTCCGTGCGCCCTAGGGCTCCAGAGATGTCCGTAGCCGCTCTCGCCGCTTATCTGCGCGAGAATCTGTACGTAGACAGGCAGGCGCTTATCTCGAGTGCATATCCCGCCTTCGCTTCCCGCCATGTCGGCAATCCAATCCAAGATGCGAGCCCTGCAATAGCTACCTCGCCGGTGATCGAGTCCACTGCATCAATGTCGGGCGACGCGACGCACCCTGACCTTGACTTGACCTCCATGTTCAGACCAAGCCTGCAGTATGGTGCGGATTCTGTTGGCCTCGAAGATGTGGGTATGCTGCTCAGCGCCGCGGTGGCGAGCCTGCCAAATGAGCGGGACCGTGATGTGCTAGGCCTGCGCTTGGGTCTAGACGGGCAGCCGCGAACATTCGCCGTTATCGGAGCGGAATGGGGCGTAACTAGAGAGAGAGTCCGCCAGGTCCAAGAGCGTGCGCTTAGGCGGATGGCATACCGCTCGCGGTATGAAGGGATGCCTGGTGCTGCACTCAGGGCTTTGCTTGAACCAGCTTCAGGTTCAGCTGAATCACTCGCTAGCTTGTTGTTAGAAATTTGTCATAGCTCGTTCGATATTCCGCCAAATCTGGCCGCGAAGTTGGTTCTGCGGGCTGCGGGCTTTTCCGCCGCGTCAGCACTCGAGATAGCGTCGATTCTCCCGGCTCTCGTCCGTGCAAAAAGGGCACAGCTCAGGAACGAGCACCTGCATCGTTCCTCAGCGCAAAGGGTTGGTCAAATCTTCGGTCGATGGCTCGAACATTGTGATTGGCCTGAACAACTAGCTCCTCCTCCTGCGGTGGAGCGACTCTCGTCGCAGCGTGCTGTAAATGGGTCGGAGATTGCCGGGCTTTTTCACTCGGCCAAGCTTGGCCGCCCGGTGCAATATGAATCAGGCTTGGAGCTCACTGTATTGAAGCTTCTGGAACGTTGCGAGCAGGTCGCCTACTACCAGGAGCAGCCGGCCGTTATCCCGTACACTTTTGCCGGTCGGGACCGAAGCTACTTTCCAGATTTGTTCATTGCAACGACTGACGGGCGCGGTCTACTTCTTGAAGTGAAGCCGAGCGACGGTATGGCGCTCAGCATCAACCAAGCTAAGGCCAGGGCTGGGCGCACGTGGGCAAATTCGCAGGGTTGGGGATGGCTGGTGGTGAGTGACCGTCACACCATTAAGGAGATCGAGGAGCACGTGATCCCCTTGCACCGATGGCATGCCCTGGAGCAGGAACTGAAGCTCCGAGGGGTGCTCACATGGCACGACATGATCAGCTTACGCACGAATCACGGCCTAACCAGGCTTGACGTAACCGCCTACGTGGTTCAGTCCGGCGCAGTCCTCGATTCAGGATATCGCCTCACTGCAGGCACCAACTGAGCTCTGATGTAGGAAGCGGAGCTCAGTTGCGTTCCTAACCACCCGAACTTCGGCGTCGTAGGTCTTCATGGATGCGGAACCTTGCACTCGGATGCGCGAGCGCAAGCCCGTGAACCGACTGGTGCGCCGCAAGTTCGAATGCGTCTAAAGCATGTAGGCGACCACCTGCCAAGAAGTTGCCTAGCAGGTGATCCAGCTTTCAGTCTGAAGACATCCCTTGACTAGGACCTGCGATGCGGAACATCGTTCGAAGCTTGATTAGACACCCGTCGTGATTCGAGACTGGGTTCTGTTCGGTCGGCAGCTTCACCAACAGATGCGCCCTACTTGAACCAATACTCCTTCATGTGCTGTGAGGCTTCCTGAGGCACGTTGTACCAAGAAGCATTGTTGCTGCTGGCATCAATCACTATCAAACAGTCATTGGCATCCATTACTGCCCATATCCTCTCGGCAGCCTGTTCGCAGGTGTACTGCGAGTCGACATACCAGACGGACTTCTGGACCTTTGCCCAGCTCCCCAATGCCTTAATAGCATTGAAGACGCTGTCGTAGTCCTTCCCAGGAGTGTTCAAGTCATAGGTTACAAAGAGATTATTTGCCACGACAGTCTCCATAACTGATGGCTGATTTGAGCGTGCTCCTACAGCCTGATCTTCTACTCGACGACCACATAGAACGGCTCGCTGTAACCAACCAGATGCTGATCAACCCTCATATGCCCAACGGCGGATACACGTTTGTGTCTCAGCCGAGTCCGACCCGAAAGCTGGGCCTCCGGCCAAGAGCAAACGCGTACACCAATGGCTTCTGAGATGGGTTGCGAAAGCGGCCGATGCGGGTAATCGATCAGCCGGCGACGGATCTATTGGCAAACACTTCGACGCTGTTGATCGACCTCGTAGTTAAACCGCTTGCGCTACTAGCAGCCATGGCTTGTATCGCCGAAAGAAGAGACGACGAAGGCCCAGGTAGAATCGCTCCAGTGGACCAATCCGGAAGAACGTAAAGCCTGAGTCGCCATTCTGCCGTTGAGAGGGACTTTCCTCTGCGACTTCCCACAAGTCGTGAACCCAGCAGTACGTTCTCAAGAAGCCCCTCTCGCGCCCCGTTACTTCGTGATTATGCATTCGTTCGGAGAGCAGCTTGCTTGCTCGAATGACCGCGTTATCAGCATTGTTTGCACTCAAGAAGAAAGTTGTATGGAAGCCGCCGACACGCCCCTCAAGCTCAGGGGCGTGAACGAAAACGCCTTCGATCATTATCCTATAGGAGATCATCGCGGCTACCTATTTCCATTCAGCTTTTCGTCGAGCTTCTTGGAATCAAGTCTTCCCCCAACATTGAAGTAGCCCTGGAATCCCCCATCCTGCCCAACCTTAACGCCTGGCATGGGTATGCCTGTGGACTTGTTGATCGTCCCCATTAAATTGTTCCATCTGTCTATATCAGCTTGTTCAGCCGGTCGCGGCGCAGGATCCGGAATGTACTCCGCTGCCTCTGCCACCTGCTCAAGAGCGCCCGCAGCTGCCAATGCAGCCACACTCAGTTTGCCCCAGAAAGAATGCCCTCTAACACCTTCTGTCTGATAGTGCGGCAAGCCCTTGCTGCCATCTTCCAATTCGTGAGCCGCATGCTTCAGCTGATCTGCTCTTCCGTGCGCAGCTGTTTCGATCTGACTTGCCACTTGCCTGCGATCTGCGACGACATTCTGCCCTGCGCGGCGCGCAGTGACTGCTTGCTCTTGTGTGATGCGAGCAACCTTGTTCGCCTGATTCGCCGTCAGCCGAACAAGCCATGCCACCCGCCCCGCCTCTCCGCTAGGATCGATGAATTTGTATGGATTGTTATTGGCATAGCGGTAGCGATTAAAGTGCGAGGCGGGCTTCTGTAGAGCCGTAATCGGATCCACGCTTAGGAAGATGCCGATGCTTGGGTCGTAGTAGCGCTGCTGCATGTAGGACAGGTTGTTGGCACTATCCGAAACATGCCCGGCGTAGCCAATACCATCGGTTAGCGGACGATTGCGTAGTTCGCCATAGGGCTCGTAGTAACTGCGCTCGACCACAGTTCCAGAAGCGTCGGTCACGGCCACCGGAGATCCCAACGCATCCAGATGCTGGTAGGTTGGACGAGTCACGCCATCAGAACCGGTTTCCAAGGTAGCTACCAGCATACCGCCAAGGTAAAGGTACTCGCGACTTTTGCCGTCGCGCTCGCTCTGCTGGCGGCGAAGCTTACCGTCCCCATCGTACATCGATAGGATCGAGCCGCTGCCCTGCAACCACGCCAGTACGCGACGACCCTCCGCGTCATAGCGGTAGTTTTCCGGCCCAGGAGCGGAGCGCAGGCGGTTGCCCATATCAAAGATGAAAGATTGGCCGTTGCGGAGTGCGAGATTGCCTTGAGCGTCGTAGGCCAAGCCGATGGTGGTGGCACCTTGGCTGGACATGACATTGGTCAGGCGGTTCTTCGCGTCGTATACGTACGTGTGGTCCTTGCCGCTCGCAACCCGCGCACTGCGGATGTTGTCCAGCACGTCATAGGTATATAGCAGGTTTCCGTCGCCACCAAAGGTGGGGGACGTTGCCTGCACTAGCCGCCCCAAACCGTCATAGCTCATCTGGCGGTCGCGTCCTGCGCTGACCATGTCAGTGATGCGGGTGACATTGCCGACGCGATCATATGCATACGCTAAACTACTGACGCTCGGAAGAGCGCCGATGCTGCTGGGCGCCTGCTGGATGTTAAACGCCTGCTCGAACCTGACGCCGTTACCGTAGGAGAAGCCCACCGGGCTGCCATTGGGATGGTAGGTTACGCCGAGGACATAGTTGCCTACTCGCGTTGCCTGACCGAGCGCATTGGGGTCAAGTGCAATGTAGGTTCCGCTCGGATACTGAATGCCCGATCGTGCGCCGTTGGCGTCGTAGGCATAGCCTAGTGCCCAAGTAAACCATCCGGCCTGGGCTGTGGATTCCCCCACCAGCAGCCTACGTTTGTTGTAGGTGTAAGTGTTGATAGTGTGGTTAGCACCACCGTCGTTTGCGGTCTGTACCTCCGCCGGCAACCCATCAGAGGTGTAACTCCAGCTCTGGTTGCCGTTGCCGTCCGGGAAAGTCAGGGTGATGATACGGTTGCGGGCATCGTAGGCACGCGTCACCTGACGCCCCGAGCCCTGTGCAGCTGTCAGATCACAGTTGTCTGGACTGGGCAGGTTGAGGCCGCTCGCGGACCAGGCCAGGTTTCCGGCGCCATCATAGGCGGTTACCGTCGTACCTGCTTCCGGCTCGATGAGCTTGCACAGAGTTCCGCCCTCGCCATAGGCAAAGCTGCGGCGTAGCTGCACGCTGCTGTCTGCGTTGCGTCGGATCACAGCGGTGGGCCGGGCGTAGCGGTCACGTAGCACGTCTGTGAATGAGCCTTCCGGTGCGCGAATGGCGATGGGATTCGACTGCGCCGGGGTACCAAAGGCTTGGTATTGGATCTGCGTCGTGTGGCCTAGCGGATCCACCGTGGTCTGCCAATTACCTGGCTGGTAGGTGGATACGGTGATGGCCAGTCCATCGTCTGTGTCTTGGGCGGTGGATGTAACGCGACCCAGCGCATCGTATTCCTTCCATGTGCCCTTCACCGGAGGCAGCGTTACCTGCACGTTGGTGTTCGGCGTGGACTCGCCGAACCGGCCGATGCCTTCTTGGTTCATCCGCCACTGCAGCGGGTAGCTGCCCGGCGTGGAAGGAGCAGTGATTGTGAAGACGAACTCCACCAGCCCGTTAGGCGGCACGCTGCTTGGTAGCGCAACACGTTGCGTGCCCCAGACCGTGTTGTCGGCAGGATTCTCCGATGCCAATGCATAGCCGGCTGCTGAAGTCCAAGTTGTCTCACCATTGTTGCGAACCAGCAGGCGCATTTGCGTAGAGCTTCCGGTCTGCATGCCCAGCGGCATCGGACCGCCCTCCATTCGCGCCGAGTTCACTGGGGCACTGACGTTGATCGCCACATTTGGCGTGGCAGGGCCGAACCAGCCCTTGCCATCCGCCCACATCTGGCGCTGGAAGTTGTAGGTGCCTGGCGTAGCCGGCGCCTGCAGCGTAACGGGTATGTCCAGGGATTCGCCAGGCGCAACCGTCCGTGGCAGCGCAGTACGTGCCGCGCCCCATACGGTGGAATCGGTGGGATTCTGCGAACCCAGCCAGTAGCTACCTGGCTGCCAAGCGATATCTCCGGTGTTTTTCATGCGTACCGTAACCACCTGCGCGGCACCGGTCTTCATAGCCGTTGGCACCGACTGGGCTTCGAAATCGGCACTGTTGACTGGCTGCCAGACGAAGAAGCTAAATTGCCCCGTTGCCAAGCCAAACCAGGCCCCACTGCGTTGCATCTGGAACTGAATGCCGTACAACGCCCCGTTGGTCGCATATGGACTTGGGGTGGCAACGAAATTAAACGTGGCTGTCTGGCCTGGTGCGACGGTTCCCGGCACTGTGATGCTGCCTACGCCCCAGCCGGCCTCATGCATGGCAAGCGCGTATCCGCCTTCGGGCGTCCAAGTCGTCTCACCGGTATTCTTCATCGTCACGCTGACATTGAAGGGTTGTCCGGCCACAACGCGATTGGTGGAAAGAGACCCGGCCACTATCTCGGCCGAATCGATGGGCGCAGGCGGTGCATTGACCGTTATGGTCACTGGTCCACTGGATAGCGACCGCACCACTTCCTCACCGTTGAGGTTGCGTATACCCTGCGCGGTAAGCATGTAGACGTAGGTACCGGGCGGCAGCCCCTGCACGGTATAGGTGCCGTAGGCGAAGTTGGTAACAAGGGTGCCGTTCTGCGTCAGGCGGACATTGTCGATGTACTCGGATTTGGGGCCGCCGTTGGTGCTACCGAACTCGACCGTCATGCTTACGGTTGCCGGGGCAGTGTAGACGGTCTGTGCAGGCCCGGTCAGCCGCACCCAGGCCTGCGCCGCTACCGATGGGTTGACACCCAGCAGGCAGAGCGCCAGCAGTGCGGAAGCTGCGCAGTGGCATCGCAGGGCATCCAGGAGCTGTCGAATCATGTTCATCACGGCTCCCCCACGCGGTACTGGCCGGGATAGGACGTGAAGGTCATCCGGCCGGCATAGTCATAGCTATTGATGACCTGTCGAAGCGTGCCGCCACGATTGGTCGCATCGTATTCTTCGGACAGCACAGGGCGGAGCAGCACATCGCGGTAAGTGATGCGTCGTGCATTGCCGGTCGCCTCCATCTCCCGCCAGTGGCCAGCTGCCAGACCACGCTCAGTGGTAGCGGTGCGTTGGCGTGAGAATGTCGTGGCATTCCATCCCACGCTGTCGCCGCCGGGATAGTTAATCTGGGTCAGGCGACCCATCGGGTCGTAGCCAAAGCTGGTAACTGCCCCCGTCTCGTCGGCCCGATTCAAGACCCAGCCATTACCGTCCACCAGCGCGGTAATGCCGGTACCGTCTGCATAGACGATCGTGCGTGGAGTTCCGCGGTAGTAGTCCTGAAAGTGGGTGGTGTTGCCGTTGCCATCCATGCTCTGACTGAGCATGCCCTGTGAATCATAGGCAAGCGTGGAGGTAAGCTTGCCGAACGTCCAGGTCTTGTACGGCAGCGACTGCGCGTTGAACTCTATGCGTGAGCTTTCCACGCCAGAATCGATGTCCGCCACGACCGCCTTCTGGCCCAACGTCCAGCTTCCCAGGCCGTCGTGATAGGTGATTCTGTCCTTTGCGACACCCAAATCGCTACCGCTGAATGTTTCCACCGGGCGTGCGAAAACATCGAAGCGGTCCACTCGCTCCACGTACTGCGTTCCGTCGCGAACGGTCGTGACGAGCTGCTGCGGCTCGACCAGACCTTCTGTGGGGGTGATGGCGCTTAGGGACTGCCCCACAAGCGGTACGAACTGCCCGGCCGCCTGCTCCTTAGCGAGGTACTCATAGTTCACCGTTTCCAGGGTCGTTCCCGCTGTGCTGACCGTCCGGCTTTCCAGCAAGCGGCCTTCGTCTTGGCGCGGTCGTACGCCGAAGCGATACCGGTTCGTGGACCCATCGGGCTGCGTTACCGTGGTCCAGCGGCCCTGCGGCCCGAATGTACCTTCATAAGCGTAGGTGGTGGTCATCCCCGATAGTCCAGCGCCGGTGACTGAGCGCTGCTGCAGGTTCCAAACCGCCACATAAGGCGCGCGCTCGCTGGACGAGCAGGGACTGATGTCAGTGGCGCGGTAGAAGTACCTATAGTTCAGGGTATAAGTGGCCGTCGCCCCGGCCGGGTGGGTCACGGTGTAGATATAGGGTCCCAGCACATCAGGCATGCGGGGATCGCATTCAGAGCCCTCCGGCGTGGGGCCGAAGATCGGTGGGCGCAAGGTTCCATTGGGTGAATAGGTCCATCGGGAGCCATCCGGCAGAATGACGGCGGCTAGACCGCCATCAAGGCGCGACCCCAGCGCTCCTGGCTCACGATACTGGTATGTCCAAGTCCGGCCATTGGCCGTCGCACTGGTGATGCGCTCTCCAGTATAGGTAATGCTGATGCTGCGGCCGTCGCTACTGCTGATAGAAGTCAGCTTGTCGCCCGTGTATCCGTAGTTCACCCAGTTGCCGAAGCGGTCCTCGGCACGGGTGGCCATGAAGAACACATGGCTGCGCGACAGATAGCGTGTGGGTGCTAGCGGGTTGTCCTTGTAGCTGTACAGGGGCATCTCGCGGCTGACTACCCAATTCAAGGAGTACGTGATTCCTTGCGGAGTGATGACCTGAAAAGCCTCGCCAGGAACGCCGTTCTGAGTCTGCGGTAAACAACGTACGCGTGTGTCACCAACGGTCACCCAGGGATAGCTTTTCCCATCGCTTGGCATTGGAATGTTGGCCGAAGCAACCAGCAACTGCGCATCACTCTCCCCCGGCAGATGCAGGTTGTAGCCGTTCCAGATCAGGTCTTCCGGGTAGGGGGTGCTTTCTCCGATAAAGGGCTTCTTCTGTAGTGAACATCGCTGGTAGCGGGTTGCATCGCCGTCCGCCCCAACCACCCAGCCGCGGGAACTGAAGATGCCTTCCAGATAGGGAACGTCCAAATCCCAATCGTAGAAGCCGGCCAGGTCGCCAGGTCTGGCGCCCTGATGGAGGTAACGCTCACTGATTGTCCGCTTGCGACGGAGCGCTACAGACAGAGCGTTGTTGCCCGGAATGGTGATATCCGTTATCGAAAAATCGAGTTGCCCATTGAAAAGGGAGACGTTTTCACCGAACGAACCTTCATCCAGCTGCCCAGTGTGCTGTGCCTTGCCAACCTTGTTCGCATATTGCGACTCAGGTTCGACACGATCCTGTGCCCCTGCAGTACCGCAGACGAGGCATGCAATTGCTGATGCTACGCACCATTTTCTGGAAACCATTCCTGTCCCCTGGCAGTAGATGAACGACTCGTTCATGAACCGTTGAGAGTTTGCACCGGATCGCGATCCCCGTGGCTATAAGAATTTCCCGCATCGTGCTGTAGGAAATATCCGACAAGCGCCCCAGTGCTTAAGCTATGGGATGGTCAGAAGAACGTAACGGTAGCTAGCGCAGGACCAGCATCAGTCATCATCTATGAGAAGGAGGAGACTGGGGGTTTCTTGTCGCTACTTATCATCATTAAGCCCAATAGCCTTGAAGAAGCTCTTCATCGATCAGCTCGAACGTTCTGCCTCTCGCATCGAGGTAGTGATGGAAGTCTATGAGGTCCTCAGCCCAGGCCTTTGCTGATGCAGGGGAACAGACAAGAGACGGTCGCTTTTCCCTGGTCAGGGTTTCATAGCAAAGAAACTCAAACGCTGGCTCGATGGCCATTGCCGTGTTTCGGCTGACCAGGAAGCTGAAACCTGCTGGTAGCGGTATGCCGGCATCTCCGGATCGTTTTGAATGTGTGCGCTTCCCAGCGCTTTGATCGTTTGCTTTGGGTGCTTTTACGCGCCGGATTTCAGCGTCATAGATCGTCATGGCGCGAGAACATAGTCGCACCCTTGTTCCCAGTTCAAGGCTGGAAAAATTCTTGTCGGAAATCGCTTAGACAGCCTCAATCTTCGAACAGTTAGTTGTGGGAACTCAATGCGTTACGCTCAGAGGGAAGGATGCGCTGCAGTTCTTAGACCGATTTCACAGAACGAAATTTGTGCGACTCGCGTCGCATTTTCTCCAAGGCCAGTGCGCAGCTTGTGCGCTCGCTGCGGAGCTGACTCGGTGCTGCAGCATGCAACGCTTCAACTTTTTTGCCTGTAGGCAACCATGTCCGAGATCCTTTGACCTCTACCTACCGTTAGTGGTAGTGGCGCTCATTTGCATGCTTGCCGCAAGCCATACATGTCCGATGCAAGCTGTATCGGCCTTGTTTCTCGGGACCAAGGGGGCCGCCACAGTAGGGGCAGATAGGACCATGTCCGAGTTCAGCTTGCCTGCAGCGATAGGTTGTCCAAGCCCCGAGAATGAAGGCGTAAACCATTCCGGCCACTGGGAGCCAGATCATCGCCTGATAGAACCCTCTGGTCATGCTGTTGCCGCTTAGCGAGGACACTATGAGCGCGCAGATCAAGGACAGGAAAGCGGCCAGCAGGGCGGGGAAGTACAAGCGCAGTAGCTTCAGCCAGTTCATAGGTTTGCTCTCCGTCGTCGTTGGAAGGCTAGGCTCAGCCTGTCTCACGGCGTGAGACCGTTTCGTCCCTAGTTGCCTGCAGCGATCGCTCTTTTCGGCGTTAGAAGAGTTGGCCTTGTGGGGAGTACTCCCTAGGAGGTTGGAACAGTTCTGTGTTCAGAGGCGGGAGCTTTGTGAAGCCAAGCTGCCGGTGTGCCTTCTTGAAACGCTGCGCCAGGAGATCTGCGAAGGGCCCGGTACCACGCATGCGCGTTCCGAAGGTAGAGTCGTATTCCTTCCCACCATGCAGTTGGCGCATCAGGCTCAGCACATGTTCCGCCCGATCCGGATAGTGCAGCTCCAGCCATTCTTTCCAGATTTCCTTGATCTCGTTGGGTAGGCGCAGCAACACATACCCTGCAGCCCGCGCTCCATGGGCATGAGCTGCTTCGAGGATCGCCTCGAGCTCGTTGTCAGTGATGCGGGGAATTACTGGGGCAACCAGTACTCCTACCGGAACGCCGGCTCTATGCAGTGCATCCATTGCCCTCAATCTCGCATGCGGTGCCGCTGCCCTGGGCTCGAGCTTGGCTGACAGCTTTCGATCAAGTGTGGTCACGGAGAAGTAGACCGTGACCAGACGATCCTTCGCCATCGCTGCGAGCAGGTTGATGTCGCGGGTGATCAGCGCACTCTTGGTGACGAAGCTCACAGGGTGGCGCGTCTCGGCCAGGAGCTCAAGGCATTGGCGGGTAATCTGATAACTCCTTTCGATAGGCTGGTAGCCATCTGTGTTGATGCCTAGAGCGATTGCTGCACATTTGTAGCTCGGGCGGCTCAGCTCACTACGCAATCGCTCTGCGGCATTCGTCTTGGCAAAGAGCTTCGTCTCAAAGTCCAAACCCGGCGATAGGCTCAGGTAGGCGTACGAGGGTCTGGCGAAGCAGTAGACACATCCATGTTCACATCCCCTGTAGGGATTGACCGATGCGCTGAAGCCAACATCAGGTGAAGTGTTCCGGCTGATCACACTCCGCGCCCGCTCTTCAGTTACCTCAGTCCTCAGCGAGGGCATCTCGCGAAGATCTTCATAGACTGATTCCCAACCATCATCGATTCCGACTGTCGCTGTTGTGTCGAATCTGCTCGGTACGCGTGAGGCGGAGCCTCGGCCTTTGATTGGAGCCTGGACCTTGCGAGCGTCTTGTTCCATATCTCCCCCAAGCCCTTCAGCGAGCAATTAGTATTATTGCTAACCACAGGCAGTGCAACTGACGGGGATTCATGTAGCCGTAGGGACTGAGCTGAATTCGACGCCCCATTGCCCCCAGAGTTATCCACATCTCAATGTCAGGCGCCGTTGAGCCAAGCGGCTCGGTTGGCTTCTTCGAAGTACGGGCACGAACTAGGAGTCGTTCCATTGGCCTTGGCAGAGAGGCGCGGGCTGCATTCCGCGTGCAAAGTGCTCATCAGAACTCGCGTATGTGATTGCTTTATATAAATAATTTCCGTGAGCACTTACGGCACGTTCGCACCATGCTCGCAGCCGCGATACGGATTCACCGATTGGCTGAAGCCGACGTCCGGGGAGGTGTTGCGGCTGATGATGCTGCGAGCGGTCTCCGCGCGTACTTCGGTGCGCAGGCGCGGGGCGAGGAACTCCTCGCTGTCGTCCACTGCCCAGCCGTCGTCCACCGCTTCGCTGACGGTGCTTTCAAAACGCCCCGCAAGATGGGACGTGGAACCCCGGCCCTTGATGGCGGCCTGGGCGTTGCGAGGGGGGTGCTGCATGTTGCCCTCCGGCCGTTACGGGCTATTAGTATTATTGCTAACCACAGGCAGCGCAAGCGGCCAGGATTCACGTAGCTGTAGGCGCGCAGGCACTTGGGAGCGCACCTTGACCCCAGACTTGTCCACAGGGTTGCATGGCTTGGGACCGGGCACGCACCATCGCCGCGGCAGGCCAGCATGGGCCACGGGTGTCTCAGCAGCTGCGATGGGAAGATCGGCTACAGGGGCGCTTGCCAGGCCGGAACACGGGGACCTGCCGCACGTCTTCGGGCTTCAACCTGGCGGGGAAGTCCCATGCACTGCTACAGCAGTGCCAGGTAGCCCTTCACCGTGGCATCCAGGCCGTCGTACAGCGCCTCGCCGATCAGCGCGTGGCCGATCGACACCTCCAGCACCTCCGGCACGGCGGCCAGGAAGTCACGCAGGTTGTCCTGCGACAGATCGTGCCCGGCATTCACACCGAGGCCGACGGCCTGTGCACGGCGCGCGGCCGTGGCGAACAGTTCCAGCATGGCGCGGGCGTCGCCGGCGGCATGGGCCTCGGCATACGGGCCGGTGTACAGCTCGACGCGGTCGGCGCCGACATCGGCCGCCTGCTCCAGCAGCGGGTTGCCGGCATCCACGAACAGGCTCACCCGGCATCCCATCGCTTTCAGCTCGGCCACCAGCGGGCGCAACCGCTGCGCGTCGCGTTCGAAGTCGAAGCCATGGTCGGAGGTGATCTGGCCATCGCCATCGGGAACCAGCGTGGCCTGCGCCGGGCGCGTCTGCGCGCACAGCGGCAGCAACCCGGGGTAGCCCTCACGCGGCGGCGCGAACGGGTTGCCTTCGATGTTGAACTCCACACCACGGGCACGGGTCAGCGCCGACAGCGCCAGCACGTCCTCGGCGGTGATGTGCCGGCGGTCGGGCCGCGGGTGCACGGTAATGCCATGCGCGCCGGCATCCAGGCAGGCCTGGGCGGCACGCACCACGTCCGGTTCGGTACCGCCACGCGAATTGCGCAGGACGGCGATCTTGTTGACGTTGACGCTGAGCTGGGTCATGGAACGGGACTACGGGGAGTAAGAGGGAGGGTCGCTGCCGTCGGCCGCAGCAACCTTGGCCTGCTCGCGCAGACGCCTGAGTTCATCGCTGTCCACCAGTGTCGCCGGATCACGCTGAAGGTCGCCGAAGCGTGCGGCGTATCTCCCGCGCACCCATGCCAGCAGGAAGGCGAGGGTACCCAGCAGGGCCAGCGACATCAGGCCCATGTTCGGTGTTTTCAGCGCAAAGGCGAAGCAGCCCAGCGCCAGCAGCAGGTACAGCCAGTACATTGTCAGTCTCCCCGGGCCACCGCCGCAGTGTAGCGCTGCCTCACAGCAGCGGCGAGGCCAATCGCGCGAAGGCTTCGGGCAACCGGTGCAGCCACAGCGAGCGTCCTGCCTGGTCGTGCACGCGGGTGGCACGCTCGAATTCGGACTGCAGCAACGTAGACAGTTCCGCCACCCGGCCACGGTCGCTGATCATCATCGACAGCTCGAAATTCAGGCGGAAGCTGCGGTGATCAAAGTTGGCGCTGCCGACGATGCAGACATCGTCGTCGGCGATGAACGCCTTGGTATGCAGCATGCGTGGACCGTACTCGTAGATCTTCACTCCCGCATGCAGCAGCTCGTCGAAATAGGAGCGCGCGGCCTGGGTCACGAACCAGGAGTCGCTCATCTTCGGCACCAGCAGGCGCACGTCCAGGCCACCGAGTGCGGCCGAGGTCAGCGCCATCCGCGCCGCTTCGCCGGGTACGAAGTAGGGGGTGACCAGCCAGACCCGCTCACGTGCTTCCTGGATGGCGGCCACGTGCAGGCGATGGATGGTCTCCCATCCCGAATCCGGGCCGGACACCAGCACCTGCGCGTTGATCGCGCCGTCGCCGCGCAGGGGCATGTCGCTGGGCCACAGCCGGGCGATATCGAACCGCGAGTGGTCCTGGCCGCTGGCGTACAGCCAGTCCTCGGCGAACACCAGCTGCAGGCTGCGCACCACGTGCCCGCGCAGGCGCATGTGCAGATCGCGGTAAGCATCCGGGTTGCGGCTTTCGTCTTCGTCGTCGGTGATGTTGATGCCGCCGGTGAATGCCAGCCGGCCATCTACGATCACCAGCTTGCGGTGCGTACGCAGGTTCAACCAGGGTCGCTTGAATGGTTTCAACAGTTGCCGAGGATGGAACCAGATCACCTCAGCGCCGGCGTTCAACAGCGGCTGCAGGAAGCGCTGGCGCACGGCCGAAGAACCTACCGCATCCAGCAGCAGCCGCACCTGTACGCCGGCGCTGGCCCGTTCCACCAACGCATCCCGCAACGCGGTGCCGGCGTGGTCGGGATTGAAGATGTAGTACTCCAGGTGCACATGGTCCTGCGCCTGTGCCACCGCTTCCAGCAGCGCGGTGTAGGTGGCCGCGCCGTCGACCAGCCAGGTCACTTCGGTGGCTGTGCTTGGCGCCAGCCCGGTGGTCGCCTGCGCGATCTTGGCCAGTTCGGTGCAGTCGGCATCGGGCGGGCAGACATCGCTGTAGTGCTCCATGCCCGAGCGCGCGCGACCGCGCCGCAGCCGTTGCCGCTTCACCTTCTGTGGGCCCAGCAGGTAATAGATGAAGAGGCCGAGGTAGGGCAGCAGCGCCAGCGACAGGATCCAGCTCAGCGTGGCCACCGGCTCGCGCTTCTGCAGCATGATCCAGCCCGTCAACGCCAGCAGATACAGCAGATAGGCCACCGCCAGGATCGTTCCCAGGTGGGCGATGCCATCAAGCCAATGGCGCACGGAATCGAAGAGGGCGAGCATCCGCCGATCATAGCGGGGACAGGCACCGGCCAGAGGCATTCATTGCCAACGGCGTTGCCGGGAAGACGCCTGCACGCACAAAAAAAGACGCCCCTGTTTCCAGGGGCGTCTGCAGTCGCGTCATGACTGATGTATTGCGGTGTAGCGATTTACTGCTGCACGAAGCCGATCTTCTTCATCTGAGCATTCTTCGCGGCGGCCAGAACCTTGGCCATCACGTCGTACTCCGAATCCGGGCTGGCATCGATCCGCAGTTCCGGCTGGTTGGTCGGGTCACGCTGGACCTCCTGCTCCATCCGCTGCTGCAGTTCATGCGTACCGATCGGGCTGTTGTTCCACGAGACCTGGTTGCTGGCGTCGATCTTCAGCTCGATCGGCGGCGGCGGTTCGACCAGCTGCGGCGGTGGGTTGAGCACGCGCTGCGGCAGGTCCACGGCGATCGGGTACGTCATGATCGGCGCGGTCACGATGAAGATGATCAGCAGCACCAGCATCACGTCCACGAGGGGCGTGACGTTGATGTCTGCCATGGGGCCTTTGCCACCACCACTACTGAATGCCATGGCTTATTGCCCCTTCTCTTTGGTCGCCACGAAGCCGACGTCCAGCATGCCCTGTTCCTGCGCGACCTTGGTCATCTCGTTGATGACACGCATCTTGGTGGTGCGGTCACCACGCAGGTTCAACGGCGGCTGCGGGGTCTGCTGGGCGGCGGTCGCCAAGCGCGACTCGAGGGTCTGCTTGTCGATCTCTTCGTCGTTCCAGTAGATCGAACCGTCTTCCTTGACTGCCAGGGTGATGGGACCCTTGCGGTCGTTGGTGTCGTCCGGCTTCTGGACCAGATTGGCCTCCGGCAGATCCACCTTGACCTTGTGGGACATCAGCGGCGCCGTGATGATGAAGATGATCAGCAGCACCAGCATCACGTCCACGAGGGGCGTAACGTTGATGTCGGCCATGGGGCCGCCGCTGTTACCACTACTGAAAGCCATAACGGGCTCCGTCTAGATCTTGGTGACTACGTTCTCGCGGGTACAGCGCGTCGCAATTAGCGGACGCGCGAACCGGTGGCGAAGAAGTCGTGCAGGTCGTGCGCGAAGGTATCGAACTTGCTGATGGTCGCGCTGTTGATCTTGCTGAAGAAGTTGAAGGCGAACACGGCCGGGATCGCGACGAACAGACCGATGGCGGTCATGATCAGTGCTTCACCCACCGGGCCGGCAACGGCGTCGATCGAAGCGGAGCCGGTGGCACCGATCTTGATCAGCGCGCCGTAGATGCCCCACACGGTACCCAGCAGACCGACGAACGGAGCGGTTGCACCGACGGTGGCCAGCAGGGTCATGCCCGACTGCAGCTTGTTGCTTTCGCGGGTCACGGCCTGGCGCAGAGCGCGGTCGACGAACTCCGAACGGCTCAGGTTCTCACCCACGCCGCCGACAGCGCCGCCTTCAGCACGCTGGTGGTGCGCAGCAGCCTGTGCAGCGTCCAGTGCGATCTTCGAGAACGGCTCCGAAGCCGGCTGCTCTTCCATTGCACGGATGGCGTCCTGCGCGTTCGGGGTATCCCAGAACAGGCTGACGACGCGATCAGCGGCGCTCTTCAGGCGGGTAGCACGGAAGATGTTGATGACGGTCCAGTACCAGGACATGGCGGACATGACGACCAGGGTCAGCAGCACGACCCAGGAAACCGCGAAATCACCCGGCTTGGTGGTCATTTCGTGGATCAGATGCTCGAAGCCCATCTGCGACAGGGCGTTGGACGGATTGCCCCCGGCAGCAGCGGCGATGAAAATTTCCTGCAGCATGACGCTTACCTTTGTTGTGTGTGGTGATAAAGGGTGTAGCTAAGCTAAACAATCGAACTGGAGGCGAGGGTGGCCAGGCGGCCACCCGGGCGCATCAGTTCAGCGCAAAGTTGACCGGGACGCGGACGCGGCCAGCAGCCTTCTTACCGCCAGCTTCGGCGGCGTTGAAACGCCACTTGCGGGCAGCTTCCATCGCAGCACGGTCCAGATCGCGGTTACGGCTGGACTTTTCCACCGTGACATTGGTGACGTTGCCGCTGGCATCGACATCAATGATCAGGATCACTTCGCCCTGGATACCAGCGCGGAAGGCGGCCGGCGGATAGCGCGGCGGATTCATGGCCTTCGACGAGATGTCCACGCTGGCCTCGATCGAGGTCGGCGGTGCCGGCGGCGACGGCGGCGACGGCGGGGTGACGATATCGTTCGGGCGCGGTTCCGGCACGTCGACGACCGGCGCCTGCGGCGGCGGCGGGACGGGCGACGGCTTCGGCGGCGACAGATTCTTCACCGGCGGCGGCGGGGTGTCCTGCGGCGGCGGCGGCGGCGGCGGCGGTGGCGGCGGCGGCGGTGCGTCGACGATGGTCACCATGACGTTGCGCTCCTTCTCCGCCACGGCCTTGGGAGCCACGGCAGGAATCAGGAGCATCATGAAGGCGGCCAGATGCAGGGCGATTACAAACGCGATACCGACGATGCGAGGCCAGCTCAGCCCCTTGTCATCGGGTTGTTCGTACCGGTGAACGACTAGTTGTTCCGTCATGCGCCAAGAGCTCAATAGTGGGGCCGGAATCCCGGGGGCGGGATCCCTGATCAGCGGTGCATGACACCGCAGGAACCTCCAAGCTTATACCAATCCTGAGCGCTTGCGCATCAACTGGGCAGGCGTTCAGGCGTTATTCCTACTTACTTCAGGTTGATGATTTTCTTGGCATCCGCCTGGTTCTTCACGCCCTTCGCCAGCGCCTGCTGGGCGGCCTGCTTGGCCTCCGGGACACGACCTTCACTGTGCAAAACACGTGCCAGATTCAGGTAGGTCTCACCGTCCTTGGAGAGCGGGGCGGCCTTCTGCCACGCGTCGATCGCCTGCGGCACCTGGTCGGAGTAGTAGTAGGACTGGGCCAGTGCCAGGTAGACCTGGTAATCCGGCTTCAGGATGCCCTTCTGCAACCCCTCATTGATGACCGCGATGACGTCCTTTTCCTTGTTCTCGGTGTTGGCATAGATCGAGTACAGCTGCTTGTACTCGCGCTCTTCGGTGAGCTGGCCGCTGCTGCGCAGCTTGTCCATCACCGCGGCGGCCTTCGGCATCTGATCGGCCTGCATGTACATGTTGGCCAGGTTCAGCTGCGCTTTCTTGTCGTTCGGGTTCTTGGCCGCCAGTGCCTCGGCGGCCTGCACGGCCTCACCGGTCTGGCCGGCTTCGGACAGTGCGGCCATCAGCAGCTGGTTCCAGTTGTCCTTCGGCTCGGCCGCGCCGGCAATGGCCTGCTTCAGCACCGGGATCGCTTCCTGGTAGCGCTCCAGCTGGTACAGCGCCTGGCCCTTGATGATCAGCTCTTCCGGCTTGGTCGACTTGCTCTCGGCGAAGTACTTGTCCAGGGTCGCCAGGCCTTCAGCGGTCTGGTCTTCCTGGATCTGCAGCTGGCCCAGCATCAGCATCGACTGGAAGTGGCCGTTGTTGTCGAGGCCGTTGAACTGCAGCACCTGCTTGAGGTAGGCGATGGCGGCTGCGGTGTCGTCGGTCTGGTAGGCGGCCTGCGATGCCAGCTGCGCGGCCAGCGACTTGTCGTACTCGTTGGCGCCGTCGGTGGCCAGGATCTCGTCGGCCAGCGTGCGGGTCTCCGGGAACTTTTCCTTGTTGTAGCTGTCAATCATCTTCTGCAGCTTGCTGCCCAGCTTGGCCGACGACTTCGCTGCCGGTTCCTGGCGGGTCGCGTTCGGGAACAGCACTTCGGCCTTGGCCTGCTTGCCGCCACGGTTGCCACGCTCGGACGAACGCGAGGACTGCGCGAACGCGTCGGTGACCACGGCGCCGGTCAGGGCAGTGGCGATGAGGACGGAAAGCACAGCTTTGTGGTTACGGAAAATCATCGTTCACCTCGATCGAACCGCCGGTAGCGGCAAAGTCGGACTGTCAGAAAAATCTGAGCCGCCAAACGTATCAGAAACAGATGGCGTGAGAAATCGTTTTATGTGCTGCAATACAGCATGAATCTGCGCACTCAGCCACACTTTGGCCGGCGTCCGGCCGCCTGCGCCTGCTGGTAGACGGGGCCGAGCGCCGGCACATCACGCTGCAACTCCCTGATCCGATTGGCTGGATCGGGATGGGTCGACAACCATTGCGGGCTGCGACCGCCACTGGCGGCCATCATGTTCTGCCACAGATCGACGGCCTGGGCGGGGTTGAATCCGGCCTCGGCCATCAACCGCTGACCGATCACGTCAGCCTCGCTCTCCTGGGTGCGTGAGCCGGGCAACAGGAACGCGGTCTGCGCCCCCATCCCGCCCAGCTGGTTGACCGTACTGGCTGCGCCTTCGCCGCCATAGGCGCCGGCCAGCGCCCCCAGCACCGCCAATCCGGTCTGCGCGCCCATCTGCCGGGTGATGCGTTCTTCGTGGTGGCGGGCGATCACGTGGCCGATTTCATGGCCGATCACCGCTGCCAGCTGATCCTGGTTCTTGGCAACGCTGAAGATGCCGGTGTTGACCCCGACCTTGCCGCCGGGCAGGGCGAAGGCGTTTGGTTCCTTGTCGACGAACACCGCCGTTTCCCACCGTACGCCACGGTACTGAGGCGGCAGTTGTGCGACGAGCGCGTTGACCACGCATTGCACGTAGCCGTTCTGGCGGCCATCGCTGCTGATCTTCTCTTTCTGCTTCGTTTCGGCGAACGCCTGCGCACCCAGCTGGTCCAGCTGCGCCTGCGACACACCGCCCACCATCTGCCGACGGCCGGTGGGTGAAGTGGTGGTCGCGCAGGCGCTGACCAGAGTGGTGATGACGATGGCCAGCAGCAGTTGTTTCATGGACCCACCCCCGTGTTCAGAAGCCCAGTGTGTAACGGGTCTGCTTAATCTTTCGTCAAGCGGACAGAGCCTTACGTTGCCCCGAAAAACACCAGGGCCGCAAGCGCCACGGCATTGTTCAGTGCATGTGCGGCGATCGCCGCCCACAAGGTGCCGGTGCGGCGGTACAGCCAGCAGAACGCGGCGCCCATGCCGCCATAGACCAGCCATAGCTGGGCAGTACCGAGCAGGGAGTTCTTGCTGACCCCGGGCACTTCATGGACCAGGGCAAAGGCCAGGCTGCTGAGGACAATGCCAAGCCATGGACGCCCGGCCTGCCAGAGGCGCCCGAACAGGACGCGACGGAACAGCAGTTCCTCGTAGGCGGGTGCCAGCACGATTGCAAACAGCGCCAGGAATACAGGGAAACGCGCAATCGCGTTCTGCATCAGTTCGAGATTGGTGGGAACCGGCTCGATGCCCATCTGCTTTGCAAGGAAGGCAATGCCGTTGCTTCCCAGCACGATCAGCAAGGCGACCAGCAGAGTCCAACCCCAAGTGGAAGGTCGCTGCAGAGCCTGGCGCGAATGCTGGCGCTCAGCGGCATTGGCAGGGCGACGCCAGAAGTAGACCAGCAGGGCCGCACCACCGGTGGCGATCAATGCCATCAGGATCTGCCCCAGCGCACCGGGTTGGCCAACAGAGGCGATAGTACCGGCGGCAGCGCCTTGCGCATTGGCCGCGCTGATCTGCAGGCTGCGGTAGAGCCCCCATATCGCCCCGCAGACGACACTCAGACCGAACAAGGCGACTGTCGCGATTCCCAGATCGATGAAGAAGCCCGCCAGCGGCGAGGAGGCGCGGGGCGTGACAGTAGCCGGTGGAACCGGCGGCGGAGCGGAAACCGGGGCGGAAGCGGACATCGATTACCTGCGATCAAGGGACAAAAGCCGGCGCGCCTCCCCGCGCGCCGGCCACCATCCGATTGTGTCAGATATCCAGGTTGGCGACCTTCAGCGCGTTGTCTTCGATGAAGTCGCGGCGCGGTTCGACCACATCACCCATCAGGGTGCTGAAGATCTGGTCAGCGGCCACCGCATCTTCGATACGGACCTGCAGCAGGCGACGGGTATCGGGATTGACGGTGGTGTCCCACAGCTGTTCCGGATTCATTTCGCCCAGACCCTTGAATCGCTGGATCTGACGGCCGCGCTTGGCTTCGTCCAGCAGCCAGTTGCGGGCCTGCGCGAACGATTCGATCTCGATCGACTTGGCGCCACGGGTGATGACCGCGCCTTCGCGGACCAGACCGTGCAGCAGCTGCGCTGCCTGGTGGATGCCACGCAGCTCGCCGCTTTCAAGCGCGGACAGCGGCAGCACCTGGATGTGCTGTTCGCCCATGTGGCTGCGCGTGACCAGCACCGCAGCCGGACGCTGCTCGTTGGGTTCCTGCAGTTCCAGGGTGAAACGGGCGCTGCCGAGGTTGCCTTGGTTGAGGTGCTTGGCCAGCGCGTCCAGGCCTTCGCCGGGACCTGCGTTGCGCAGGTTTTCCAGCTCCAACGGCATGAAGTCGACCAGCGCTTCGAGCAGGTTGCGGTCGTAACGATGGGTATTGCGGTTGATCGTGTCCTGCGCGGCAGCGTAGGCAAGCAGCAGCTTTTCCAGCGCCACGCCATCGATCGGCGGCTCGCCGCTGGCCGGCACCAGTCCCGCGTTCTCCACTGCGCTGCTGGCCAGATAGCTGTCCAGCGCCGGATCGTCCTTCAGGTACAGCTCCTGCTTGCCCTGCTTGATCTTGTACAACGGCGGCAGGCCGATATAGACATAACCACGCTCGATCAGCTCCGGCATCTGACGATAGAAGAACGTCAGCAGCAGGGTGCGGATGTGCGCGCCGTCGACGTCGGCGTCGGTCATGATGATGATCTTGTGGTAACGCAGCTTGTCCGGGTTGTACTCGTCGCGACCGATGCCGGTGCCCAGCGCGGTGATCAGCGTACCCACCTGGTCGGACGCCAGCATGCGGTCGAAGCGTGCACGTTCCACGTTGAGGATCTTGCCGCGCAGCGGCAGCACCGCCTGGTTCTTGCGGTTGCGGCCCTGCTTGGCCGAACCACCTGCCGAGTCACCCTCGACGATGAACAGTTCGGACAGCGCCGGATCCTTTTCCTGGCAGTCGGCCAGCTTGCCCGGCAGGCCGGCGATATCCAGCGCACCCTTGCGGCGGGTCAGGTCGCGGGCCTTGCGCGCGGCTTCGCGGGCACGGGCAGCGTCGACGATCTTGCCGGCGATGGCCTTGGCTTCGTTCGGGTTTTCCTGCAGGAACTCTTCCAGGCGCTGGCCGAACGCACTTTCCACGGCCGGACGCACATCCGAGCTGACCAGCTTTTCCTTGGTCTGGCTGGAGAAGCTCGGGTCCGGCACCTTCACCGACAGCACCGCGATCATGCCTTCGCGCATGTCATCGCCGGTCAGGTTGATCTTGGCCTGCTTGGCGATGCCGTTCTGCTCGATGTAGTTGTTGAGCACACGGGTCAACGCGCCACGGAAGCCGGCCAGGTGGGTACCGCCGTCTTTCTGCGGAATGTTGTTGGTGAAGCAGTACATCGTCTCCTGGTAGGAGTCGGTCCACTGCAGCGCCACTTCCACGGTGATGCCGTTGGATTCGCCGGTTACCGAGATCACGTTCGGGTGCAACGGCGTCTTCAACTGCGCCAGATGCTCCACGAAGCTGCGGATGCCGCCCTCGTAATGGAAGTCGTCGCGGCGGCCATCACCACGCTCGTCCACCAGCACGATCTTGACGCCGGAATTGAGGAAGGACAGTTCGCGCAGGCGACGGGCCAGGATGTCGTAGTGGAATTCCACGTTGTCGTGGAAAGCCTTTACCGACGGCCAGAAGCGCAGGGTGGTACCGCGCTTGCTGCTGGGGCCGACCTGCCTGAGCGGATGCAGTGCTGCGCCGTCGGCGTATTCCTGCTGGTAGTGGAAACCGCCCTGGTAGATATCCAGGACCAGCTTCTGCGACAGCGCGTTGACCACGCTGACGCCCACGCCATGCAGGCCGCCGGAAACCTTGTAGCTGTTGTCGTCGAACTTGCCGCCTGCGTGCAGGACCGTCATCACGACTTCGGCTGCAGACACGTCGCGATCGAGCTTCTTGCTCATCTGCTCGTGCTTGCCCGTCGGAATGCCGCGACCGTTGTCGGACACTCCGACCGAGCCGTCGGCATGGATCGTCACCGACACGTGGTCGGCATGGCCGGCGAGGGCTTCGTCGATCGAGTTGTCGACGACCTCGAACACCATGTGATGCAGGCCGGTGCCGTCATGGACGTCGCCGATGTACATACCTGGGCGCTTGCGGACAGCCTCCAGGCCTTCCAGGGCCGTAATGCTGTTGGCGTCGTAGTTGCCGTTGTTTGCCGGGGTGTTCTGTTCGTCGGTCATTGCGCTTGCCGTAGGCTCCGCAGGTCGGACACCGCTTTGAGCGATGTGTCGAGAATGAAGGGATAGCAGCCTGAATTATACCAGCCGGGGCTGAGCGGCCTTGCCGTGCCCACTATGGCACAGCCACGATCTGTGCATGTTCCACGTGGAACCGGGTGATGTTGCTCAGAGTCTCCAGTGCTGCAGGCGTTTCTGTTGCAGTGATGAATATCTGCGCCGGTGCCGCCAACAGGCGGTGCAGTACCCGGGCCTGGTGTGTGCGATCCAGCTCCGAGGCCAGATCGTCGAGCGCGATGACGGGCCACTCGCCACGCTGCTCGGCGTAATCCTCCGCCTGGGCCAGTAGACAGGTGAGGGCGGTGAGCTTGGCCTGGCCGCGTGACAGCGCATCGCGCCCCGGGATGCTCTGGAACGCCACGCTCCAGTCCGCCCGGTGTGGGCCCAGCGAGGTGTAACCCGCCTGACGGTCGCGATCGCGCGCCAACAGAAGGGCATCTGCCAGCGGAACCTCGTGCCGGCGCCAGCCGGGACTCAGATTCAGGCCGACGATTCCGAGTTGCGGAGCCAATGCCTCAGCCAGGGCGATGGTTCGGGACTGCAGCCGCTCCAGGTAGTGCTGCCGACGACTGGTCAGCGGTTCTCCCGCCTCGGCCAGCTCGTGATCCCAGGTATCGAGCATCCGCGACGGCCCGCCCTGCTTGAGCAGGGCATTGCGCTGCTTCAACGCGCGCGAATAGCGCCGCCACAAGGAAAGGAAGTCTGGTTCCACGTGGAACAGACCCCAATCCAGAAAGCGCCGTCGCGGCTCGCCACCACCACTCACCAAGGCGTGACTGCCCGGTTCAAAGGTCACCACAGCGAGGGCGGCACACAGGTTTCCGAGTTGGGCGACGTCTTCGCCATCCAGCCGCCCCTTCCACTCCTGCCCGCTATGCCGCAACCCGGCTTTTCGCCTCTGCACGGGCAGATCACCGCGTTGCTCGTCCCATTCCACGAAGACTTCCAGGGCTTCATGGCCCTGACGCACCAAGCCATCGCGTACCCGCCCGCGGAAACTCCGCCCATAGGCCATCAGATGCAACGCTTCCAGGACGCTGGTCTTGCCAGCGCCGTTGTCACCGGTCAGCAGATTCACCCCTGGCTGGGGCGACAGCTCCACCGCATCGAAACGACGCAAGTGGTGGAGGGCAAGACGACGAATCTGCATGGGATGCGACAGACCATCCGCACATGGCGGTAGAGGGGCGGGGAATCACCCAGCTTACTGCATTGGTCAAGCCAGCCATCGTGGATGGATGTGGACCGACATCAGCGGGGCGTTGCAGCCTTGGAGAACACGGGTTCCACGTGGCGGAGGCCTGCCGGCATGCAGGCGGCCGGAGACAGTGGCCGAAATCGTTCAAATCCGGCAGGAAGCCAAGGCTCAAGGCGTCCAGATTTCGCCATTCCGAAGACGGTTTTCCCGGCTCATGGCCTGACTCCACACCGAGATTGCAGTCAGTGCTCCCCAGATTTCTTGAAATCTGCCACCAACGCCCCTGCGAGGTTCCACAGATTTCAAGAAATTCAAAGCGGCAGTTCCACGCCATCCACAACAGGTCTGTATGACTTATACACAAGGTGTGGGCGAACTGTGGATAAAAAAGGCACTTTTCCTCGGCTGTAAAACTATCCACAGGTTCCCCCCCAGGCTTGATGGCCTATATACAGGGGGTTTCAACCCTATAAAAGCTTTTTAAAACAGACACATAGCCTACTTTTACATGAAATCTGGCCCTACCATCACCACCAAGCTTTTGATTTATACCCAGATTTAGAAGCTAGGGAAGCGCCGAATTCCTACGAACGAGGCCTGTGGACAGAGAGGTCAGCACGCAAGCGGAAGCCGCTGGATCGACCCCGCTGCGTGCTCATATCCAACGTGTCTCGTCATCTCAGCATGTGGATTCCACAGCTGGCTTCCCGGGATCGTGGGTTCCATGCGCCGACAACCCATCAGGGCAACGCGGATGCTCTCATCTGCAGGAGCCACCAAGGTCGGCGGTAAGCATTGGCAGCGATGCTCCACGTGGAACAAAAAAAAAGACGCCCGGAGATCCCGGGCGTCCATGTGTTCCACGTGGAACGGCGCAGCTGTCAGAGACGCAACGGCATCACCACATGACGCGACTTCTCGCTGCTCGATTCACGCACCAGCGCCGAGGAGTTGGAGTCGCGCAACTGGATGATCACTTCTTCGTCGCGCAGGGCGGAGAGGGCATCCAGCAGATAGTTCACGTTGAAGCCGATGGCCAGGTCGCTGACCGTGGTGTCGGCCTCGATCTCTTCCTGGGCTTCTTCCTGCTCCGGGTTGTGCGCGCTGATCTTCAGGTTGCCCGGCGAAACTTCCACGCGGATGCCGCGGTACTTCTCGTTGGACAGGATCGCAGCACGCTGCAGCGAGGCACGCAGTGCTTCGCGATCAACCTTCACCTCGCGGTCGGCACCAATCGGAATCACTGCCTCGTAATCCGGGAAGCGACCGTCGATCAGCTTCGAAGTGAAGGTGACATCGTCGCGCTTCACGCGAACGTGGCTACGGCCGACTTCCAGTTCGATCTCGCGATCACCGCTTTCCAGCAGGCGCTGCAACTCGGTCACGCCCTTGCGCGGCACGATGATCTGGCGCTTGGAACCGCTGGGCTTGGCCAGATCGGTTTCGCACAGGGCCAGGCGATGGCCGTCGGTGGCGACGGTGCGCAGCGCATCACCGCGCAGGTCGAACAGCAGGCCGTTGAGGTAATAGCGGACGTCCTGCTGGGCCATCGCGAACGCAGTGCGCTCGATCAGCTCCTTCAGGGTTGCTTCGCCGATCGCGACACGCTCGGTGGCTTCCACTTCGTCCACCGACGGGAAGTCGTTGGAGGGCAGGGTGGCCAGGGTGAAGCGGCTGCGTCCTGCCTGCACGGTGATCTTGTCACCGGTCTGCGAGACGGTGATCCGGCTGCCATCAGGCAGGGCGCGGATGATCTCGAACAGCTTGCGGGCGGGAATGGTGGTTTCGCCGTCCTGGGCATCTTCAACCGCGATCCGCGACACCATCTCCACTTCCAGGTCGGTACCGGTCAGCGACAGCTGGCCGTTCTGCACCTGCACCAGGAAATTGGCCAGAACCGGAAGGGTCTGGCGGCGTTCGACCACGTTGACGACCTGTGCCAACGGCTTGAGAAAGGCTTCGCGCTGCAGTGTGAAACGCATGTGGTTCCGTGCCCCTATGCTTTAAAAAAATGTGGAATAAATCAAAAGCTTGGTGGTGCTGGTAGAGCCAGAATCGCTGGAAAACACAGCTAAGTCTTTGTAAACAAAAGGGTTTCAGGCTTCGAAACCCTCTGCATTACCAGCCCCCAAGGGGTGGGGAAAGCTGTGGATAAATCTTCCGGGAAATCCAACGGCATTTTTATCCACACCCTGTCCCGCGCTTGCTACCGGATTCTGCACCGTTTTATGCGGTGACGCCTCATCGGCGTACGTGCATCATTCGCTCAGCTTCCGGATCAGCTTGTCCCAGTCCTCGCGGAGCTTGCCGTCGGCTTCCATCAGGGTGCGGATCTGCCGGCAGGCATGCAGCACCGTGGTGTGATCGCGACCGGCAAAGGCGTCGCCGATTTCGGGCAGGCTGTGTTCGGTCAGTTCCTTGGTCAGCGCCATGGCAACCTGGCGCGGACGGGCCAGCGACCGGGTCCGACGCTTGGACAGCAGATCCTTGATCTGCAGCCCGTAGTAATCGGCAACGGTTTTCTGGATGTTGGGAATGCTGATCGCCTGCTGCTGGGCGCGCAGCAGGTCGCGCAGGGTTTCCTGGGCGAATTCGGTGGTGATCGCACGGCCGGTGAAATTGGCGCGGGCGGTCAGGGTATTCAGCGCACCCTCGAGGTCGCGCACATTGGAGCGCATCTTCTTGGCAATCAGGAACGCAACGTCATCGGGAATCTCGGCACCACGCTCGCGGGCCTTGGCCAGCACGATCGCAGCGCGGGTCTCGAAGTCCGGCGGCTCGATGGCGACCGACAGGCCCCAGGCAAGCCGCGACTTCAGGCGCGCCTCCAGGCCTTCGACTTCGCGCGGATAGCGGTCGCAGGTCAGGATGATCTGCTGCTTGCCATCGAACAACGCGTTGAAGGTGTGGAAGAACTCTTCCTGGGTGCGATCCTTGCCGGCGAAGAACTGGATGTCATCGATCAGCAGCGCGTCGACCTGCTGGAACTGGCGCTTGAACTGATCCATGGTCTTTTCCTGCAAGGCCCGGATCATCGCGCTGAAGAACTGTTCCGAACGCAGGTACAGCACCTTGGCGGCCGGATTGACCTGACGCATCGCGTTGCCGGCGGCGAACATCAGGTGGGTCTTGCCCAGGCCGGTGCCCCCGTACAGCAGCAGCGGATTGTGCGCGCGGTCGCCCGGCTTCTGCGCCGCCTGGAATGCTGCGGCCAGGCCCAGCTGGTTGCTGCGGCCTTCCACGAAGTTGGCGAAGGTGTAGTGGTTGTCCAGGTTGCCGGCAAAGGGAACCTGCGGCTGCACCGGCGCCTGCGCCGAATGGCTGGAAACCGGCGCGATCTGCGCGTCCACGGGCCGCGGACGCGAGCCGATTTCAAGAAATACGTCGCCGAAACCGGCAAAGTGGGTGACCAGCTCGCGGATCCGCGGCAGGTACAGTTCGCGCACCTGATCGACAATGAAGGCATTCGGTGCATACAGCACCAGGCTGTCAGCGCGCAGATCTGCCTGCAGCGGCTTCAACCAGGTGTGAACATCCTCGGGCGGGAACTCCGCCTCGAGTCGCTCAAGACTACGTGACCAGGCATCCATCAGCAATAATTGTCCGGTGGCCGATGCATAGGCGCGAAAAGGCGCCCAAACACAGGCCTGAAAGGGGGGAAATGGATGGCTCAGCCTACCACCGAGCGCCCGCCTTCGGAATGCTTGTCCCCTACTTATTCACAAAAAGATCCACAGCTATTGCACAGCCCGGTGAATTGGCGTAGCAGACAGGGGTTGACGGGAGGGGGGACACCTCTCTAAAATTTCCGGTTCTTTCCGTCCCATTCATACGAGAGGCCCACATGGCCACCAAGCGCACCTTCCAGCCCAGCAACCTCAAGCGTAAGCGCGACCACGGCTTCCGTGCCCGTATGAAGACCGCTGACGGCCGCAAGATCCTGTCGCGTCGCCGCGCCAAGGGCCGCAAAGTCCTGAGCGCCTGATTGCCATGCCGCATCCAGCGGCAGACGCAATCCATTCGACAGTGAATACTGCAGACCCGCGCAAGCGATTCCCTCGCTCTGCGCGGGTTCGCACGCGTGCCGAATATTCAACGGTCTTCAACGGCGCCCGCCGTGTGTCCGATCCGCTGATGACCCTGCACTGGCTACCGGCTGACCGGCCGGCCAGGCTGGGTCTGGCGGTTTCCCGCAAGGTCGATCCTCACGCCGTTGGGCGTAACCGGATCAAGCGCGTCCTGCGCGACGCCTTGCGTCAGACACGAACCGACATACAGCCAGGCGACTTCGTCGTCGTGGCTCGTACTGCTGCGCGTCATGCCAGCAACGAAGATATCCGCCAGGCCTTCCTGCGCCTGCTGCGGCGCCTGCGCGCATTGCCCGCGCCGGGCGTGGACGGCACAATGCCGCCGCCTGATGGCATTGCCATTTCCTCCGTCACCGAGCCGGCACCGCGTCCCGGCCCCGCTGAGCCTGCCTGCTGATGAACCAGACCCGTGTTTTCCTGATCTTTGCCTGGCTGATGGTGGCCGTGCTGCTGTGGATGGAGTGGAGCCGTGAGAAGTCCGCCCCGACCCCGGCGCCGACGACCAGCTCGGCCCCGGCCGCCGCCCAGAGCGTCCCCGGCGCGTCCCCGGGCAGCATCCCCAGCGCGCAGGTTCCCGGTGTCCCGGGTCAGGCCGCTGCACAGGCCCAGGCCAGCGCCACCCCGTCCGCACAGACCGTGACCATCACCACCGACGTGCTGCGCCTGAAGCTCGATGGCGGCCGCGTACTCGACGCCGAACTGCTGCAGTTCCCGCAGAGCAAGGACGAAGGCAGCCCGCCGGTGCGCCTGCTGACCGAAGATCCCGCGCATCCCTACAGCGCGATCAGCGGCTGGGCCAGCGAAGACAAGAACACCCCGGTGCCGGGTGCCGACGGCTTCAAGCTGGTCGGTGACACCCGCGACTTCGTGCTGGCCAAGGGCCAGAACGAACTGCAGATTCCGTTCGTATGGACCGCCGACAACGGCGTGACCATCAAGCGCACCCTGATCGTGGGCCGCAACGAGTATGCGATCCGCTTCAAGGATGAAGTCAGCAATGCCGGCGTCGCGCCGTGGAACGGCTACGTCTACCGCACCCTGGACCGCAGCCCGACGATCCTGTCGCGGAGCATGACCAACCCGGACTCGTTCAGCTTCAACGGTGCCACCTGGTACGACAACGACAAGAAGTACCAGCGTCGTGCGTTCAAGGATTACCTGGACGATGGCGCGCTGAACCAGAACATCACCGGCGGCTGGCTGGCGATGCTGCAGCACCACTTCTTCACCGCCTGGATCCCGCAGAAGGACCAGACCGCACACTACGTGCTGTCGCAGGTGGCCGGTCGTGACCTGATCGAAGCGCGTGGCCCGGCCTTCACCGTGGCCCCGGGCCAGTCCACCAGCACCGAGGCCCGCCTGTGGGTCGGCCCGAAGCTGGTCAACCTGATCGCCAAGGAAGACGTGCCGGGTCTGGACCGTGTGGTCGACTACAGCCGCTTCTCGATGATGGCGGTGATCGGCCAGGGCCTGTTCTGGGTGCTCAACCAGGTGCACAAGCTGGTGGGCAACTGGGGCTGGGCCATCGTCGGCCTGGTGGTGCTGCTGAAGATCGTGCTGTACCCGCTGTCGGCGACGCAGTACAAGAGTGGCGCCAAGATGCGTCGCTTCCAGCCGCGCATCGCACAGCTGAAGGAACGCTATGGCGATGACCGCCAGAAGTTCCAGACCGCGATGATGGAGCTGTACAAGAAGGAAAAGATCAATCCGATGGGCGGCTGTCTGCCGATCCTCATCCAGATGCCGATCTTCTTCGCCCTGTACTGGGTGCTGGTGGAATCGGTCGAACTGCGCCAGGCGCCCTGGTTCGGCTGGATCCAGGACCTGACCGCCCGTGACCCGTACTTCATCCTGCCGGTGATCAACGTAGCGGTGATGTGGTTCACCCAGAAGCTGACGCCGGCACCGGGCATGGACCCGATGCAGCAGAAGATGATGCAGTTCATGCCGCTGGTGTTCGGCGTCATGATGGCCTTCATGCCGTCCGGCCTGGTGCTGTACTGGGTGGTCAACGGTGGCCTGGGCCTGCTGCAGCAGTGGTGGATGACCAAGCGCCACGGCAGCGATCCGGTGCCGGCCACGGCAGCCACCGCTCCGGCCAAGAAAAAGTAAGGCGCGTCTGCGCCGACGGGTAGAGCCGGCCGCTGGCCGGCTGGCCCAGCAAAGGCCCGCCGCAAGGCGGGCTTTTCGCATGCGGCGTTAGAATCGCCGGCACACCATTCCCCTTTGTTCGAGTCCGCCATGCCGCGTGCGCCGTCGTTCCGCCTGTTTCTGCCCAGCCTGCTGTTGACCCTGCTCGTGGCTGGCTGTGGCGACAACGACGCGCAGGCACCGGCGGCGGTTACCCAGCCGAGCGCACAGGCTGCCGCTGCCGCCGACCCGGCCGCCGCGCCGTTGCTGGGCGCATTGCAGAAGCAGCTCGACGGCTATCGACGGATCATCGTCCTGCTGGCCGATGAGGAACAGCAGTCCGCAGCCGATCGCACCACCTCCACCCGCATCGGCCAGCAGCTGTTCCACGATGGCCTGGAACAGCGCGGCGCCATTGCCACGCAGTTCGACACCCTGCTGCGCGGCACCAGCCCGCAGCGCTTCGCTACCCTGGGCACGGTGCTGGATTACATCGAGTCGGCGCCCGAACTGTTCGATGCCGATCGCCTGGCGTTCCGCGAGGTGCTGCGTGACCTGCACGAACGCATCGGCGCCGATTCCTCGTTGCCGGCGGTGAAGCTGCACCAGCGCATCGGTGAAGACCTGGAGGCGCTGGACGAGATCGAGCGCAACTACAACCAGGAACTGACCCGCATCTTCAGCCGCTTCGAGCGCACCCGTGCCATCGAACTGAAGCGCGAGAAGTGGGACGACTACATCGCGCACCTGCACAAGGACTACAGCCGCGAAGCGATCCTGCGCGACTACGGCGTGATCGAGCCGTACCCGATGTCGATGAAGGACAGCGACCGCGAGATCTTCGGCCGCGACCTGCCGCCGAAGACGGTGGTGCTGACCTTCGACGATGGCCCGCACAAGGCCTATACCGATGAAGTGGTGGCCATCCTCAAGCGCTACGACGTACCGGGCGTGTTCTTCGAGGTCGGTCGCAACCTGGGCAAGGTCGACACCGACGGCAAGGTCAGTCTCGGGCCGATGGCGAAGATCAGCCGCAACCTGATGGAAGAGGGCTACGCCGTCGGCAACCACAGCCTGACCCATGCGCAGCTGTCGCGCACCACCGGCGATGCGCTGCGCCAGCAGGTGCTGGACACCGACACCCTGCTGAAGGACGTGGACAGCAAGCGCGCGCCGCTGTTCCGCTTCCCGTATGGCGCACGCAACGCCGAAGGCCTGCAGCTGCTCAACGAGGCGGGCCTGAAGTCGATCATGTGGAACATCGATTCGATGGACTGGGCCGACCCGGTGCCTGAATCGATCGTGCAGCGCGTGCTCGACCAGGTGAACAAGGAGCAGCGCGGCATCATCCTGTTCCACGATATCCACGACCGCGCGGTGAAGGCACTGCCGCAGATCCTGGACCGGCTGATCGCCGACGGCTACCAGTTCGCCGGCTGGAATGGCCGCGACTTCAGCGTCGCCCGACCGCGCAAGGGCAGCGACCGCGATGCCACCGTCACCACCGGCTATGAAAAATCGTGGGCGATCGTGGTCGGCATCGACAACTACGCCAAGTGGCCGAAGCTGGAATACGCCAGCCACGATGCCCAGGCCGTGGCCGATACGCTGACCGGGCAGTTCGGCTTCCCCTCCTCGCAGGTGATCGTGCTGAAGAACGAGCAGGCCACCCGCAACAACATCCTGGCCGCCTTCCACGACCGGCTGTCCGACGACCGCACCGGCAGGAATGATCGCGTGTTCGTGTTCTTCGCCGGCCACGGTGCTACCCGTCAGCTGGCATCCGGGCGCGACCTCGGCTACATCATTCCGGTTGATTCGGACCCGAAGGAATTCGCCACCGATGCCATCGCGATGACCGACATCCAGAACATCGCCGAGAGCATGCAGGCCAAGCATGTGATGTTCGTGATGGACGCCTGCTACAGCGGCCTTGGCCTGACCCGCGGCGGCCCGTCGTCGTCGTCGTTCCTGCGCGAGAACGCACGTCGCAGCGCGCGGCAGATGCTGACCGCCGGCGGTGCCGACCAGCAGGTGGCCGATGCCGGCCCGAACGGCCACTCGGTGTTCACTTGGGTGCTGCTGCAGGCATTGGCTGGCAAGGGCGATCTCAATGGCGATGGCCTGATTACCGGTACCGAGCTGGCCGCCTATGTGGCGCCGGCGGTGTCGGCGGTCTCGCAGCAGACGCCGGCCTTCGGCAGCCTGCCCGGCTCGCAGGGGGGCGAGTTCGTGTTCCAGGTGCCGGACAGCCAGGAATACCTCAACGCCGATACGCGCCAGCTGACTGCCGATGCGATCGCCCTGAACAACAAGGTCGACGCTGCCCAGGACGCCAAGAACAGCGAAGCGCCAGTGACCGTGGCCGACCTGCAGGGCGGCAAGGCCAAGCTGGTGGTGCCGACGGCCGGACCGGCCTCGGACCGCCAGCGCTCGCAGCAGGCCAACGACCGTGGCCTGCAGCTGTACCGCGAGAAGCGCTACGACGAAGCCGCCGTGCAGTTCGCCGAGGCACTGAAGCTGCGCCCGGATTTTGCCCAGGCGGCCAACAATCTCGGCTTCGTCTACTACCGCCAGCAACGCTACGCCGAAGCGGCGCGTTGGCTGGAGAACACGCTGAAGATCGATCCGTCGCGCGCGGTGGCCCATCTCAACCTGGGCGATGCCTACTTCCACGTTGGCGACAAGGCCAAGGCGAAGCAGGCCTACACCACCTACCTGGCACTGCAGCCGCAGGGCAGTGGTGCGGCGCAGGCGCGCGCGCAGCTGGAGAAACTCTGAGCGATGAACGATATGAAGCGCACCGAGACCATCGTGGCCATTGCCAGCGCGCCCGGCGCGGGCGGCGTGGGCCTGCTGCGCCTGTCAGGCCCGCGTGCCGCAGCCATTGCCAACGCACTCGGCGCACCGACGTTGCGCCCGCGCCACGCGCACTACGCGCGCCTGCGCGATGCAGACGGTGAGGTGATCGACGATGGCATTGTGTTGTGGTTCCCGGCGCCGAACAGCTTCACCGGCGAAGAAGTGGTGGAACTGCAGGGTCATGGCAGCCCGGTACTGCTGCAGCAGCTGGTCGCACGCTGCATCGCATTGGGGGCGCGGCAGGCGCGGCCCGGCGAGTTCAGTGAGCGCGCGTTTCTCAACGGCAAGCTCGACCTGGCACAGGCCGAAGCCATCGCCGATCTGATCGCGGCCGGGGACAACCGCGCGGCGCGCGCGGCACGACGTTCACTGGACGGCGTGTTCTCGCGCCGCATCGAGGCGGTGGTCGAACAGCTGGTGCTGCTGCGCATCCATGTGGAAGCAGCCATCGATTTCGCCGACGAACCGCTGGACACACTCGGCGGTGCACAGGTGCGGCGTGGCCTGGAACAGGCGCGCAGCGATCTGGCCCTGCTGCGTCGCGACGCAGAGCGTGGCCGTCGTCTGCGCGACGGCCTGCATGCGGTGCTGATCGGCCCACCGAATGCCGGCAAGAGTTCGCTGTTGAACGCGCTGGCCGGTAGCGAGCGTGCCATCGTCACCGACATCGCCGGCACGACCCGTGACACGCTGCGCGAGACCATCCGCCTGGATGGGCTGGAACTGACCCTGGTCGATACCGCCGGCCTGCGCGACGGTGGCGATGCCATCGAACGCGAAGGCATGCGTCGCGCGCGCGCGGAGATCGAGCGCACCGACCTGGCGTTGATCGTGCTGGATGCACGCGATCCGGCAGCCGGCGAAGCCGCGATCGGCGAAGCGGTACTGGCGGTGCCGCACAAGGTCTACATCCACAACAAGTCGGATCTGCTGGATGCGATGCCGGTGCGGGACGACCCGGACCGCGTGTTCGTCTCCGCTGCCACCGGCGCGGGGCTGGACGAGCTGCATGCGCGCCTGCGTTCGATTGCTTCGGCCGGGGCAGGGGAGCAGGTGGAGGGCGAATTCTCCGCACGCACCCGCCACGTCGATGCGATCGAACGCGCACAGGAACACGCGCAGCAGGCGGATGGCGAGCTGGTGCACGAGCACCTGGAGCTGGCGGCCGAGGAGCTGCGTCTGGCGCACGACGCGCTGGGCGAAATCACCGGGCAGATGAGTGCCGATGACCTGCTGGGTCGGATTTTCTCCAGCTTCTGCATCGGCAAGTAGGCCTTGGTAGTGCCGGCCGCTGGCCGGCAATCCAGGGAAATCAGCTCCCCCAACCTGTCACATTCCCGCCGCATACTGACGCCCATCACAAACCGCTTGGGGGAGTCGCAGTGAAGTCGTGGGGTCGTGCGTTGCTGTTGTCGCTGGCCGTGGCACCATCGGTGGCCATGAGTGCTGAATCCTCCCCTCCGGCCGCGCCCAAGGCGTCGGTCTACGGCCACCGCGGTGCAAGCGCGCTGCTGCCCGAGCACACGCTGGCGGCCTATGCGCAGGCCATCGCCGACGGTGCCGATTACATCGAACCGGACCTGGTGATGACCAAGGACGGGGTGATGGTGGCCCGCCATGAGAACGAGATCGGTGGCACCACCGATGTGGCCGAGCACGAGGAATTCGCCAAGCGGAAGACCCGCAAGGTCATCGACGGGCAGACGGTCGAAGGCTGGTTCACCGAAGACTTCACCCTGGCCGAGCTGAAGACGCTGTACGCCCGCGAGCGCCTGCCGGAGTTCCGCAGCACCGCCTACGACGGCCAGTTCCGCATTGCCAGTCTGGACGAGATCCTGGCGTTCCTGGTCCAGCAGGCCGGTCGTGCCAACCGTGGCATCGGCCTGGTGCCGGAGATCAAGCACCCGACCTACTTCCAGTCGATCGGCCTGCCGATGGAAGACACGCTGCTGGCCGCGCTGCGCGGCAACGCCTATACCAACGTCGGCCCGGTCACCATCCAGTCGTTCGAGACGGCCAACCTGCGCTACCTGCGCGGCAAGATCCCGCGTGGCAGCAACATCCGCCTGTTGCAGCTGCTGTGGAAGGGCGATACCCAGCCGGCCGACATCGCCAAGGCCGGCGGCGCGCTGACCTATGCGCAGATGATGACCCCGGCGGGGCTGAAGGACATCGCGGCCTATGCCGACGGCATCGGCCCGGAGCTGCGCTCGATCATCCCGCTGGATGCCAACGGTGCGCTGGGCACGCCGACGTCGCTGGTGCGCGATGCGCACGCGGTGGGCCTGATGGTGATTCCGTACACCTTCCGCCCGGAGAACCATTTCCAGGCCAGCAACCTGCGCAAGGGCGCGGACAATGCGCGCAACGCGGAGGGGTCGATCGCGGAGATGCGTGCCTACCTGGCGACCGGCATCGATGCCTTCTTCACCGATGACCCGGCATTGGGCCGGCAGGCGGTGGATGGAACGGGCGCGGCGGCGAACGCGGCGAACTGACCGGCGTCAATGCCGCCGGGCATGGCCCGGCGCTACCAGAGGCATCCAGAAGCGGTAGCGCCGGGCCATGCCCGGCGTATCCACCCGATCAACCGCGCGGGTCTTCCGGCCGGCGGAACGGGATCACCACATAGTCCTGCCCTTCGCGCGGCTGCCACAGCACCGGCACGCGCTGCGGTGACGGCGGCTCGAGTTCGTCATCGGCCAGCGGCTCGACCTCGTCTTCCTCGTCCTCCCAGCTGTAACGTGGGCGCGGCGGCAGCGGGTCGGCGTTGCGGAACAGCAGTGCGGCGATGATGCCGGCGAAGGCTCCGCCCATGTGCGACTGCCAGGACACACCGTCGGCATGCGGCAGCACGGTCATCAACATGCCGCCGTAGAACAGCATGCCGATCAGCCCGGTGGCGATCGCCGCGCGGTCGCGGCGCAGCAGGCCAAGGCTGGCCAGCAGGAACATCAGGCCGTGGGTGACGCCACTGGCGCCGAGATGGAAGCTGCCGGGGTTGCCGAGCATCCACGCACCGATGCCCGAGCCCAGCCACAGCAGGGGCAGGGCACGCAGCGTGGCTTTGGGATAGACGCTGCCGGCCAGGGTGCCGAGGATCAGGATGGCGAAGCTGTTGGCGGCGATGTGTTCGACCGAGCCGTGCAGCAGCGGTCCGCCGATCAGGCCGAGCAGGCCCTTGGCTTCCAACGGTGCGACCGCCCAGGGCCGCCAGTCGAAATGGTCCTGCAGGGCGAACACGGCCACCAGCACCAGCACGGCGGCCAGGCTGGCATTGAAGGCGCGCAGGATGCGCGTGCGGTCGTTGCGGGCGGCCGGCGCGTCGCCGGCGGGCAGGGGCGCGTTCGTGTTCATACCCTCAGCAATGGCGGTGGCCGGCGCGAAACCAAGGCCACCGCTGCGGGAGAGTGGCTGCGACCGGCGGGACAATCCACCGGCCGCAGCGTTCAATCGGCCAGGATCAGGCGCCGCCTTCCTTCGGCGGGTTCTTCAGGCTCAGCACCACCGTGGCGGCGATGATCACCGCGACCACGCCCAGCGAGATCGGGGTCGGGATCTTGAACAGGTCGATGATCATCATCTTGATGCCGATGAAGGCCAGCACCAGGGCCAGGCCGTACGGCAGCAGGTGGAAGCGGTCGGCCATGCCGGCCAGCAGGAAGAACATCGCACGCAGGCCGAGCACCGCGAACACGTTGGAGGTCAGCACGATGAACGGGTCGGTGGTGATCGCGAAGATCGCCGGGATGCTGTCCACTGCGAAGATCACGTCGGTCACCGCGATCAGGATCAGCACCGCGAACAGCGGGGTGAACCAGCGCACGCCGTCGCGCTTGACGCTCATCGCGTTGCCTTCGTAGTCCGGCAGCAGGCGCAGGTGCTTGCGCATCCAGCGCAGGGCCGGGTTGGCTTCCAGGTCAGGCTCCTGGCCCGCGGCGAACCACATCTTCCAGCCGGTGAAGAGCAGGAAGGCGCCGAATACATAGAGCAGCCAGTGGAACTGGGTGATCAGCACGCTACCGGCGAAGATCATGATCGTACGCAGCACGATCGCACCCAGGATGCCGATGATCAGCACCTTCTGGCGCTGTTCCTCCGGCACCGCGAAGTAGCTCATGATCATCAGGAAGACAAAGATGTTGTCCACCGCCAGCGCCTTCTCGACCAGATAGCCGGTCAGGAACTCCAGGCCGACCTTGTTGGCCACGACCTGGCCGGCGGTCTCGTTCAGGTAGAACCAGAGGCCGCCGTTGAAGGCCAGCGCCAGCGCGACCCAGCCGATGGACCACCACAGGGCTTCCTTGAAAGTGACCTTGTGCGGGCCACCGTGGCGCATCAATACGAGGTCGACCAGCAGGGCGATGACCACCACCGCTGCGAAGCCGCCCCACAACCACAAATTACCGATCGTCTGCATGGGTTTGTCCGTTGGGAAATGAAAAATGCCTCAAGCCGGACGGCGAGGATCTGCAACGGAGGATCGGGAGGGGATCCAGGGACAGAGCTTCGCCAGTACGGCGAAGGTCTCGCTCGCAGTTCCGATGGGCCGGAACTGCCGTTGCACCGGAGCCTGCGGGCTCGAATTGACGGCGACAACGTTTGGGAGCTACTCCCCTTCTGCCGCCGATTCTGCGGCCTGGCCGGGCCGGCGTCAAATGCCGGGCCTTCACCGGATTTCCGGCGCCCCATGCCCCCCGGCTACAATAGGTGGATGAATACCCCCCTTCCCGTTGTCCGCCTCAAGAACGCGTGGCGTTCCAGCCACCCGTGGATCTTCCAGAAACTGGTCGAGAAGCCGACCGTCCGGCCCAAGCCCGGCTCCCTCGTCGATGTCGTCGGCGTGGATGGCGAGTTCATCGGCCGTGGCTTCTACAACGGGCATTCGCGTATTGCCGTACGCATCCTCGAAACCGACCCGCAGATCCCGCTGGATGCCGGCTGGTTCTCGCGCAAGATCGCCCAGGCGGTGTCGCTGCGTCGTGAGGTGCTCAAGCTCGATGCGGTGTCCGACGCCTGGCGCGTGGTGCACAGCGAGGGCGATGGCCTGTCCGGCCTGGTGGTCGACCGCTACGGCGACCTGGTGGTGGTGGAGTTCTTCGCCGCCGGCATGTTCCGCCACCGCGAATGGATCTACGACGCCCTGCGTGAACAGTTCCCGGGTTGCCGCTTCCACAGCTTCGCCGACGAACACGTGCAGAAGCAGGAAAGCTTCGATTTCCACGGCAACACCACCACCGAAGCGTCGGTGATCACCGAGTACGGCATCAAGTTCCGCGCCGACCCGGCCGGTGCGCACAAGACCGGTTTCTTCGCCGACCAGCGCGAGAACCGTGAGTGGCTGAGCCAGCAGGTGGAAGGCAAGAGCGTGCTCGACCTGTGCTGCAACACCGGCGGTTTCGCCGTGTACGCGGCCGCGCGCGGTGCATCGGAAGTGGTCGGCATCGACATCGATGAGGACGTCATCCAGATCGCCAAGGGCAATTCACGTCTGAACAACGTGCGCCCGAAGTTCGTCCAGTCCGACATCTTCCCGTGGCTGCGCGATGCGGCCAACCGCGGTGAGCAGTACGACGTGGTGATCCTGGACCCGGCGAAGATGACCCGCGACCGCGACCAGGTGATCACCGCGCTGAAGAAGTACCTGGACATGAACAAGCTGGCGCTGGGCGTGGTCAAGCCCGGTGGCCTGTTCGCCACGTTCTCCTGCACCGGCCTGGTGGCCGAGGACCAGTTCCTGGACATGCTGCGTCGTGCGGCGTACTTCTCCGGCCGCACCATCCAGATCCTGAAGGTGGCCGGCGCCGGCCCGGACCATCCGTTCATGGCCCACGTGCAGGAATCGCGTTACCTGAAGGCCGTGTTCTGCCGCGTGGTGGACTGACCTGCGGGGTGTGGAGCCGGGCGATGCCCGGCTCCCCCACACAGCGCCGAAGACTGCCCCCGCGCGCCAGCCTCAGGGCTGCGCGGGTGGCGGCGCAGGAACCGGCTGCAGCTGCTGCAGCAACCCGTTGATCACTTCGGACCTGCGCCGCAGATGGTGGCCGAGCACGATCGCCACCGCACCCAATGCAAGCAGCGCCGGAACCGCGAGCAGCGCGAGCACCCAGCCGACGTCGAACAGAAGCCAGCCCAGCAGACGCTGCTGATGCCATCGCTGCGACCGTTCAGAGCGGGGCAGCCCTGCTGCCTTCTCGAAGCGGGACTGCATTGCCGGCGATACCGGAACACCGATGTCTTCGCCATTGGCCAACGCACGGGCAGTGGCGACCACGGCCGACGAGGCGATGCCGTAGGGAAGCTCCTGCTGTGCACGCAGATAGGCCTGCCACTCGGGGCTGAAGCCGCTGAAGTCTGGACCGGCGATCAGCGCGTCCAGCTGGCGATGGTCGAGGCGATCGCCCTGGCCCATGGCGGGTGCGGTGATGCCCATGCTTCCCCAGGCACCGCACAGCAGCATCGAACCCAGCGCGAATGACCAGGCGAAGCGGCGAAGGCGATGGCGGCTGAGCAGGTCGCGCACGCCGAAGAACATCCACACCAGCAGCAAGGGGGTCATGACCAGCAGGATGAGCAATTGCCTGCCCGTGTCCTTCGATCCATAGCCGGCCGGCACCTGTGCCCACGACGGGGGGCCCAGCTCGGTGCCGGTAAATGCCAGCGCCATGCAGGACAGCGCCGTTGCCGCCAGCGGAAGGCAGGCCAGGCCGAAGACCCGCAGCAGCGAGGCCCGCCGGTAGAACGCGCGCAGGCCCGGAACAGCCTCCACCCGCGCCTGCAGATCCGGCGGGATCTGCAGCGGATCGCGTACCGGCGCGCTCATGCCGGCACCGCCGATGTGCGCAGCAACTGCTGCAGGGCCTGTTTCAGCTGGTCCTGTGCCTGGGCCGCGCTGGCGATCATCTGCGGGCTGGCGTTGTCGCTGTTGTGAAGCGCCTGGATGGTCTGGCGCCAGATCGGCAGCAGGATCTGCACCGTCTCGCTGTAACGGTCCAGCAGGTCGATGGCATGGCTGCGTGCCTGCTGCACCTGCATCCGGCTCATCGAGTGGCTGGCCAGCAGCGCGGTCAGGTTGGCTACGCGGCGTTGCAGCCGCTCGACCGGACGGTCGAGCACCGGCGCGCCATCGTCGCTGTCCACGGCCGCTGGCAGCTCCTGCAGGAACTGCACGCCTGCATCGATGTACACCTGCAGTCGCACCCCCTGCACGTCATGCTCGAGCAGCTGCGCATCCAGTCGATCGACGCTGGCACGCACGGCGATGGCTTCGCGCTCGATCCTGGCCAGGACATTGCCGTTGCTGCCCATGGCAATGCGACGGCGCAGGCGTTCTTCGATATCGGCACCGGTGAACCGCTCCCACCATCCCGCGCGCTGCAGCAGCGCATTGGGATCGTGTTCGGACAGCCGGCTGACCAGTTCGGCAAGCGCCTGGGCCAGTGCGTTGGCGCTGCCATCCTGCCAGGCCGGCTCGGCGCTGGCGCTGGCCAGGTCGGCCGGGCCATAGCGGCCGATGTCGGTACGACCGGCAAACAACGTTGGCAGCACATCACGCTTGAGCTGCTCGACGGTGACCGTGTTGGCGGGGACAGGCGCCTGGCCCTGCACGGGCAGCGCCGGAGGCTGGGAGTTCGACATCGATGCTTCCATTCCATGGTCGACGCAGCACGCGGTGCTGCACGCTGACTTATCGGCTGCCGGCGAGTGTAATGGAGCTGGCGGGTCAATACGGCACTACCGGCGTTGGCCGTCGCGGCGCTATGGTCGTGTCCTTCCCATTGCCGGTGGATGCCCATGCCGTCGTTGCGTCGTCTGTCCCTGCTGCTCGCCCTGGCGCTGAGTGCGCCGCTGTCCGCCCATGCCATCGACTTCAGCGCGCAGGAGCTGGCCCGTGCCAAGGCACTGCAGCAGCGCCTGCTGACCCTGGACAGCCATCTGGATACGCCGGCCAACTTCGGCCGCGACGGCTTCGACATCGAGCAGCGGCACGACCGCAACGCGCTCTCGCAGGTGGACTACCCGCGCATGGTCGAAGGTGCGCTTGATGGCGGCTTCTGGGCGATCTATACCGACCAGGGCGACCGCACGGCCGCCGCGCATCTGGCCGAGCGCGACCACGGCCTGCAGCGGTTGCTGGAGATCCGGCAGATGCTGGCCGCCAATCCGGAGCACTTCGCATTGGCGCTGACCGCCGATGACGCGGCGCGGATCAAGGCCGCCGGCAAGCGCGTGGTCTACATCAGCATGGAGAACGCCAGTCCGCTGGTGGCCGACCCCAGCCTGCTGTCGTTCTATCACCGTGCGGGTCTGCGCCTGCTCAGCACCGTGCACTTCGCCAACAACGAGTTCGCCGATTCGGCCACCGATCCCAAGGGCGCTGAATGGAAGGGCCTGAGCCCGGCTGGCAAGGACCTGGTGCGCGAGGCGGTGAAGCTGGGCATCGTCATCGACCAGTCGCACGCCTCCGATGCCGTGTTCGACGACCTGCTGGCGATGATGCCGGTGCCGTTCGTGCTGTCGCACAGCTCGGCCAAGGCGGTTTACGACCACCCACGCAATCTTGATGACGCGCGCCTGCGCAAGCTGGCCAAGGCTGGTGGAGTGATCCAGGTGAACGCGTATGGCGGCTACCTGATCGACACTGCCAAGTCGCCCGAGCGCAAGCAGGCCGAAGAAGCCCTGAGCAAGCAGCTGGGTGGCTGGGAAGGCATGACCATCGAACAGGGCGTGGCGCTGCAGAAGGCCGAGCAGGCACTGGACCACGAACACCCGGTGCGCCACGCCAGCCTGGACGACTTCTTCGCCCATTTCGAGCACATCCTGAAGGTGGTCGGCCCCGAGCACGTCGGCATCGGTCTGGACTGGGATGGCGGTGGTGGCCTGAGCGACCTGCCCGATGTCAGCCAGCTGCCGAAGATCACCGCGTGGCTGCTGCGCAAGGGGTACAGCGAACAACAGATCGCCGCCATCTGGGGCGGCAACCTGCTGCGGGTGATGCGCCAGGCGCAGGACTACGCGGCAAAGCAGGGCGGTTAGCCGCCCTGCGGTAGTGCCGGCCGCTGGCCGGCAACTGCATGCAGCCAATTGATGCGAAGGTTGCCGGCCAGCGGCCGGCACGACCCAAAGACCGCCGGGCATGGCCCGGCGCTGCCTTTACCGGCCGATCAGCGCGTTGCGACGGCTGTAGGCGAAGTACAGCACCAGGCCGACGACGTTCCACGCCAGGAAGTACAGCTGGGTGGTGTGCGGCAGGCTGATGAACAGGTAGATGCAGCCCAGTGCCGCCAGCGGGCCGACAATGAAGGCCAACGGCGTGCGGAAGGTGCGCTCGCGGTTCGGCTCACGCACGCGCAGCACCACCAGGCAGATGCCAACGGCGGTGAACGCGGCCAGGGTACCGGCATTGGCCAGTGCGGCGATCTCGTCCAGGCGTGCAACGCCGGCCAGTGCCGACACCACCAGGGCGGTGAACAGCGTGGTCGCCACCGGCGTGCCGGTACGTGCGTTGACCTTGGACAGGCCACGCGGCAGCAGTCCATCGCGGCTCATGACGAAGAAGATGCGGCTCTGGCCGTACAGGAAGGCCAGCAGCACGGTCGGCAGGGCGATGATCGCGATCACGCCGATCAGCATCGCGGCGGTGGGCTGGCCCAGCTGGCGCATGATCAATGCCAGCGGCTCGGCACTCTGGCCGAACACGGTGTAGCTCATCGCACCGATCGCGGCCAGCGCCACCAGCACGTACACGATGGTGCAGCCGACCATCGAGCCGATGATGCCGATGGACAGGTCGCGCCCGGGGTTCTTGGTTTCTTCGGCGGCGGTGGAAATCGCGTCGAAGCCGTAGAACGCGAAGAAGATGATCGCCGCTGCCGCCATCACGCCGCGTTCGACGCCATCCGGGCCCAGCGTCTTGGCGAATCCGTAGGGCATGAACGGCTGCAGGTTGTTGGCGTCGAACGCCGGCAGGGCCACCGCCACGAAGATCGCCAGCGCGATCAGCTTGAACACGACCAGGATCGCGTTGAGGGTGGCGCTTTCCTTGGTACCGGCCATCAGCATCAGGGCCACCAGCCAGGTGATGACGATGGCGGGCAGGTTGATCATGCCGCCATCGACGTGCGGGCCTGCCGCGAGCATCGCCGGCAGGCGCAGGTCCCAGCCGAACTGGGTATGTACCCATTCCAGGAAGCCGACGAAATAGCCGGACCAGCCGACCGCCACGGTACTCACCACCAGCGAGTACTCCAGGATCAGGCTCCAGCCCACCACCCAGGCAAACACTTCGCCCAGGGCACTGTAGCTGTAGGTATAGGCGCTGCCGGCGGCAGGCATCATCGTGGACAGCTCTGCGTAGGCCAATGCCGCGCAGGCACACACCGCGCCGGCGATGGCGAAGGAGATCAGCACGGCCGGGCCAGCGCGGTCGGCACCCACGCCGATCAGGGTGTAGATGCCGGTGCCGACGATGGCGCCGATGCCCAGCGCGATCAGGTGCGGCCAGCTGAGGGTCGGGACCAGACGCCGGCCGGCTTCATGGACGGTGACGGAATCTAGGGACTTGCGCCGGAGCAGGGACATGCAGGCCTCGGAAGGGGTGACTGAGAACGACAAGTCCCCGAGTGTGACCGAACGCAGCGCAGCATTGCCACTGACGGGGGTCATGGCCGACACAGCGCGCGCTGGACGCTGGGCACTCTGCCGGAAACGGCACAAACGGCCTCAGCGCAGGCGCCTACCAGTGACAGCCGTCGTCCTGGAAGGCGTTGACGTCTTCGTCGAAGTCCGTGCGGCGACCGTCCCGGGCACGCACGTAGCTGAAGCTGTAGATCCGTGCGCCCTGCGTGCTCAGTGTGTAGTGACCGTTGATGCGACCGTCCACGCGCTCTTCCCAGACGGTGTCGAACTGGTAGGGGCGGTCTTCGTCCAGCACCGTGGTCTGTTCGGAGACCCGGCGCAGTGGCAGGCGCTCGCTGTGCCCGGCGTAGCGCACATCGGCGCGGCCATCGTCCAGCCAGCGCCATTCCAGGTGGATCGTGTTGTCGCGGCCACCGCTGAGGCAGCGGTGGTCCGGTGCGGCCGTGGCCGGTCCACTGGCAAGCAGCAGCACCAGGGCTGCTGCGACCGCGAGCGTTGGTGTTGCGGCCATGGCGCTTTTGTCCAACGAGGGGCGCCAGCATAGCGCGCCCCCGCTGTTACCTGCGCAGCGCGCGTGGCTGCAGACGCGTACCACCGCTCATCAGCATGCGTGGCAGCGGCATCTGCAGGAAGTCGTGCGGGAAGGCAGGCGCGACCGCGCTGATCGCATCCAGCCGTGCCAGCGCCTCAGCCGGCAGCGCCAGATCCAGCGCCGTCAGGTTGTGTTCGAACTGGTCCAGGGTGCGTGCACCGACGATCGGCATGGCTCCGGCCGCGGGTCGTTGCAGCAGCCAGGCCAGAGCGACCTGCGCAGCCGAGTGCGACAGTTCCGCCGCGACGGCAGCGACTTCCCCGGCGATGTTCAACGAACGTGGCGTCAACGCGCCATTGATGAGGGCCACGTTGCGCCGGGAACCGCCCGGCGTAGCCTCCGGCGGCTCGGCCGTGGTGAGATCAGCCGCGCTGTACTTGCCGGTCAGCACCCCGCTGCCCAGCGGCGACCACGCCACCACGCCCAACCCGAGCGCCTCGGCCATCGGCAGCAGCTCCTGTTCGACGCTGCGCTGGATCAGGCTGTATTCGATCTGCAGGGCCACCAGCGGCGCCCAACCGCGCAGGTCGGCCAGGGTCTGCATGCGGGCGATCTGCCAGGCCGGCGTGTCCGAGATGCCGGCATACAGCACCTTGCCGCTGCGCACGAGATCGTCGAAACCGCGCATCACCTCGTCCACCCCGGTGGTGTCGTCCCAGGCGTGCAGGTACAGCAGATCCAGGTAGTCGGTGCCGAGTCGGCGCAGGCTGTCCTCCACCGAGCGCATCATGCTCTTGCGGTGGTTGCCGGCGTTGTTCGGATCGCCGGGCACGGTCGCCAGGGTGTACTTGCTGGCGATCACCAGCCGTTCGCGGCGGCCCTGGGCGAATCGCCCGAGCAGCGTCTCGGCGCTGCCATTGGTGTAGTTGTTTGCGGTATCAACGAAGTTGCCACCGCGTTCGACGTAGGCATCGAAGATGCGGCGGGCCTCGGCTTCGTCCGCGCCCCACCCCCAATCGGCACCGAAGGTCATCGTGCCCAGCGCCATCGGGCTGACACGCAGGCCGGAGCGACCGAGCAGGCGGTAGTGATCAAGTGACATGTGGCATTCCATTGGAGGAGGCGGTGTGCCGCCGGGAGGGAAAGCATCCGCCCGATGATCCTGTGGATAAACTGGACACATCCGAACTGACAATGAAGAAGGGCTTCACAATGGATCCCTCCGCACCGCTGTCGGCGGTGGTCGCGTTTGTCCACGTGGCCGACCACGCCAGCTTTACCCGCGCCGCAGATGCGCTTGGTGTCTCGACCTCGGCACTGTCACAGAGCGTGCGCGCGCTGGAAGCGCGGATGGGCGTGCGCCTGTTGCAACGGACCACGCGCCGGGTGGGCCTGACCGAGCACGGTGCGCGCTTCCTGCAGCGCGTACGTGGCGGGCTGGCACAGATCGAATCGGCCTTCGAGGACCTGGACAGCGCGCGGACCGTGCCGGCCGGTCGGCTGCGCATCACCCTGCCACGCATCGTTGCCGAGCGCCGGGTCCTGCCGGCGCTGCCGTCCTTCCTGGCCCGGTATCCGCAGGTGGAGGTGGAACTGTGCGTGGAACCGGCGTTGACCGATCTGGTCGCCGAGGGTTTCGACGCAGGCATCCGCCTGGGGGAATCGTTGGCGCAGGGCATGATCGCGGTGCCGATCGGGCCGCCCGAGCGCCAGGTGGTGGTGGCCACGCCGGGCTACTTCGCGCGCCACGGTGTGCCGCAGAGCCCGCAGGAGCTGCAGGGCCACGACTGTATCGTCCATCGCCGCGCCAATGGCCGGCTGATGCCCTGGGAATTCAGCCGTGAGGGGCGTGACCTGGACGTAGCCGTCGAGGGCCGGCTGGTGTTCAACGATGCCGAACTGGCCTATGCGGCGGTGCTGGCTGGGCTGGGCATGGCGCAGGGGTTCGCCTCACTGGTCGCCGACGACCTGGCTGCCGGCCGCCTGCGCAGCGTGCTGGAGGACTGGCAGCCGCCGTTCCCCGGCTTTCATCTGTACTACCCGGCGCGCGAGCATATGGCGCCCAAGCTGCGGGTGTTCATCGACCACCTGCGCGCGGCCTGCCAGGCCGACGGGATCTCAGCCGTTCAGGCCCAGGCGGATGCCGAAGCCGACCAGGAACAGGCCGGCAACACGCCGTAGCGCATCGCTGACCCGCGGGTGCTGGATCAACCGGCGGCGGGCCAGGTTGCCGACCCAGATCAGCAGCGAGCAGTAGGCGATGCTGACCACGAAGATGATCCCGGCCAGCGCGGCGAACGTAGCGATGCCCTGGTGGGCCTTCGGGTCGATGAACAACGGCAGGAAGGCCATGTAGAACAGGATCGCCTTCGGATTGAGCAGGCTGACCAGGATCGCCTGGTGGAAGTAGCGTCCGGGCTGCATGCGCACCGGGCCAACGTCGGCACCGTCACCCTTGGGCGTGCGCAGCAGGCTGATGCCTACCCACACCAGATACGCCGCGCCGAGATACTGCACGGCATGGAACACCGTCGGATTGGCCTTCAGCAGCGCGGCCACGCCGGCCAGTGCCAGCCACATCAGGATCTGGTCGCCGACCAGCAGGCCGGCCAGCGCCGTGTAGCCGCCGCGCACACCGCCGCGACCGGTAGCGGTCAGCAGGGTGAAGGTGCCCGGCCCGGGCAGCGCCAGAAACACCAGCACAGCGAGCAGGAAGGTCCACAGATCCTGGATGCCCATCCACGGCATGGCGCGACTCTCTTACAACGGGGGAGCGCCATTGTCGGCCAGTGCTGGCGCAGGCGACAGGGGCGTGTCGCCATTGCCGGGCATGGCGGACAGCAGCGGTTGCAGATGCTGGCGCAGCTGCGCGTGCAGTTGCCGCACCGCCGGTGAGAACTGCTTGCGATGGGGGCAGACCAGCTGCAGGGGAATGTGGCTGCCGATGCCATCCAGCAGCACCTGCAGGCGCCCTTCCAGCACGTCGTCGCGGACGTCCAGCCAGGACTTGTAGGTGATGCCTTCGCCGGCGACCGCCCAGCGCCGCACCACGTCGGCGTCGTCGCAGACCAGTGGCCCGCGCACCGGGATCACCACGCGGCGCCCCTCAATCTCGAACGACCAGCGATCGTAGGCGCGGCCGCCGAGCTGGTAGACAAGGCAATCATGCTCGCGCAGATCTTCCAGGCGGCTGGGCGTGCCACGCCGCCGCAGGTACCCGGGCGACGCAGCCAGCACCCGCCGGTTCTGTTCCAGCAAGGGCAGGGCGACGTAGCTGGCGTCGTCGAAGTGGCCGATGCGGATGGCCACGTCGACCGGATCGCGGAACACGTCGGCCACTTCGTCGGACAGGCGCAGGTGCAGGCGCAGCCGTGGATGCGCCGCGCGGAACGCGGTCAGCCACGGCAGCAGCAGGTTGCGGCCGAAGTCCGACGGCGCCGACAACTGCAGGGTGCCGTGCAGTTCGGCGTCCTCGCCCTGCACCCGCGCCTGGCCTTCGCGCAGGGTGCTCAGAACCTCCTGTGCGTAGGGCAGATACAGCGCGCCCTCGGCGGTCAGCCGCAGGCTGCGGGTGGTGCGTACGAACAGGCGCAGGTCCAGTTCGCGTTCCAGCCGTGCCACCGCTGCGGCAACCTGGCCCGGCAGCAGGTCGGCCTCGCGCGCGGCCTGGGAGAAGCTGCCCAGCGCGGCGGTACGGACAAACAGCTGCAGATCGTCGAAGCGGACCATTTTCATTGCCGCAGTGAAAGTGTTGACCGATTCTGCGCCTTTCCGCCCCCCTGCGCACGGCGCACGCTGTGGTCTCTCCTCCCTGGATATCCCCCATGCGTGCCATTGCCTACACCCAAGCCGGCCTGCCGATCGACGACCCGCAGGCCCTGATCGATCTCGACCTGCCCCTGCCCCAGCCGGGCCCGCGCGACCTGCGGGTGGCGGTGCGCGCGGTGGCGGTGAATCCGGTCGACACCAAGGTGCGGCGCGGCGCCGCCACCGACGGCCCGCGCGTGCTGGGGTGGGATGCGGTCGGTGTGGTCGAAGCGGTCGGCAGCGAGGTAACCCTGTTCCGGCCCGGCGATGCGGTGTACTACGCCGGTGTGATCGATCGCCCGGGCAGCAATGCCGAGTACCAGCTGGTGGACGAGCGCAGCGTTGGCCGCAAGCCGGCCAGCCTGGACGATGCCGCCGCTGCGGCGCTGCCGTTGACCGCGATCACCGCATGGGAACTGCTGTTCGACCGCCTGCGTATTGCCGAAGGCGGTGGCGAGGGCCAGACCCTGCTGGTGATCGGTGCAGCGGGTGGCGTGGGTTCGATCCTGGTGCAGTTGGCGCGCAGGCTGACGAAGCTGACGGTGATCGGCACCGCCTCGCGGCCGGAGACCCAGGACTGGGTGCAGGCGATGGGCGCGCACCATGTGATCGACCACACCCGGCCGCTGGCCGAGGGCCTGGCCCGGCTGGGCATCACCCAGGTAGACCATGTGGCCAGCCTGACCCACACCGACCAGCACTACGCGCAGCTCGTCGAGCTGCTGGCGCCGCAGGGGCAGCTGGGGCTGATCGATGATCCGGGCCAGATCGATGTGATGGCGCTCAAGCGCAAGGCGCTGTCGCTGCACTGGGAATCCATGTTCACCCGGCCGCTGTACAGGACCGCGGACATGCAGCGCCAGCACGAACTGCTGAACCGGGTGGCCGATCTGGTCGATGCCGGCGTGCTGCAGACCACGCTGGGCGAGCACTTCGGGCGCATTGACGCAGCCAACCTGCGGCGCGCACATGCGCTGCTGGAGAGCCACCGGGCCAAGGGCAAGATCGTGCTGGAAGGCTGGTAACGCCGGGCTGCGCCCGGCACCCGCAGAGGCAACGGCAACAGCGAGAGCCAGAGCCAGAGCAGGCTTCCTGTGGGTTGGCGGGGCGGTGTGGGTGTGCGGGGGCGCCGTGAACCCGTCCATGGGGGCTTGGTCGCCGCATCCATGCGGCTCACACCCCGCAAACCCACACCGCCCCGCCTTCGACGGTTTCCCGCCGCTGTTGGTAGGTGTCGACCTTGGTCGACACAGTAGCTCCACGCCATGCGTGGATGAAGCCAAGCAAGCGTGCTACGCCACGCCGTTGTCCACATGCTCGGCGAAGCCGGGCCGGGGGCGCAGGCGTTCGAACCAGGCGTCTACGTGGCGCAGCACAGGTTTGTTGCCGGGGGTGCTGCGCCAGCGCTGTGTCGACAGGCCGAGGACGATGTCGGCCAGGCTGAAGTCGGTGCCCGCCACGTAGGCATTGCTGGCGGCAAGCTGGTGGTCGAGCACGGTCATCAGGCGGTTCCATTGTTCCAGGCTTGCCTCAGCGCGTGCGTCGTCCGCGAAGTCGGGGTGCTGGCGCACGCGGGCCATGAACACGTGACGCCAAGCGCTGTTGAGCTCGCTGGCCTGCCAGTCCATCCACTGCTCGACCTGGGCACGGGCTTGTGCAGCGGCCGGCAGCAGATCGTCTCGTCCCTGCCGGGTGGCCAGGTAGCGGCAGATGCTGTTGGACTCCCACAGCACGAAGTCGCCATCGCGCAGCACTGGTACCTGCCGGTTCGGATTCAGCGTGGACAGCACGTCCGGCGCAGGTGCCGGATCATGGGAGAACGGCAGATCGAGTTCGGCGCACAGCCACAGCACTTTGCGCACGTTGATCGAGGTGGGCTTTCCGTACAGTACAAACATGGGTTCGTTTCAGCACGTGAGACTGGGCCAGCCTACACTTGCCACATGCAAACCGAATTCCTCCTCGTCGCCGGCCTGCTGCTGGTCGTGCTGATCCTGCAACTGGTGGCGCTGCTGCGCCGCCCGCCCCACGACCGGCTGGAACAGGCCGTGCGTGATGAAGCACGTGCCGGGCGCAGCGAGTTGCGCGAGCAGCTTGATGGGTTCGCGCGCGCGCTGACCGATCTGTCCACCCGCACCGACCAGCGCCTGGACCTGCTGCGTGAAGCGCTGAGCGAAGACGCACGCAAGGCCCGCGCCGAGGCGGCCGACAGCCAGCAGCGCAGTGCCGCCTCACTGGGCGAACGCCTGCAGGAACTGCGCGTGCAGTTGGATGTATTCGGCCAGCAGCAGGAGGCACGTATCCATGCCTTCGGCCAGCAGCTGCAGGAACTGACCGCGCGTACCGACACCCAGTTCGGTGCGCTCCGACAGGCCCTGGTGGAGGATGCCCGCAAGGGCCGCGAAGAGGGTGCGCAGTCGCAGCAGCGCCTGACCGAGAGCCTGGGCCTGCGCCTGCAGGAACTGACCCAGCGCAACGAACAGCGCATCTCGGAAATGCGCGCCACCCTGGAAGAACAGCTGCGCGCGCTGCAGGCCGACAACGCGCAGAAGCTCGAGCAGATGCGCCACACCGTCGACGAGAAGCTGCAGTCCACGCTGGAAACACGGCTGGGCAATTCGTTCAAGCTGGTGTCCGAACGGCTGGAGCAGGTGCAGCGCGGGCTGGGTGAAATGCAGCAGTTGGCGACCGGGGTGGGCGATCTGAAGCGGGTACTGACCAACGTCAAGAACCGCGGCAGCTGGGGCGAAGTTCAGCTGGAGAACATCCTTGAGCAGACCCTGACCCAGGAACAGTATGCGCGCGGGGTGAAGGTGCGTCCTGACGGCAACGAGATGGTCGACATCGCCGTGCGCCTGCCGGGCCGTCGCGACGACGACACGCCGGTCTGGCTGCCGATCGATTCCAAGTTCCCGCGCGAAGACTATGAGCGCCTGCTTGATGCGCAGGAACAGGGCGATGCCGAGGGCGTGCGCCTGCAGGGCATCCAGCTGGAACGCGCGATCCGCGTGCAGGCCAAGTCAATCTGCGAAAAGTACATCGTGCCCCCGCACACCACCGATTTCGCGGTGATGTTCGTGCCGACCGAAGGACTGTATGCCGAGGTGATCCGGCGCCCGGGCCTGGTCGACCTGCTGCAGCGCGAGCACCGCGTGGTGGTGGCCGGGCCGACCACCGTCACCGCGTTGCTCAACAGCCTGCAGATGGGTTTCCGTACCCTCGCCATCGAACAGCGATCGAGCGAAGTCTGGGGATTGCTGGGCGCAGTGAAGAGCGAGTTCGGCAAGTTCGCCGGCATCCTCGAGAAGGCCGAGAAACAGATCACCACGGTGGGCCGCAGCATCGGCGAGGCCAGCCGCAAGACGCGCACCATCGAGCGCCGCCTGCGCGGCGTGGAATCACTGGCGACCGAACAGGCGCAAGGCCTGCTGGGCGACCTCGGCGAAGCCTCCAGCGACGAAGAGGCGGCAGAAGGCGAAGGTGAGGAAGCCTGAGGCCGGCTGACACGCCACCTGCATCGCCGGGTGCGTATGCTGGCGCCGTCCTCACTGACCAGGTACCGCCATGCGCCTCCGATTCCTTGCCAGCGCTGCACTGGGCGTGCTGCTTGCCGCCTGCAGCAGCACCCCACCGGCCAGTGAAGACGCAGGCACGGCAGCCACAGCGGCCGACAGCCCTGAAGCCGCTGCAGCCTATGAAGAAGCACGCGATGTGGACTGCCGCGCGGCGGGCGGTACGTTGCAGCCGTTGGGCCGCCTGCAACGGGTGCAGTGCGTGATTCCCTATGCTGACGCCGGCAAGTCCTGCAGCAGCAAGAGCGACTGCAGCGGCCAGTGCCTGGCGTCCGCCGAGGTGACCGCAGGCGCGGTGGCAACCGGCACCTGCCAGCGTGATGTCAGCCAGAACTTCGGTTGCCGGCAACGCGTCGACGGTGGCAAGGCACAAGGCACGATCTGCGTGGATTGAAGGTAGTGCCGGCCGCTGGCCGGCAGCTGCACGACCGTTCCCGAAGATTCATGAGGTTGCCGGCCAGCGGCCGGCACTACTGGTCACGTGCGGCGGTATGCTGGTGGGCCTTTCCCCGCTGTAGCCGGAGCCCCGCGTGAGCACCTCGATCCAGGATATTTCCCTCACCACCATCGACGGCCAGCCGTCCTCTCTTGCCGACTACCAGGGCAAGGTGCTGCTGCTGGTCAACGTGGCGTCCAAGTGCGGCCTGACCCCGCAGTACGAAGGCCTGCAGGCGCTGTATGCGGAAAAGCACGCGCAGGGGCTGGAAGTACTGGGCTTCCCGGCCAACAACTTCCTCGGCCAGGAGCCGGGCAGCGAGGCGGAGATCCAGCAGTTCTGCCAGCTGACCTACGATGTGAGCTTCCCGATGTTCGCCAAGATCAGCGTGGCCGGTGAAGATACCCACCCGCTGTACCAGCAGCTGACCGCCGCGCAGCCGCAGGCGATCGGTGAAGGCCCGCTGCGCGAGCGCCTGGCCAGCAAGGAGATTCCGATCCACCCGGCACCGGCGGTGCTGTGGAACTTCGAGAAGTTCCTGGTTGGCCGCGATGGCAAGGTCATCGCCCGCTTTGCCCCCGACGTTGCCGCCGATGACGCGCGCCTGCGCGAAGCGGTCGAGGCGGCGCTGGCGGCCTGAAGACGACGTGCCAACCAAGGTTGGCACCTGCCGGTAGAACAAAAAACCCCGCCGAGGCGGGGTTTTTTCATGCGTTGCCGGCAGCGGTCAATTGGTCCACTGCGGCATCGGCATCGCATCGACCGGGATCGGCGAGTTCGCATCGTCGCTGCCACGCTCGCGCTTGCCACGCAGGTCGTTCTCGATCTGGTAATTGCGGCGCTGCATCCAGGCATCGCGGACCAGGGCGTATTCGTCCACCGCGGTATCGCGCAGGTCGTCGATCGCCAGCAGCTGCGCGCGGGTATCGACCAGCTGAAGGCCCTGCAGACCGATGCGGTACTTGTCGCTTTCGATGCGGCGGATCGGCGACAGCGGGATGTCACCGGCCAGGCCGAACACATCACGCACGGTACGCGGGCCGAAGAACGGCAGTTCCACGTAGCGCGAACGACGCCAGCCCCAGGCCCCCAGGGTCTGCCCGAAGTCCTCGTTGCGTCGCGGCACCATCGCCTTGCTGGCCGGGTCGAACAGGCCACCGATGCCCAGCGTGCTGTTCATCAGGAACCGGCCCAGGCTGTCCCAGGCGTCGCCGGGGCGGCCCTGCAGCAGCTGGTTGGTGATGGTCAGCGGCGCACGCAGGTTGCTGAAGAAGTTGCTCACGCCGGTACGGGCAAAGCGCGGCACCACGTGGGTATAGGCGGTTGCCAGCGGGCGAGCGATACCGCGGTCGACGGCGTTGTTGAACCCGTGCACCTTGCGGTTGAAGGGTTCCCACGGGTCGTACGCGGTAGTGCTGGTGGTGCTGCCATTGGCGCCGTACAGCGCGTCGAAGTCGTCATCGCCGCCCGGTGCAGCGGCGGTGGCATCACTGCCGGTTGCACCCTGCGAGGCGGTAGCCGGTGCCGGCGCGGCCGCAGCAGGTACGGGGGCGTCGGCTGCGACGCTCGCAGCAGGCGCATCCGCACCAGCAGCGTTGTCGACCGTGGTGGTGTTCGTCGCCGGCACCACGGTGTCGGCGGTCGGCGCGTCGCTGCGCGCCGGCTTGCCGGCACAGGCGCTGAGCGCGGCGGCCAGGAGGATCAGGGGGAAAACGCGCACGACGTTCATGTCAGCTCGCAGCAGAAGTAGCGTTGAAGTCCAGGTCGGGCGACAGCCGGTAGGCCGCGCTCAGCTCGTTGTAGCCGGCGGGGGCGCCGGAGATTGTCAGCGGATGGCCGCCCTGGCGCGCGCGTGCGGCCAGCTCGGCCAACAATGCCAGGCCGGCGCTGTCCACGCGCTCGACCTCCGCCAGTTCCAGTCGCGACAGCTGCGCAGGCAGGGCCTGCAGTTGCGGCCACAGCGCGATCACCGCTGCACGGTCGAGCACCCCGCGCAGGCGCAGGGTGTCACCTTCCAGCAGCGCCAGCGCCTTATTTGCCATTGCCGGCCGGCCCAGCCTGCATGCTGCCGCTGCGCAGTTCGGTGGCCACCTGCTTGATACCCTTCTGTCGTAGCGGGGCATCGAACTGGTTGCGGAAGGTCTGCACGTAGGAGATGCCTTCGATATTCACGTCGAAGATCTTCCACTGGCCGCCTTCGTTGCGCATCCAGTACTCCACCGGCGTCGGCTCGCTGCCGGCACGCACCAGCTCGGTGCTCACGCGCACGCCGCGGTTGCCCGGCAGCGGGCTCTCGCCCTTCAGGCGGAAGCTCGGCTTGCCCTGGATGTTGAGCAGGGTCGAGCCATAGCGCTGCATCAGGTTGTCGGCCATCGCATTGGCGAACAGCTTGATGTCAGCGTCCGCAGCGCCGCGGGCGTGCGTGCCCAGCACCAGACGCGCGGCATAGTCGCGGTCGAAGGTGCGGTTGAGCTCGCTGTCGATATAGCTGCGCAGGCTGGCCGGGTTGCCGCTGAATTCGGCACGGCGCTGCTGCAGGGTGGTGAGGATGCGCGTGCTGGCGTCGATCACCACCTTGCCGGCCTGGCCCTGGGGGGCGGCAGCAGCGGGGGCGGCAGCCTGTGCCTGGGCCAGGAACGGGGTAGCCAGCAGCAGCGACGAGGCGAGCAGGGCCGGGATCAGTTTCATCTTCATGGTTGCGGTTCCGTTGCAGGCGCCTGCGCGCCATCGTTGGGCTTCGGAGCAGCGCCGCCACCGGCGCCGCCACTGAACATGTATTTGCCGACCAGCTGGATCAGGTCCACGGCCGGCTGGGTGAAGACGATCTCTTCGCCGGGCTTCAGCACGTCGGGATCGCCGCCGGGCTGCAGACCGATATAGCTCTCGCCGAGCAAACCACTGGTGAAGATGCCCGCCGAGGTATCGGCCGGCAGATCCTTGACCTTGCTGTCCATGCGCAGGGTCACGATCGATTCGAACTTCACCGGGTCCAGATCGATCGCTGCGACCTGGCCGACGGTGACACCACCGATCTTCACCGGCGCCTGCTTGCGCAGCTGGCCGACCTGGGAGAAGCGTGCCTTGAGTTCATAGCCTTCGCCACCCCAGCTCCAGCGCTGGTTGGTCGAGGCGACGGCCAGCACCATCAGCGAGGCCAGGGCCAGCAGCAGGAAGGCGCCGACGGAGAATTCGAGTCTGGGACCGCGGATGGCCATGTGGATTACCTGATCAGTCGTGGTGGCCGCGCGCCGATGCGCACCGCCGATGGAGGGGTTAGGTGAACAACATTGCCGACAGTACGAAGTTGAACATCAGCACCAGCAGCGAGGCGTTGACCACCGCACGGGTGGTGGCGACGGACGTGCCTTCGATGGTCGGTTCGGCGTGGAAGCCGACATAGGCGGCCACCAGGGCCGCGGTACCACCGAAGATCGCCGACTTCAGCATCGCCACGCCGAAGTCGTCCCAGAAGTCCACGCTGCCACGCAGCGCCGACCAGAACACGCCGTTGTCCAGGCCCAGCACGTGCACGGCTTCGAAGTAGCTGGCACTGATCGCCAGCGAACAGAAGATGCCGGTCAGCAGCGGCACGGTCAGTACCGCCGCCCAGAAGCGCGGCGCGACGGCCTTGGCCACCGGGTCGATGGCCATCAGTTCCAGCGCCTTGATCTGGTCGGTGGCGCGCATCAGGCCCAGCTCGGCGGCGATCGAACTGCCGGCGCGGCCGATGAACAACAACGCGGTCAGCACCGGTGCCAGTTCGCGGTACAGCGACAGGCCGAGCAGGGTGGACAGCGCGTCGGCCGCACCGAAGGTGGTCAGCGTGCGGTAGCCCTGCAGGGTCAGCACCAGGCCGACGAAGGCACCGCCCACGGCGATGATCGGCAGCGAGCGCGCACCGATCTTGTAGATCTCGCGGGTCAGCTCGGCCAGGAAATCACGGGTCGGCAGCGAACCGCGCAGCACGGTCAGCGAGAACAGGCCGGCACGACCCAGCGAGCGGGTGGCTTGCACGAACGGCATCAGGCAACCCTCGCGCGCGGTGCGGCATCAAACGGGATGGGACCATCGGGCTGGCCATGCAGGAACTGCTGCAGCAGCGGGTCCTGGCTGGTCTGCAGCGCCTCCGGCGTGCCCTGGAACACGATGCCGCCATTGGCGATCGCGATTACCTGGTCGCAGATCGGCAGGGTCTCGTGCACGTGGTGGCTGACGATGATGCTGGTCAGGCCCAGGCTGTGGTTGAGGCGCTGGATCAGGCTCATGATCACCCCCGAGGCGATCGGGTCCAGCCCGGTCAGCGGCTCGTCGTAGATCATCAGCGGCGGGTCCAGGGCCAACGCGCGGGCCAGTGCCACGCGCCGGGCCATGCCACCGGACAGCTCACGCGGCCAGGCATCGGCGGCGGCCAGCAGGCCGACCGAATGCAGCTTCATCTGCACCAGCCGGCGCAGCACCGGTGCCGGCAGGCGGGTGTGGGTGCGCAACGGCAGGGCGACGTTCTCGGCCACGGTCAGGTCGGTCAGCAGGCCATTGCCCTGCAGCAGTACGCCAACGCTCTTGCGCATCTCCAGAAGCTCGGCGGTACGCTGCGGGATGGGTTTGCCGAACAGGGTGACGTCGCCTGCAACCGGACGCAGTTCGCCGGTCAGCGCCGCCAGCAGGGTCGACTTGCCGCTGCCGGACGGACCGAGCACCGCGGTGATGCTGCCCTTGGGCACCTGCAGCGAAACGTCGCGCAGGATCGTGCGCCCGCTCCGGTCGATGCGGACGTTGGACAACTGCACCAGACTGGGAGTGGAAGCCGACATGGGCACCCTTAACGTTTTTTCGACATTGAAGCATCGGGTCAGACTGCTGAACATAAGCAGACTGGACGGTGCAGTATTGTTGCACGGCCGGACCGTCGCCAGACCGGGACAATTCCGAAAACGACCGGAACAATCCGTCGCGATCACCGTACCCCGGGATTGAATAAGGGCGGGTGTGCTGCACACTGTGCACGATGAGTGACCCGGGCAGCGACTTCCGCCTCTACCATTCCAATTCGCTGGACGTGCTGGCTGCCCTGCTGGCGCGCAACGTGCGTGTGCCGGTGCCGGGACAGCCGCTGCTGGCGCCGGAGGTGGTGCTGATCCCGCAGGTGGCGATGCGGCGCTGGCTGCAGGCGACACTGGCTGCCGAGTATGGCGTGGCCGCCAACCTGGAATTCCTGACCCCCGGTGAGTTCGTCGCCCGTGCGTTGAACGCCAATGTCGAGGGCGAAGCCGACGACCTGGACGCGGCCGCCCTGCACTGGCGCCTGTACCAGGCCCTGCGCGATCCGCAGCTGCTGGCGCAGCCACCGATGCGCGCGCTGCAGTCCTATCTTGCCGGGGGCGACGCGCTCAAACCCTGGGCCCTGGCCGGCGAACTGGCCTCGGTGTTCGAGAAGTACCAGGCCTGGCGCCGCGACTGGCTGCTGCGCTGGGAAGCCGGCGCCGACGCGGCCGATCCGCAGGCCATCCTGTGGCGCAGCATCGCCGCCGGCCACGGTTACCGCGCGCGCCGCATCCAGGCGTACCTGGACCGCTTCGAGGGCGCCGGCCAACCGCTGCCGCAGGGCCTGCCGCCGCGGATGTCGGCGTTCGCCACCCTCAACATCTCGCCCGACGTACTGCGGGTGATGGCCACCCAGTCGCGGGTGGGCGAACTGCATTTCTATCTGCCCACGCCGGTGCAGTCCTACTGGGGCGACCTGCAGACCCTGGCAGAGCGCCTGCGCAGCGGTGCGCCGGACCCGTTCGGCGAGGCCGCCGGCGAGAACCGCCTGCTGGAAGCGTGGGGTGCGGCTGGCCGCGATTTCATGGCGGTGCTGGGCAGCTATGAAGTGGTGCATCCGGCCGGCGAGATCGCGGCCTATTCCGACCCGGAGCAAGACACGCGGCCGACGATGGACCAGGGCGGGCTGTCCGACAGCCTGCTGCATCGCCTGCAGCGCGACCTGTTCCACCGTCGTGCCTTGCCTTCCGGTGAACTGCGCGATGGCCTGCGCAGCGACGACCCGAGCCTGCAGGTGCACGCCTGCCACACCCGCCTGCGCGAGCTGCAGGTGCTGCACGACCAGCTGCGCAGCCTGCTGCAGGACCCGCGCTTCGACCCGCCGTTGCAGGCGCGCGAGATCGCCGTGCTGGCGCCGGACATCGATCCGTATGTGCCCTATCTGGAAGCGGTGTTCGGCGGACGGGGGGGCGAGGACGAACACATCCCCTACGCGCTGGCCGACAGCAGTCCGTTGGCTGGCGAGCCGCTGGCCGACGTGTTCGTGCACCTGCTTGGCCTGCCGATTTCGCGCTTCGGCCTGAACGAGGTGCTGGATCTGCTGGCCAGTGCACCCCTGGCCGAGGCCGCCGGCCTGGAAGCGGTGGACTTCGACCGACTGCATGGCTGGTTGCAGCAGGCAGGCGCACGCTGGGGCCTGGATGCCCAGCATCGCGACCAGCTGCAGGCCCCCAGCGATGACGCCTACACCTGGCAGTTCGCGCTGGATCGCCTGCTGCTGGGCCACGCCACCGGCAGCGAGGTGGATCTGGCCGGGGTGGCTCCGTGGATCGAACTGGAAGGCGGGGCGCTGGATGCGCTGGACCGGCTGCTGCGCCTGCTGCGCGTGCTGGCCGTCTACCAGCGCCGGCTGGGCGAACTGTTGACCCCGGCACAGTGGCGGCAGCGCCTGCTGTCGCTGCTCGATGCCCTGCTGCCGACACCACCCAGCTCGCCCAACAGCCAGCGCGCGCTGGAGCGCCTGCGCAAGCTGCTCAACCAGTTCGCCGAGGATGCGCACAAGGCCGGGTTCGCCGATGGCGTGCCACCGGAGGTGGTGCGTGCGCACTTCGCCGGTGCGCTTGCCGAGGCCGATACGCGCGCGCCGTTGCTGACCGGTGGCATCAGCTTCGGCCGCATGGTGCCGATGCGCCTGCTGCCGTTCCGGGTGATCTGCGTGCTCGGCCTCAACGATGGTGATTTCCCGCGTCGCGACCCGGCCGCCGGCCTCAACCAGCTCACCGCCGAACTGGATACGCCGCGCCGCCGTCCCGGCGACCGCTCCACCCGCGAAGACGATCGTTTCCTGTTCCTGCAGTTGTTTGCTGCTGCGCAGGACGTGTTCTACCTCAGCTACCTCGGCGCGGACCCGCGCGATGGCAGCGTGCGCGAACCCTCGGTGCTGGTCAGCGAACTGATCGATGCCGCCGCGGCCTATCACCTCGATCCGTCGACCGCCACGCGGGACTTCACCGTGCGCCACGCGCTGCAGCCGTTCTCGCCGGCCGCCTTCGGTGACGGCGATCCACGCCGCTTCAGCTACCGCCGGCAGTGGCACCCGGCCGCCGGGCGGCTGGGCGGGCAGCGCGGCGGCCTGCTGCCGTGGTTCGACGCCGCACTGCCGCCGCCGGTGGACGACGCGGTGGAAGAAGAGGTCTCGCTGGAGAGCCTGCGTCGTTTCCTGTGTGATCCGGCCGGGCAGTTCCTCGCACAGTCGCTGGGCCTGCGCCTGGCCGACGACGTCGAGGACGTCGACGACCTGGAGCCGCTGGTGCTGTCCTCGCGTGGGCCGGAGAAGCGCAGTGTGCAGCTGGCCGTGGTGCAGGCCACCCTGGCCGGTGACAGCGAGCCGCTGTACCCGCGGCTGCGCGCACGCGGGCTGCTGCCGTCGGGCATCCTCGGCGAGCGCCAGTTTGAAGTGGAGCGGCTCAAGACCCGACCGTATGCCACGGCCATGCTGGGCTGGTTGCAGGGCACGCCGCTGGAGAGCCGCCGCTATGAAGTGGAGATCGACGGCGTTCGCCTGCATGGCCGGGTCGGTGATCGCCATCCCGAAGGCCTGGTGCGCCTGCGCGCCGGCGCCCTCAACGGCAACGCGGTGATCCGCCAGGGGCTGGACTGGCTGCTGGCCAACGCCGCCGGCGATGCCTTGCCGCTGGTGCAGTTCTACGACGGCGGTGATGCCGGCCCCGGTCCGCATGCATTGCCTGCCTTGACCGTGCCCGCAGCACGCGCGGCATTGCGCGCGCTGCTGCAGCTGCGCCAGCGTGGGCTGCGCGAACCACTGCGCTTTGCGCCCTATACCGGCTGGGTGCTGTTCAACGCGCCGGTGGAAAAGCAGCGCAGCGAAGGCTGGAAACAATGGCATGGCAGCGACCGCAGCTGGGGTGAAGCCAACAGTGATGCCTGGCAGCTGCTGCTGCGTGGCGCCGACCCGTTCGCCGACGACGCCAGTTACGCCGACCTGCTGCGCAACAGCCAGGTGGTCTTCAGCGCCGTGCGCGAAGGGCGCAGCTTCGGCAATGATCCACAGGCGGGCCACGCATGAGCAGCGGTGCCGAGGGCGCTTCCATCAACACGCATTGCCCCGACCCTTACCTGGCGTTGCCGCTGCACGGCACGCGACTGATCGAAGCCAGTGCCGGCACCGGCAAGACCTTTACCCTGGCGACGCTGTTCACCCGTCTGGTGGTCGAGCAGGGCCTGCGTATCGGCCAGATCCTGGCGGTGACCTTCACTGACGCCGCCACCCAGGAACTGCGCAAGCGCATCCGCGAGCGCCTGGCCCTGGCTGCGCGCCTGGTCGATCTGCAGCCGGGCGACGATGAAACACCCGATGCGCTGCTGACCCGGCAGGTGCTGCAACGTCATCTGCATGACGGCACGGAAACCGCAAAAGCGTTGAAGCGGCGCCTGCAGGTAGCCGCCGACGAGATCGATCTGGCTGCGATCTTCACCATCCACGGCTTCTGCACCCGCGTGCTGCGCGAACATGCGCTCGAAAGCGGGCATACCTTCGACCCGCCCGAGCTGCTGGCCAGCGATCGCGAGCTGCTGGAAGAGCTGGCCGCCGATCTCTGGCGTGTGCATGCCAACGACCCGGCAACGCTGGAACCGCTGACCTGGTTGTGGTCCCACCCGGACGCGCTGGCGGCTGACCTGCGCGCGCTGCTGGCATCGCCACCGCTGCACCCGCCACTGCAGCCGCTGGCCGTGGACGATCCGCGCCCGGCGCTGCAGGGCACGGCGGCGGAACTGTCGATGGCCGTGCGCGAGCACGGTGAGCGCTTCTTCCTGGACCTGTGCGAAGCGGTCGACAACAAGTGGATCAACGGCGTTTCCTACAAGCTGGGCTGGCTGCACCCGCTGGGCCGGCAGCTGTTGGGCTGGGCCGAGCGCGGCGACGCAGCCGAACTGCTGTCCAGCGACCGCTTGCCGGCGCTGCTGCCCGATGCGCTGGTGGCCAAGACCAACAAGAAGTTCGCCGACCGCACACCGTCCTCGCCGCTGCAGGCACCGCTTGAGCGCTACGTGGCACTGCTGGCCCAGCGCGAACAATGGCTGCGTGCCACGGCACTGAACTTCCTGCACGCCCTGCGCGAGGAAGCCACCCAGCGCCTGTCGGCGCTGAAGCGCGTGCGCCGCGTGCAGACCTACGACGATCTGATCGACGGCGTCGCCCGCGCGCTGGAAGGCCCGCAGCGGCTGGCCCTGGTCAAGCAGCTGCGGGCGCAGTACCGCATCGCCCTGGTCGATGAATTCCAGGATACCGATGACCGCCAGTGGGGCATCTTCCATACCGTGTTCGGTGCCTCGCCGGAGGTGGACGAACTGGGGCTGCAGCCGGCGCTGTTCCTGATCGGTGACCCCAAACAGGCCATCTATGGCTTCCGCGGCGGCGACATCCATACCTACCTGAAAGCCAAGCAGGTGGCCGAGCAGGCACCGGCGCTGGACCAGAACTTCCGCTCGCGCCCGGCCGTGCTGCGCGCGCTGCAGGCGCTGTACGACAACGCTGGCGAAGATGCCTTCCTCGAACGCGACATCCGGTTCGAGCCGGTGCGGCCCGGTGGCGTGCGTGTCGATGAGGACTACCTGCGCGATGGCCGGGCCGCACCGGCGCTGACCCTGCGCCTGCTGCGCAGCGACGGTGAAAAGGCCCTTGGCGCCGATGCGTCGCGCGACGCGGCGACCCAGGCCTGTGTGGCCGCGATCCACCAGATCCTGCTGGAGGCGCGTGCCGGCACCGCGCTGCTGCGTGGGCGCCCGGTGCAACCCGGCGATATCGCCGTGCTGGTGCGCTCGCATCGCGAAGCCACGCTGGTGCAGCGTGCACTGGCCGCAGTCGGCATTCCCGCGGTGGCGGCCGGCAAGCAGAGCCTGTTTGCCACCAGCGAGGCCCGTGACCTGCGTGCGTTGCTGCTGGCGTTGCTGCAACCGGCCGACGAAGGGCGACTGCGTACTGCATTGGCAACGGTACTGCTGGGGCAGCGCGCAAGCGCGATTGCCAGCATGGAGCGTGAGGGGGACCTGCAGCGCGGGTTCCAGGCACAGCTGCTGCACTGGCGCGAGCGCTGGCAGCGTGGCGGCCCGTTCGCGGTGGTGGCCGATGTCTGCGCCGCGCAGGGCGAGCGCCTGTTGGCGCTGATCGATGGCGAGCGGCGCCTGACCAACTACCTGCAGCTGGGCGAACTGCTGCAGGAAGCCTCCGCGCAGGCACTGGGCATGCACGGCCTGCTGGACTGGCTGCAGGGGCAGATGGCCAATGCCGACCAGGATGACGAGCAACAGCTGCTGCGGCTGGAGTCCGACGCGCGACGGGTGCAGATCATCACCCTGCACAAGAGCAAGGGCCTGGAATACCCGCTGGTGTTCCTGCCGTTCGTGGGCATCGATGGCGGCGCGCCGAACACCGCCACCCACTGCACCGTGCACCTGCAGGGTGAGCGCCAGCTGCATTGGAAGCTGGACAGGGACGACGCCTGGGACACGGCCAGCAGCCAGCGCGAGCGCGAACAGCGTGCAGAAGACGCGCGCCTGCTGTACGTCGGCCTGACCCGCGCCGAGCATGCCTTGTGGATCGCCACCGGCGATCTGGCAGGCCATGCGAAGACCCGCCTGGCGCCGTTGCTCGGCGACCTGCAGGCGCTGCGTACGCACGCGGACGTAGACCTGGATGACAGTGCGCCGCCGGGCCGCCTGCCGCAGCTGCTGGCCGAAACCGAAGGTGAGCTGCCTGCGGTGCGTGCCTTGACCCGCCGGGTGCCACATGACTGGTGGGTCTACAGCTTCACCCAGCTGGCGCATGCCGACGCTGGCAACGGCGACGATATCGAAGCGGCGGCCACCGAACTGCCGGCACCGGCTGCCGACGAACCCGCCGGTGCCGAGCTGCCGCTGGAACCGGCGCTGCCGGACGCTGCCGCAGAAGACACTGCGCCGCCGGATCCGCGCTTCATGGGCAGCCGCTTCGGCAATGTGCTGCACGATGCACTGGAGAACGTCGACTTTGCACTGTGGTCGCACTGGCAGCCGCAGCAACCGGCACCGGAGGGACAGGCCGACGTGCTGCGCCGCTCGCTGCACGACGAAGGCTATGCCGACGAGGATCTGGACGATGGCGTGGCGGTGCTGGTGCCGCTGGTCGGCCACACCCTCACCGTACCGCTGCCCGAAGGCGGTGCGCTGTGCAGCGTGCCCGAGCATGAGCGCCGGGCCGAAATCGAGTTCCACTTCGCCATCGAGCCGACCGCAGTACCGGTGCTGCTGCAGCTGCTGCACGAGCACGGCATCTCCAGCGCGCGGCGCGGTTTCGGCCTGCGCAGAAGGCTGGAAGGCCTGATGACCGGCAAGATCGATCTGACCTACGTGCGTGATGGCCGCTGGTATGTGCTGGACTACAAATCCAACCGGTTGCCGGGCTACAGCCCGGACCTGCTGGAGATCGCCATGCGCCACAGCGAGTACGACCTGCAGGCGCTGATCTATACCGTGGCCCTGCATCGCTGGCTGCGCTTCCGCCTGGGCGCGGCATACGACTACGCGCGCGACATGGGCGGTATCCGCTATCTGTTCTGCCGGGGCCTGGATATCGCCGGCAACGGCGTGCACGTGCAGCGCTTCGCGCCTGAGCTGGTGGATGCGCTGGATGCCTTGTTTGCGGGCGGCGAAGCAGCCCAGGCCGAGATGGCGGCGCGCGCGCGCGGAGAAACCGCATGAACCTGCTGCGCGATCTGCATCGCAGTGGCCAGCTGCGCACCCTGGACCACGCCCTGGCCATCAGCCTCAAGCGCCTGCGCGAGGACACGCCGGACGACGTGGCACTGGCCGCCGCACTGGCCTCGCTGGCCGTGGCGCAGGGGCATGCTGGCTTCGATCCGCGCCAGCCCCAGCGCGTGATCGATGGTATTCCGGCATGGCCCGAACCTGCGCAGTGGCTGGCGCAGCTGCAGGCCTCGCCCTGGGTGGCGACCCCGCAGGATGCCGGCGCCGCCGCCGCGGAAGCGCCGCTGGTGCTCGAGAACGGTCTGCTGTACCTGCGCCGCTACCGCGAATACGAGCGGCAGTTGGCTGTCGGCCTGCAACGCATCGGCCGCCATCCGCTGCCTGCACCGGACATGGCTGCGGTGGCGCCCCTGTTCGCGCGTCTGTTCCCGCACGCCGCAACCGGTGAGGACCACCAGGCCCGTGCGGCTGGCGTAACGCTGCGCCACCCGCTGGCCCTGGTCACCGGTGGTCCCGGTACCGGCAAGACCACCACCATCGCCCGCCTGCTGCTGCTGTTGGCGGCACAGGCGCAGCACCAGGGCCTGCCCGTGCCGAAGGTAGCGTTGGCCGCACCCACCGGCCGCGCTGCCGAGCGCATGGCCGAAAGCCTGCGCCTGGCCGTACAGCGGCTGCAGGAGCAGGGGCTGGACCCGGCGCTGTGCACCGCGCTGCCCAGCACAGGCACCACCCTGCATCGCCTGCTCGGCGTGATTCCCGATTCACCGCGCTTCCGCCATCACGCCGACAACCCGTTGCCGGTGGATGTGGTGGTGGTCGACGAAGCCTCGATGATCGACCTGCCATTGATGGCCAAGCTGGTCGACGCGATCGCCAGCGGTACCCGCCTGATCCTGCTCGGCGATCCCGACCAGTTGCCGTCAGTGGAAGCCGGTGATGTGCTCAGCGCCATCCTGCGCGCCAGCGGCGATGGCATCGGCACCCGTGCCGACGATGCGCAGGCGCTGCATGGACTGCTGGCAGCGGCGACGCTGCAGCCGCAGGCACCGCCGCGCGCGTTCGCAGGCCGCCGCGTGCAGTTGCAGCGTGGCTACCGGCAGAGTGATGCGCTGGACCTGGCGCCGCTGGCGCAGGCCGTGCGTGGCGGTGACAGTGGTACCGCCCTGCGCCTGCTGCGCAGTGGCGGGCTGGCTGGTGTCCGTTTCCATGAAGGCGAGGCGGACCCGTTGCGTGGCCAGCGCGAGCATCTGCTCGACCACTGGCGCGCACTGGCCGACGCAGCGGACCCGGCGCAGGCACTGCAGCAGGCCGGCCGCCTGCGCGTGTTGACCGCACTGCGCGAAGGCCCGCAGGGCGCGCGTGGCCTCAACAGCCGCATTGAACAGCTGCTGGCTGGCAACACCCCGGGCTACTTCCAGGGCCGGCTGCTGCTGATCACCGAAAACAGCTACCGCCACCGTCTGTTCAACGGCGATATCGGCATCTGCCTGCGCGATGGCAGCGGTGCGATGGTGGCCTGGTTCCCCGGCGAGACCGCCGACCAGCCGCGCGCCTTCCACCCGGCAGCGTTGCCCGCACACGAGAGCGCGTTCGCGATGACCGTGCACAAGGCGCAGGGTTCGGAGTTCGATGAGGTGTGGTTGCAGCTGCCGAGGCAGGACAGCCGCGTGTTGTCGCGCGAACTGGTCTACACCGGCCTGACCCGCGCCCGCCAGCGCCTGCAGGTGGCCGGCAGCGCCGAGGTGCTGGAGGCGGCATTGAAACGACATGCCAGCCGCCTTGGTGGCCTGGCCTGGCGACTGGGTGCGGAAGAGGTAACCGAGGAACCGGCGCGCGGCGAAGAACCCACCGTGCAAGGCACGTTGTTCTAAACGCCAGCCTTACCATCACGTCGGTCACCTTCATCCACGCACGGCGTGGATCTACCGTGTCGACCAAGGTCGACACCCACCAGAAGCAGGCCATGCCATTCCGACAGATCGCGGAAATCTGTCGAAGGCGGGGTGGGTCCGGTTGCGGGGGCGTGAGCCGCATGGATGCGGCGACCGAGCTTACATGGACGTACTTGCAGCGTCCCCCGCAACCGGACCCACCCCGCCAACCCACGGAGAGCACGCATTTGATGTTGACGTTGCCGCTGCCGTTGATTCGGCGGGTGCAGGGCGCAGCCCTGCCGCCAAATCTATTCCGGCATCAACACCAACCCATCCGGATACACGATCGCCGCTTCATCCGCACTGACATCGAAGAACCCCACGCCGTGCTTCTCGGCCAGGTCCTGCACCCGCCCATGCGCGCGCTCGGCCACCGAGTACGCGAACGCGCCATAGATCACATGGCGGCCGATGCTGTACTCGGTCACTTCGGCGCGATCATCATCGTCATTGCTCAGCGGGCCGTTCATCGGCGGAAACTCCTGCGCCATCTCCGCGAACCATGCCTGCAGCGCCGGGCTGCTGACCGCCGGGTCGTCGTACTCGTGACGTTCGTTCCACTGCGCCTGCTTCTCGAACCAGGCGATGAACGCCGCCGCTTCACGCGGGGCGACGCTGGCCTCGAACACCATCATGTCGTAACTCATTGAACCGTCCTGTTGCCGTGGCGTAAGGATGCCGGGCATGACCCGGCGCTACCGGATTACGATGGTAGCGCCGGGCCATGCCCGGTGGATCGCATCAGACGGACGGCGCTGCGGCGTCCGCTAATCCCGGCGCCAACGCCTTCGCTTCCGGGAACAGCGCAAACCGCAGACCGACCAGGCCCATCAGCGCCTCGTCGCGCGCCTTGCAGGCGGCCACGCTGCCGACCCGGCCCAATGAGGTGTCCAGCCGTTCGCGCAGCGCCTCGGCCGCCACAATCGGCTTGCGTGCGGCGATCTGCCGGCGATAGTGCACGGCCACTTCCTCCAGGATGTGCTCGACCGCCTCACGGCTGCGCTCCGGCAGCTCCAGGCGGGCGCGGCGCAGCTGCAGGATGTTCAGGCCGATGCGCGCCTCGTTGAGCATGTCCACCGAGGCGATGTCGCTGCCTTCCGGGGTCGCCGCCAGGCGCGGTGCCAGCAGGCCGAGCAGATCCAGCATGCGCGCAGCGAAGCGCTGGCGATCCTGCTGGCCACGGCCTTCGGCCGCCTCGGCCAGCGTGGTCCAGCCCTGCCGTACCAGCCGGCGCGCGGTCCATTCGGCACCCACCGAGCGGAACAGCCGGGTCATCACCACCGCAAAGCCAATGCCGATGAACATCGCGATCGACGAGTTGGCGAAGGTCTGCACGTTGGCACTGTAGGTGTTCTGCAGGCTGAGCAGCGCAGCCAGGTTGACCGTCAGCGGCAGCGCGAACAGCGCGCTCTTCGGGTGGTGCAGCAGCAGGCCCAACGGCAGGAACACCACTGCCAGCACCAGCGCCAGCAGGCCGAAGTCGTGCACGGCGGGGAACACGCCGAACAGGTACACGCCGGCGACCAGCGAAGCCACCATCGCCCACACCAGGAACGAGACCATGCTCGGCGCCGGGTCGTCCTGTGCCGCGAAGAACGCGGCGGTCACCGCGGCCATCATCGCGCCGTTGCCACCGCCCTCCCAGCCCAGGCCGATCCACAGCACGCAGTAGCTCATCAGCGCCACGCCGGCGCTGAGCGCGGAGAACAGTGCCATGCCGTAGTCGACGTGCTTGTCGGTGGCGGCGCGTTCGGTGCGGATGCGGTAGTGCGCGCGGTCCAGCGGCGCGGTGCCCTGGTCGATCGCGTGCTGCAGGGTGCGGCAGTCCTGCCACAGGTCCACCAGCTCCTCCAGGCGCAGCAGCAGGCTGGCCAGCTGCAGGTGCTGCAGATCGTGGTCCACCTGTGGCTTCAGCGCACTGATGCGTGCGCGCAGGCGCGCGTAGTCGCTGGCACTGGACGGCGTGTCGATCCAGTCGTGGATGTCATCGACCAGCGTCGGCAAGCCCTCGGGCAGGGTCTGTCCATCGCTGCGCAGCGCACTGAGGCGGTCGGCGATCGATGACAGCACCGGCAGCAGCAACAGCATGCGTTCGCGCAGGCGCTCCATCGAGACGGCCGCGCCGGCATGGCGTGGGTCATCGCGGCGCAGGAACTCGATCAGCGCCTCGAACTGCACCAGGTCGGCGGCCAGCCGGTTGCGTGGGGCATGCGCGCGGCCGCGCTCGAGGATCTGCCGGCACCACTGCGCTGCGTCCTCCATCCAGTTGCCGATGCGCGCGCCGAGCATCGGCCGCACCGAGGCCGGGAACAGCAGCGAGGCGAACAGCACCGCTACCACCGTACCGAGGATGATCTCCTCGCTGCGCGCCACCACGGTGTCGAAGATGGTCTCCGGCGAGGTCACCGCCGGGAAACCGATGAATGCAGTGGTGTAGCCGGCAAGCAGGAACGCGTAGCCACGTGGGCCACGGTTGAGCAGGGCCAGGAACAGGCAGCCGGCCAGCCAGATCGACATCGCCGCGCTCAGGACCAGCGGTGTTTCCACCAGGGCGGGCAACATCAGCAGGGTGGCCAGGCCGGCGGTCAGGGTGCCGAGGATGCGGTACACGCCCTTGGCCCGGGTCGGGCCCAGCAGCGGCTGGCTGACGATGTACACCGTGCCCATCGCCCAGTACGGGCGCGACAGGTTGCCGGCCATGGCGATATACAGCGCGACGATCGCTGCCAGGTAGGTCTTGATCGAGAACAGCCAGGCCTGGCGGTCGGTCAGCCCGTTCATCGCTTACCTCGCCGCCGTCGGCGCAGACGCAGACGCGGCACTGTCCTGCCAGCCACCGCCCAGTACCAGGAACAGGTGGATCTGGTCGCGCGAGACCTGGGCTTCGGCCGCGGCCAGGGTGGCATCGCTGCTGGCCAGGCTGCGGTCGGCATCCAGGCTGGACAGGTACGGCGTGCGGCCACCCTGGTACAGCCGGCGGTTCTGCTCTGCGGCCATCGCAGCCTGCTCCTGCGCCACGCGCAACGACTGCAGGCGGCGCAGATCCTGCGCATAGCGGTCCAGTGCGGTCTGTGTTTCGCGCAGTGCCTGCAGCACGGCATGGTCGAACTCGGCCAGCGCGGCATCGGCGCCAGCCTCGGCGGCATGGATGCGTGCATGCGTGCCCGAGGACGGCAGCGTCCACGAGATCAGCGGGCCGAACGACCACTGCTGGGTCATCGGCTGGCCGAAGTCTTCCAGCAGGCCGGCGGCGCCGACCGAGGCGCCCAGGCGGATGTCCGGGTACAGCTCGGCAGTGGCGACACCAATCCGCGCGGTGGCCGAGGCCAGCTTGCGTTCGGCCTGGCGGATGTCGGGACGGCGCTGCAACAGCGCGCGGCCATCACCGACCGGCAGCGGCTGGGCAAGGGTGGGTGCGTGCGCGCAGTCGATCACCCCGGCCGGCAGCTGGCCCGGGGTCTGCCCAAGCAGTGCCGCCAGCGAATAGGCGGCGGCCGAACGCTGCGCCTGCAGCGGGGGCAATGCGGCTTCCAGCAGCGCGACCTGGGCATTGGCGCGCGCCAGTTCCGGCGGCGTGCCGCGGCCTGCGCTGATCAACCGCTGGGTGACCGAACGGCTGCGCTGCTGCAGCTGCAGGGAATGCTCGGCGACATGCAGCTCATGGTTGGCGTGGCAGATCTCCAGGTAGCTGTCGGCCACCTCGGCCACCACGCTCACCTGGGCCAGGTCACGTGCAGCGGCCACCGACTGTTCGTCGGCGTGGGCTGCTTCGGCACCGCGCTTGAGCTTGCCGAACAGGTCGAACTGGTAGCTCACCGCGAACTTGCCGTCGGCCAGGTTGATCACCGGCAGCTCGTGCTCCTGCAGGAACGACTCGGCCGACAACTGTGCGCGGCTGACGCCGGCTTCGGCCTCGTACTCGAAGCCACCGGCGTCCATCGCCTGCTCGTACACCGCAGCAGCGCGGCGCAGATGCGCGTCGGCAGCCTTCAGTTCGACGTTGTCGCGCAGCGCCTGGGTGATCAGCCCATCCAGCACCGGGTCGTTGTACAGCGACCACCAGCGTGCCGGCAGTGCCTGGTTGGCAGCCACTTCGGGGTTGTGGGTATCGATGAACGCGGCATTCGCTTGCGGCCGCCTGAACGCCGAGCCCTCGGGCAATGCGTAATCCGGGCCGACGGTTCTGCACGCAGCCAGGCTGGCCAGCGCGACGATCAGGCCAAGGCGGGGCAGGGCGGCGTTCACAGGCCCGCCTGTGTCGGCGCAGCGCCGGCCTTCTTGTTCTGCACGTGGCGGCCGGTATCCACGGTCACCGTGGCGGTGCGCCCGGCGATCAGCTCCACGCCGGCAGGCACCTCGTCGATGGCGATGCGTACCGGGATGCGCTGCGCCAGCCGCACCCAGTCGAAAGCCGGGGTCACGTTCGGCAGCAGGGTGCTGCCATTGCTGCGGTAGCGATCCTCGATGCCGGCGGCGATGCTTTCGACATGGCCGTGCAGAGGGGTGTCTTCGCCCATCAGGCGGATGTCCACGCGCTGCCCCGGGGCCACGCCGCGCAGGCGGGTTTCCTCGAAGTAGCCATCGATGCGGAACGAACCGGTATCCAGCAGCGCCAGCACCGGCTTGCCGGCCACCACGTAGTCGCCCACGCGCATGGTGCGGTCGTTGACCCGGCCATTGGCCGGTGCACGTACTTCGGTGCGGGCCAGGTTGAGTTCGGCCAGGTCGACCGCGGCCTGTGCGGTGGCCAATGCGGCCTGTGCGGCCTGCAGCTTGGCCCGGCGGACTTCGGCGTCCTCGGCGGCGACCAGATCCTGCAGGCTGCGGTCGCGTCCGATCTCACGGCGCAGCTGCGCGACCGATGCCTGGCGTTCGGCCAGGCTGGCGCGGCTCTGCTCCAGCGCGATGCGGTAGCGTGCGCGATCGATCACGAACAGCAGGTCGCCCTTTTTCACGGCCTGGTTGTCGGCTACCTGCACCGTTTCGACCAGGCCGGACACATCCGGCGCCACCTGCACCACGTCGGCGCCGACGTGGGCGTCGCGGGTCCACGGCTCATCCATGTAGTAGACCCACAACTGGCGCAGCACCAGCAGGGCGACGATCACGGCTGTGCAGGTAAGCAGCACCGGCAGGGTCTTCTTCACGATCTTGTTCACGATTGCATCCAACGCAGGAGGTGGAACAGCAGGCCCAGCACGATCCCGTACAAGGCCAGGTTGAACAGCGCCGGGTGCCATACGTGGCGATAGGCACCGGCACGCTGCAGCAGCGCGTGCAGGCCGCTGTTGACCAGGTAGGCCAACACCATCAACCCGAGCAGGGTCGGGACGAACACTCCGTGGAGACTGAATTCACCGGGCATCGGTAGGGGCGGGGACGGTAGGGGAAGGGGAGGTGGAACAGGACAACGGCAACGGGCAAAAGCCGCTGGCGCATGCACGGCAGCGGCGGTATTCACCGACAACGGGCTTACGTGATTCGGTCGGCAGCCTCGGCCAGCAGGCGCCATGCCTTCAGCACGGCATGCAGTTCATCCATGGAAAGCTCGCCGAACACGTCCTGGCGCAGGCCGATCAACTGGTCTTCCAGTTCCCGCACCAACGCCTGGCCTTCCTCGGTCAGCCACAGCAGGTTGGCGCGGCGGTCGCTGGCATCGCATTCGCGGCGGACCAGCCCACTGGCGCAGAGCTTGTCCAGCAGGCGCACCAGGGAAGGGCCTTCCATGCCCAGCTGCTGCGCCAGCGCGACCTGGCGGATGCCACCGCCGGAGCGGCCGATCATCAGCAGGGGCATGGTGCAGGCGGTGGAGATGCCGTAGCTGCCCAACCGGCTGTCGGCCAGGCGCTGCCACTGCCGCCCTGCGTACAGCAGGCCGGAGCTGAGCTGCATCTGCAGCAGGGTGCGCTCGTCGAGGGGGCGGTCCATAAGTAATAGATAGGATACTACTAATTTCATTCCTATCAATAGGTTTTACTGAATGGGTGGGTGTATTGAGGAAAGCGTTGCGCCTGCTGGCTATCGGTTGGGGTGGCGGAGGGCTGGGCGGGGCAGGACACGCTGCAAGTACGTCCCTGTAAGCTCGATCGGCGCATCCATGCGCCTCACGGTCCTACCCGCCCGGCCCTCCGCCACCCACCCCACATCCCGCGGGCGCGGAGGGCAAGAGCGGTAGCGGCGGGGGCCCCCCCCCCCGGCCCCCGCCCCCCCCCCCCCCCCCCCCCCGCCCGCCCCCCCCGCCCCCCCCCCCCCCCCCCCCCCCCCCCCCCCCCCCCCCACCCCACATCCCGCGGGCGCGGAGGGCAAGAGCGGTAGCGCCGGGCCATGCCCGGCGGCTCCTGGTAGCACCCGCTCCGCTCGCCGGGCATGGCCCGGCGCTACCAGAGCACTCTCCGAAGCCATGGACCCCAGCTTTTGACCCCGCTTTCGGGCGGACCGGCCGCGCCCGCAGGAAACCGTCGGAGAGGCGGAGGGGCAGGCAGGGCAGGACCGTCCACGGCATGGATGCCGTGGACGAGCCTACAAGGACGTACTTGCGGCGTGTCCTGCCCTGCCTGCCCCTCCACCTCTCGCTCAGCAGCCATGAGGCGCCGGGCGGCCCCCCGATGAACCGTCCCCAGAGGACGACCCACCCCCCGGTCGGGTACGATGCTCGCCCCCCGTTCGGGCGCTGTATGCAATGAGCAAGAACAACGAAAAGGCCGCCCCGCAGGGCGACGTGACCCAGGTCCAGGCCGAGGATGCCGTGCGCACCCTGCTGCGTTGGGCCGGTGAGGACCCGACCCGCGAAGGCCTGCTGGATACCCCGCGCCGCGTGGCCGAAGCCTATGGCGACTGGTTCAGCGGCTACCGCGACGACCCGCGCGCCTACATGGAACGCACCTTCGAGGAAGTGGCCGGCTACGACGAGCTGATCGTCCTGCGCGACATCGAATACGAAAGCCACTGCGAGCACCACATGGCGCCGATCATCGGCCGCGTGCACGTCGGCTACCTGCCGGCCGGCAAGGTGGTGGGCATCAGCAAGCTGGCACGCGTGGTCGAAGCCTACGCCCGCCGCTTCCAGGTGCAGGAAAAGATGACCGCGCAGATCGCCCAGTGCATCCAGGACGTGCTGCAGCCGGTCGGTGTTGGCGTCGTCGTCGAAGGCGCCCATGAGTGCATGACCACCCGCGGCATCCACAAGCGCGGCGTCAGCATGGTCACCTCGAAGATGCTGGGCAGCTTCCGCGAGGACGCCCGCACCCGCGCCGAGTTCCTGCGCTTCATCGAAGTGGGCGGCAAGCGCTGAGCGCCGTCGCCTCCCGGTGGCGGCCGCGCGTGGCCGCCGCTTTCGCCGTGCCTGCGCCGCGCCTTTGCGCGCGCGCTGGCCGCCGCGCCCTTCCGACCGATCTCGCTGCATGAAGCACCGCGAACGCATCACCCGTTATCGCCACCTGCGCGAACAGCCGCAATGGAAGCTGCTCGCCGCCGACCACGCACCGGAAATCATCGGCCTGCTGCAGGGCCTGCTGATGGACGGCGATCGCACGTTGCCGGCATCGGTTCTCAATGAGCGCCTGCAGCGTGCGCTGGACCAGCTCAACGGCGACGAGTTGTCGCGCGAGCTGCCGCGTACCGCGCAGGCCTACGTCGCCCATTGGCTCGCGCAGGGCTGGCTGGAACGCCGGCTGCCTGAAGGCGCCGACCAGGAGCAGTACGAGCTCTCGACCCAGGCGCTGCAGGCGATCCGTTTCGCCGACAGCATGGAGCAGGCCCGCGTGGCCGCCACCGAGAGCCGTCTGGCACTGGTGATCGAACAGCTGTCGCAGCTGGCCGCACAGACCGAGGCCGACCCGGACGCACGCCTGTCCGCATTGCGCGACGAGCGCGACCGCATCGATGCCGAGATCGCCCGTGTCAGCGCTGGCCGTGTGACGGCCCTGGACGGCAAGCGCGCGCTGGAACGTACGCGCCAGATCATCGGCCTGGCCGACGAGTTGACCGAAGACTTCCGCCGCGTGCGCGACGACTTTGAACAGCTCAACCGTGATTTCCGCGAACGCATCATCGATGACGAAGGCGAGCGCGGCGACGTGCTGTCCAAGCTGTTCGAAGGCGTGGACGTGATCGGCGAGAGCGACGCGGGGCGTAGTTTCCAGGCGTTCTGGCGCCTGCTCAACGACGCCGAACAGAGCGCCCAGCTCGATGCCGCGCTGGAGACGCTGCTGGCCCGTGGCTTCGCCCGGCGGCTGGATCGCAACGAGCGCAACTTCCTGCGCGGCTTCACCAGCACCATGCTCGAGCGTGGTGGCCAGGTGCATGACGTGCTGCAGAACTTCGCGCGCAGCCTGCGTGGTTTCGTGCAGAGCCGCGGCTACCTGGAACAGCGCCGCCTCAACCAGCTGTTGAAGCAGGCGCAGTCCGAAGCACTGGCACTGCGCGATGACTTCCCGGCGCAGCGCGCCATTGGCCGCGACCTGCAGCTGACCACCAGCCGCCTGCGTTCGTGGTCGCAGTGGAAGCTGCACGACCCGCGCAGCGCGCAGGTCGATGGCAACGTCGAATACAACGATGCGGCCAGCATCAGCCTGGAAAGCGTGGGCGATCTGGTGGCGTCGTCGGAAATCGATTTCCGCACCCTGCGCCGCGACCTGCACGACCTGCTCGACAGGCAGCCGAAACTCAGCATTGCCCAGGCCCTGTCGCAGCGCGAAGCGCCGCAGGGGCTGGGCAGTGTCATCGGCTACCTCTCGCTGGGCACGCGCTTTGGCAGCGTGATCGCCGGCGAACAGGAGCTTGCCGAATGGCGAGGTGGCGACGGGCAGATCCGTCGTGCCCGCATCCCGCTGGTTTGGTTTACCCAGGAGAGACGCCATGAGCTGGCATGAAGACCCCATCGACGCACCGCATGCGGACCTGGCCGAAGACGCTTACCAGGCCGAACCGGTGGCGACCGTGGCCCAGCCCCGGCGCGGCAACGACGTCTACTACATGGGCGATACCGGCCGCCTGCCGCTGGATGCGCGCCGCGCGCTGTGCCAGCTGCTGATCGGCCCCAGCATCGACCAGCTGCGTCACGCCAAGCTGTGGCCGGCACTGATCCGCAGCGAAGCCGGTATCCGTTCGGCGCTGTCGGACCTGTTCCTGGAACTGGTGCTCGACCGTGACAGTGGCGTGGCGTTCACCCGCCAGGCCGACACTGAAGATGTCGATGCACCGGTACTGCTGCGCACTTCGCCGCTGACCTTCATCGATTCGGTGCTGCTGCTGTACCTGCGCCAGCAGCTGGGCGAAGCCGATGCGCGTGGCAACCGCGCCGTGGTCGCCGATGCTGAAATGGCCGAAGCACTGGCCATCTACGAAAAGAACCTGTCCACCGACCGCGCCGGCTTCAATCGCCGTGTCGCCTCGGCGGTGCAGAAGATGAAGGACAACCACATCCTGACCCGCCTCGGCGGCCAGGAAGACCGCCACGAAGTCTCGCCGGCGTTGAAGCTGCTGTTCTCCGCCGAAGACGTATCCCAGCTGTCGGCGGTTTACCGCCAGCTGCGCGAAACCCCGGCCGCTGAAGCCTGAGAGACCCGAGCACCGCATGGCCATTTCCAAGCACACTCCCGCCCTGTTCAACGAAGGCCTGCCGGACCCGCGCCTGCAGCAGTTCCGCATGCGCCGCCTGCAGGTGCACAACTGGGGCACCTTCAACGGCCTGACCGAAGTGCCGATCGCCGAGCGCGGCTTCCTGTTCGTCGGCCGCTCCGGTTCGGGCAAGTCGACCCTGCTCGATGCCATGTCCGCCCTGCTGACGCCGCCGGCCATCGTCGACTTCAACGCCGCAGCGCGTGAAGCCGAACGCAGCGGCCGCGACCGCAACCTGGTGTCCTACGTGCGCGGCGCGTGGGCCGACCAGCAGGACAGTGGCACCGGTGAAATCGCCACCCAGTACCTGCGCAAGGGCGCGACCTGGACCGCGCTGGTGCTGGAGTACCGCGCCGGCGATGGCCGCGTGGTCAGCCTGGTACGCCTGCTCTGGATCGCCGGCAGCAGCACCTCCGCCGGTGACGTGCGCAAGCACTACATGATCGCCGAGCGTCCGTTCGACATCGCCAAGGATCTGGGCGGCTTCGATCTGGACCTGCGCAAGCTCAAGCAGAAGTTGGCCGACGTCCATCACTTCGACACGTTCTCCGGCTATGCCGAACGCTTCCGCCACCTGCTCGGCATCGACAACGAGATGGCGCTGCGGCTGCTGCACAAGACGCAGTCGGCGAAGAACCTGGGTGACCTGAACGTCTTCCTGCGCGACTTCATGCTCGACACGCCGAAGACCTTCGACGCTGCCGAACGACTGGTCAGCGATTTCGCCGAACTCGATGGCGCGCACCAGGCCGTGGTCACCGCGCGGCGTCAGGTCGAAACCCTGCAGCCGGCGCGCGAGCACTATGGCGATCTGCAGGCGATGAGTCGCCGTCGCGGCGACGACGAAGCGCTCAAGCTCGGCATCGACAGCTTCCGCGAAAGCCGCCGCCAGTTGCTGATCGAAGCACGCCTGCGCGAGATGGACACGCGCGATCGTGGCCTGCTGGGCGAAGAAGCGCAGCGTCGCGCGGCGCTGGACAACCACACCGAACGACTGGCCGAGCTGGAACTGCAGCGCCGCCAGCAGGGTGGTGAGCGCATCGAGGAACTGGAACGCGAGCAGGGCCGCGCCGAAGCCGAACGTGATCGCCGCCTGGCCAAGCAGGCGCAGGCGCGTGACGCCGCACAGAAGCTGCAGGCCGCGCTGCCCGAGGATGCACATGGCTTCGCCGAGCTGGTCGAGCAGGCGCAGTCCGAACTGGAAGACCGTCAGCGTGCATCGAGCGCCCTGGACGACGCCATCAGCGAACGGTTGGGCGGCAAGCGCGACGACGAGCGGCGCTTCTCCGAAGTGCGTGGCGAACTGGAGGCGATGCAGCGCACACCCTCCAGCATTCCGGCGCCGATGCAGAAGCTGCGCGCACGCCTGGCCGAAGAAACCGGCATCTCCGAAGCGGCCCTGCCGTTCGTCGGCGAACTGATCCAGGTCCGCTCGGAAGAGCAGAGCTGGCAGGGCGCGATCGAGCGCGTGCTCGGTGGTTTCGCGCAATCGCTGCTGGTCGATGACAAGCACTACAACGACGTCGCCGAGTGGGTGAACCGCACCCACCTGGGGATGCGCTTCACCTACTACCGCGTGCGTCGCAATGATGATGCGTTCGCCCGCGAACCGTCCGCCAAGTCGCTGCTGCACAAGCTGGAACTGCGCGATCACGTGTTCGAAAGCTGGCTGCGCCGCGAGCTGGGCAAGCGCTTCGACTACGAGTGCGTGGACGCCAAGCAGCTGCGCAACGTCGACCGCGGCATCACCCGCGAAGGCCAGGTCAAGCATCCGGGCGATCGTTTCGAGAAGGACGACCGCAGTGCGGTCAATGATCGCCGCCGCTGGCTGCTGGGCTTCAGCAACCGCGACAAGCTGGCCGTCTTCGAGAAGGAAGCCCAGGAGCTGGCCGCCCGTATCGCCAGCTGCGATACCGACATCGCGCGCCTGCGCAGCCAGCGTGACCGCGACAACGAACGTCGCCTGGCCTGCCACCAGCTGGTGGGCATCAGCTGGAACGAAATCGACGTCGCCGCGCCGCAGCAGCGCCTGGCCGACATCGAGGCCAGCCTGCACGCCCTGCGCGAAGGCAATGCCGACCTGGCCAGGATCGCCCAGCAGATCGACGCCACCCGCGCCGATATCGAGCAGGCCCGCCGCACTTACGAAGACACCCGCGTCGAGCGCGGCCAGCTGGTGCGCGAACGCGACCGCCTGGACCGTGCCCGCCAGCAGAGCCGTGCACTGGTCCTGCCAGCGCTGGCCGAAGACCAGGAGGCCGGCCTGGCCGAGCGCCTGCAGGAGCAGGGCCCGCTCAGCCTGGAAACGCTGGAAGCGCACATGCGCCAGGTCAGCAACGCGCTGAACGAACGGCTCTCGTCTTCGCAGCAGGACGTCAACCGCATCGAGAACCTGCTGCTGGGCTGCTTCCGTCGCTTCATCCAGCAGTGGCCGGAAGAATCGGGCGACTTCACCGTGTCGGTGGCCTCGGCCGAGGATTTCCTGGCTCGCCTCGAACGCCTTGAACGCGATGGCCTGCCGCAGCACGAAGAACGCTTCTTCGACCTGCTGCAGAACCAGAGCAAGAACAACCTGCTCGCGCTGCAGCGTCACAGCGCCGAGGCCCGCAAGTCGATCGGCCAGCGCCTGGACGAAGTCAACGCCAGCCTGGAGCAGGTGCCCTTCAACCGTGGCACCCTGCTGACCATCGAACTGAACGACCGGCGCCTGCCGGAAGTGCAGGAGTTCCACCAGCAGCTGCGCGAGGTGTTGTCGCAGCAGCAGACCGAGCAGCGCGACCTGGCGGAAACGCAGTTCACCGTCCTGCGCCAGCTGGTCAACCGCCTCGGCTCGCAGGAAGGCGAAGACAAGCGCTGGCGCGAAGTGGTGCTGGACGTACGCCTGCACGTGGAGTTCATCGGCGTGGAGCTGGATGTGGAAACGCGCCAGCAGGTCGAGATCTACCGCAGCGGCGCCGGCAAATCCGGTGGCCAGCGGCAGAAGCTGGCCACCACCTGCCTGGCGGCGGCGCTGCGCTACCAGCTCGGCGGCGCCGACAGCCAGCTGCCCAGCTACGCCGCAGTCGTGCTCGACGAAGCCTTCGACAAGGCCGACAACGAGTTCACCGCGCTGGCGATGAACATCTTCGACAACTTCGGTTTCCAGATGGTGGTGGCCACCCCGCTGAAATCGGTGATGACGCTGGAACCGTTCATCGGTGGCGCCTGCTTCGTCGAGATCAGTGGCCGCCACGATTCGGGCGTGCTGCTCATCGAGTACGACGAAGAAGGCAAGCGCCTGAAGCTGCCGGAGCGCAGCCGCCAGCAGGCCGACGAACCGGAAGAAGCCGAAGCCTGACCGCTCTGGAAACGCTGTGCCAACCAAGGTTGGCACCTACCGGGTCATGAACCCCGATAGTGGTGGTGCCGGCCGCTGGCCGGCAACCGCCTTTACGCACTGCGGAACGTATCCCACGCCATCCGCGCGATCAGCACCACCACCAGGCCCACGAACAATTTGCGGATGAACGGCGTGCCGCCCTTCAGCGCCAACCGCGTGCCCACCACCGAACCGATGATGTTGGCCGCCGCCATCGGCAGCGCGAACAGCCACAGGATGTTGCCGGTCGGTACGAAGAACGAGATCGCCGCCACGTTCGTCGCCAGGTTCACCACCTTCGACGCGGCCGACGCGCGCAGGAAGTCCAGCCCGAAGAAGCGCACGAACAGGAAGATCAGGAAGCTGCCGGTGCCGGGCCCGAAGAAGCCATCGTAGAAGCCGATCGCCGCACCGATCGCCAGCGCGATCACCAGCTCGCGGCGGCCGATGTCCTGCGGCCGGTGCAGCGCGCCGAAGTCCTTCTTCCACAGCGTGTAGGCCAGCATCGCCACCAGCAGCACCAGCACCAGCGGCCGCACTGCGTCCTTGGGCAACAGGCTGACCGCCGTAGCGCCCAGGAAGGAGAACACGAAGGCCGTACCGGCGGCGAACAGCACCGGCTTCCACGGGAAGCGCACGTTGCGCGCATAGCGCCATGCCGCTGCGCCGGTGCCGAACATCGAGCTGAACTTGTTGGTGCCAAACAGCATCGCGGGGGTCTGCTGCGGCAGTACCGTGAACAGGCCCGGCAGCTGCACCAGTCCGCCGCCGCCCACGGCCGCATCGACCAGGCCGGCAATGAAGGCGATCACCACCAGCCACCACAACTCAGGAGGAATCAGTTCCAGCACGGCGATCGATCGAAGTGGGGGCGCGACAGCATACGCCTGTCACATTGCCGCCGCCCACGCGACAATACCCGCATGAGCCGAACCGCCCCCGATCCCTGTCCCTGTGGCCTGGCCGCCGACTACGCTGCCTGCTGCGGGCGCTTCCATGCCGGCGCCGCCGCGCCGGATGCCGAGCGCCTGATGCGCTCGCGCTACAGCGCCTATGTGCGCCACCTGCCGGACTACCTGCGTGCCACCTGGCACCCGGACACCCGTCCGGCAGAACTGTCGCTCGATGATGCCCCCGGCCAGCGTACCCAATGGCTGGGCCTGACCGTGCAGGACCACCAGGTGACTGGCAGCGACAGCGCCGAGGTCCGCTTCACCGCCCGTTACCGCGTCGGTGGCGGCAGCGCGGTGAAAATGACCGAGCACAGCCGCTTCCTGCGGGTCGAGGGTCGCTGGTACTACCTCGACGCCGTCTGAGCGTGGCTGCCGCGCACGGCCAGCACGCGCTGGCCGCCATGCGCGCACACGCGGTTGCGGCCTTCCTCCTTGGCCGCATACAGCGCCTGGTCGGCCGCTTTGACCACCCCGGCAGGGCGCCGATCGACCCGGCTGTCGGCCAGGCCGATGCTGACGGTTACCTGCACCACCGCACCGCCACCGCCGCGCCCGCGCTGCTGCTGGCCGAGCGTATCGTCGCGGGTGCGCGTGCTGCGGTCGCGCAGTTGCATGCGGCTCTGCTCGATGCCCTGTCGCAGCGCCTCCACCGCATCCACGCAGGCCGATGCCGGGCGGTCGAGGAAAACCACGGCGAATTCCTCGCCGCCATAACGGAACGCACGGCCGCCGTCGCCCACCCGCGACAACCGTGAGGCCACCAGTTTCAGCACGTCATCGCCGGTGTCGTGGCCGTGGGTGTCGTTGAATTTCTTGAAATGATCCACATCGATCATCGCGATGCTGTAAGTGCCGGTGGCGCGCTTGAGGGTCTCGTTGAACGCACGGCGACCGGGCAGGCCGGTCAGCTCGTCGCCGAAGGCCATGTGGAAGGACTCCTGCAGGGTCGCGCCCAGCATCAGCAGCAGTGCCGCTACGCTCAGCGCCGGCAGCAGTGCCGGCTGCAGGAAGATCCGCGGCAGCATCCACCACAGGCACAGCAGGGCCAGCAGCATCGCCGTATGCAGCGGCCGCGGCTGGCGCCACGCCTGCCATCCCAGCGCAGCGGTGGCCAGCAGGAACAGCACGGCAGGCAGCTGCGCCAGCGCGTTCCAGTCGCTCGGTATCCAGAGGAAGTGCCGGTTCGACAGCAGGTCGTGCATGCCCTGCGGCTGCTGTACGGCAAGCAGGATGAAGATCGCCACCGCAACACCACTGATCGTGGCCCTCAGCAGCAGGTCCTGGCGGCGGCGGCCACGTTCGGGCCACAACGCATGGACGGCGAACAGCAACGGCAGCCAGGTCGAGATCGCGTGGAAGCGCAGTGGCGTCAACGCCGTCACCCGGCCCTCGCGCAGGTAGTGCCCAAGGTCCTGGTGCAGCACCGCGAAGGCCAGCGCCACCAGCAGCAACAGGCACAGCGTGCGCACCTGGTTGTACAGCAGCGCCAGCCCTGCACCCAGGCAGGCCAGCAACCACGGCAGGATGCGCTGCCCGGCGCGGCCGACATCATCACTTTCCAGGCTCGCCCACAGCACCAGCGCGACCAGCACGGCGGGCAGCACGAACAGATAGTGCACAGGCTGTCGAAGCGGATGATGGGACACACGGAATTCCAGCGCGGTCACGACGCGGCCGCAGCACTGCCGTTAGCGGCGCAGCGGCGTCCTTCTTGAATACGCGCAGCCTGATGTGAACACCGCGGCACCGGGCCATGACATCGCGCTCACCGGCCGCGGTCGAAGCTGGTCGCATGGACAGCGTACCCGCCGCCGTCGCTGCCCCGCAGCGTGACCTCGCCCGCCACTTCACCCATGTGCGGGGGCGCAGCGTGCAGCTGGCCGCACCCCTCAGCCCGGAAGACGCCCTGCTGCAGAGCATGGCCGATGCCAGCCCGGCCAAGTGGCACCTGGCCCACACCACCTGGTTCTTCGAACGCTTCGTGCTGGCCAGCCAGCCCGGCTACACACCCTGGGATCCGGCTTGGGACTATCTGTTCAACAGTTACTACAAGAGTCTCGGCCCCGCCCACGCACGGCCTCAGCGCGGGTTGCTGTCGCGGCCCTCGCTGCAGCAGGTCCACGCCTACCGCCAGCATGTGGATGAGCAGGTGCTGGCAGGACTGCGCGATGGCGATCTCGGCAGCGACGCCCTGCAGCACCTGCAGCTCGGGTTGCAGCACGAACAACAGCACCAGGAGCTGCTGCTCACCGACATCAAGCATGCCTTCTGGTGCAATCCGCTACAGCCGCCGTACCGCGAAGACCTGCCCATCGCCGTCAGCGCCCTCGGCACGCAGGGTTGGGTCGAACAGGGCGAACGCATCGTCAGCATCGGTGCGTCCGCCTGGCCGCAGCACACGGCCTTCGCCTATGACAATGAATCGCCCGTGCATCGCGTGCTGCTTCCTGCGCATGCCATCGCCGAACGCCCGCTCAGCAACGCCGAGTACCGCGCCTTCATCGACGCCGGCGGCTACCGCGATCCGCGCTGGTGGCTGAGCGAAGGCTGGGCGCTGCGCGAGGCCGAGCAGTGGCAGCATCCGCTGTACTGGGATGACGACCTGCTGCGCGAGTTCACCCTCGGTGGCTGGCGCGAGCTCGATCCGCATGCGCCGGTCTGTCATCTCAGTTACTACGAAGCCGATGCCTGCGCACGCTGGGCCGGCGCCCGCCTGCCCACCGAATTCGAATGGGAAGCGGTCGCCGCCTCGCAGCCGGTCGAAGGCCACTTCGCCGATGACGACCATCTGCACCCGATGGCAGGGCAGGGCGACGGACTGCGCCAGTTGTTCGGCGACGTGTGGGAATGGACCAGCAGCGCCTATGGCGCCTATCCCGGCTTCCGTCCCTTCGCCGGCAACCTCGGCGAATACAACGGCAAATTCATGTGTGGCCAGTGGGTCCTGCGCGGTGGCAGCTGCGCCACGCCGCGCGGCCATGTACGGGCCAGCTACCGCAACTTCTTCATGCCACCGGCGCGTTGGCAGTTCTCAGGCCTGCGCCTGGCAAGGGATCTTTCATGAGTACCGTCCAGGATGCGCTGCAGGCGCTGACCGACCTTACCCCCGGCCGCCAGCAGATCCTTGCCGACGCCGTGGCGGGGTTGTCGCACGCCCCACGGCAGCTGCCTTCCAAGTACTTCTACGACGCACGCGGCTCGCGCTTGTTCGAGCAGATCACCCACACCCGCGAGTACTACCCCACACGCACCGAACTGGCCCTGCTGGATCGGGTGTTGCCGGAGATCGCGCAGGCGGTGGGGCCGCGCGTGCATGTGGTCGAACTGGGCAGCGGCAGCGGCCGCAAGACCGCGCGCCTGCTGGCTGCCCTGCAGGACCCGGTGGCCTACACACCCATCGAGATCTCGCGCGCGGCGTTGCTGTCCAGCATCGACCACCTGGCCCCGGCGCTGCCGGACGTGGAAATGCTGCCGGTGTGTGCCGACTTCACCCGCCCTGTGCAGGTCCCCGCGTCCGAGCGGCCTGCCGCGCGCCGGCTGCTGTTCTTCCCGGGCTCCACGCTGGGCAACTTCGCCGATGAGGATGCGATCGCGCTGCTGCGCGCAATGCGCCAGACCATGGGCAGGCACGGCCTGGCCCTGGTCGGCATCGATCTGCACAAGGACCCTGCACTGATCGAGGCCGCCTACAACGACGCCGACGGTGTCACCGCCGCCTTCACCCTGAACCTGCTGGCGCGTCTCAACCGCGAGGTCGGCAGCGATTTCGATCTCGACGGTTTCCGTCACCGGGCCCGTTACAGCACCGCACGCCTGCGCATCGAAACCGATCTGGTCAGCCAGCGCGAGCAGGACGTGCATCTCGACGGCCGTACCTTCCACTTCAGCGCTGGCGAACCGATCCGCGTGGAGTACAGCCACAAGTACACCGATGCCAGCTTCGGCCACCTGCTGCTGCAGGCAGGGCTGGAGGTGGCGGCATCCTGGAACGCGGACGATCCCGCCTATGGCCTGCGCCTCCTGCGCCCCTCACCCTAGGCACAGGTAGTACCGGCCGCTGGCCGGCAATCTCGACCAACCTTGCTCTCCCTCCGCGTTACCATGGCTGCAGCACCGGCAACACGGAGGACGCCATGCCCATTCTGACCACGCTCGGCCTGGCCGCCGCGCTTGCCATGCCAGCGGCCGCGCCGCCGGCAGCAGCGGCAACCGCTGATCCCGCGTTCGCCCGCTGCATGGCGGGCCTGCAGGCGACGGCCGCCAGCCAGGGCATTGCCGCTGACCGCTTCAATGCGATCACCGCCGGACTGCAGCCCGACCCTACCGTGCTGCCGCTGCTCGATGCGCAGCCGGAGTTCACCACGCCGATCTGGGACTACCTGGCCGCACTGGTCGATCGCCAGCGCGTGGACGACGGTCGCGCCATGCTGCAGCAGCACCGTGAGCTGCTTCAGCGCGTATCGGCGCAGTACGGCGTCGATCCAGTCACCATCGTCGCCGTATGGGGTGTGGAGAGCGACTACGGCCGCGTGTTCGGCAAACGCCCGCTGCTGCAGTCGCTGGCCACGCTTTCCTGTGCCGGCCGCCGGCAGCCCTTCTTCCGCGGCGAACTGCTGGCGCTGATCAAGCTCATCGACCAGGGTGACCTGCAGGCGCAGGGCCTGACCGGTTCCTGGGCCGGTGCCTTCGGCCACACCCAGTTCATGCCCAGCACTTACGCACGCATTGCCGTTGATGGTGATGGCGACGGTCGCCGCGATCTGGTCGGCAGCATTCCCGATGCATTGGCTTCCACCGCCAACTATCTGAAGCGTGCCGGCTGGCGAACCGGCGAACCCTGGGGCATGGAAGTCCGTGTCCCCGCCGGTTTCAACGCCAGCCAGTCGGGACGCACCCAGCGCCGGTCACTGGCCGACTGGCGCGCACTGGGCGTGACCGGCCTGGACGGCAGCGCGCTGGCACCGTCCGGCCTGCCCGCCGATGCCCGCGCCGCGCTGCTGTTGCCGTCCGGGACAAAAGGCCCGGCGCTGCTGGTGTTCCGCAATTACGACGCGATCTACAGTTACAACGCGGCCGAGAGCTATGCGCTGGCCATCGCCACCCTGGCCGACCGCCTGCGTGGCAGCAACGGCCTGGTCACCGCCTGGCCAACCGATGATCCTGGCCTTGGCCGCGACGAGCGCCGCCAGCTGCAGACCCTGCTGCTCGCGCGCGGCCATGACATCGGCGCCGCCGATGGCATGATCGGTACCGCCAGTCGTCGTGCCATCCAGGTCGAGCAGCGTCGGCTCGGGTGGGCCGACGCCGACGGTCGCGCCGGCCAGCGCATCCTGCGCGCGCTGCAGGCACAACCGCAGGCACAGGCGCCAGCCGCGCCGACCCGCTTCAGCCTTCCCAACAACTACAGTGCCGTGCAGTCGCCGGCCATCCGGAGTCGATCCAGCGTGCAACAGATCCAGGGTGTCAGCAGTGGCCAGTTCCAGGGACTCGACGCCTGGCTGGTGGAAACTCCCCAGGCCACCGCCGCGATCAGCGTGTTCGGCGGCCAACTCCTCTCGTTCGTGCCCAAGGGCCAGCCCGATCTGATGTGGCTCTCGCCCAAGCGTGCCGCGCTGCCCACGCCGATCCGTGGCGGCAGCCCGGTGTGCTGGCCCTACTTCGGCCGCCAGGGGCAGGGCGACGACGTGCCCGCCCACGGTTTCGTGCGCACCTTGCCCTGGGAACTGCAGCAGGCGCGCCGGCTCGACGATGGCAGCATCGAGCTGACCCTGGCCCCGCCGGCGTTGGACAACCTCGGCCTGCGCCTGACCATGACCGTCCGTGTCGGCCGTGAACTGCGCCAGCAGCTGGTCACCGAGAACACCGGCAAGGCTCCGGCCACCATCACCCAGGCGCTGCACAACTACTTCCGTGTCGGTGACGCCAGCAAGGTCGATGTCGACGGCGTCGACGGCCTGGACTACCTCGACAAGTTCGAGAACTACGCCCAGCCGCGCCGCCAGCAGGGCCCCTGGTCGCTGCGCGATCCGCGTGACCCGGGCCGCAGCGACCGCATCTACACCCAGGCCGGCGGACACTATGTGCTGCGCGACCCGGTGCTCAAGCGCCGCATCGACCTCCGTACCGAAGGCAGCCGCTCGCTGGTGGCATGGAACCCTGGCGCCGAAGGTGCCGCCAGGATGGCCGATGTCGGTGACGGCTGGCGCGACTATGTCTGCCTGGAAGCGGCCAACGCCGGGCCCGATGTGGTCACCGTGGCACCGGGCGGGCGTCATGTTCTGCTTCAGATCCTGTCCAGCGCGCCGCTATAGCGGGCTTCCCCCTTGGCACGGATGGCCAGCATGAGCACCCTCGATCCGCAGACCTCGCCCGGTAGCGAGAATCCCTATCTGGCGCCCGGCGCTGACGCCGATGTAGGCACTGCACTGGAAGATGCCGACTACCTGACGCTGGTGGTCGGGCCCAATGCCGCCGCCTACCGTCGTTTCTGGCATGTGGACAGTGCGCTGCCGAAGCCTCCGCGCCGCTGGAACTGGCCCGCCTTCCTGTTCGGCATCCTGTGGATGGTGCATCGCCGGATGTACCTGGCCGCCATCGGCTTCTACCTGGTCACCACGCTGCTGCCGATCCTGATGCTGCTGGCCGACGCGGGCATACCGCAGATCGCCTTTGGCATGCTGCTCCCGCGTATCGCCCTGGCCATTTTCGCCAACGCCCTGTACCTGCGCCATTGCAGCCGTCTGCTGGCGAGGGTGCAGGCGACCCACGCCGGCCAGCCGAACCGCATCCGCGCCGAGCTGCTTCGCCGTGGTGGCACCCGCGCCTCGGCCGTGGTGGTCTGCCTGGGCCTGATCTACGCGCTGCGTTACATCACCCAGGGCCTCCTGCAGACCTATCACTGAGCCGGCGAACGCGGCCGCAGCACCCACAGGCAGAGCGTTCCGGCGACCAGGCCCCAGAACGCAGAACCGACACCGGCCAGCGTCATGCCCGAGGCGGTCACCAGGAAAGTGACCAGCGCGGCCTCGCGGTCGCGCTCCACCGCCAATGCGCTGGCCAGGCTGTTGCCGATGGTGCCGAACAGGGCGATGCCGGCCACACAGGCCACCAGTTCCTTGGGAAAGGCAGCGAACAGGGCCGCTACGGTGGCCCCGAACAGGCCGATGACGATATAGAAGGCGCCGGCCGCCATCGCCGCCGTGTAGCGCCGTGCCGGGTCTTCGTGGGCATCACGGCCCATGCAGATCGCCGCGGTGATGGCGGCCAGGTTCAATGCGTAGGCACCGAAGGGCGCCAGCAGCGTGTTGACCACGCCGATCCAGCCGATCACCGGTGACACCGGCGCGTCGTAGCCGGAGGCGCGCATCACCGCCACACCGGGAATGTTCTGCGACGCCATGGTGACCACGAACAGGGGCAGGGCGATGCCGACCATCGCCGTCCACGACAGCGAGGGAGTGACCCATTGCGGTGCCGCCAGTTGCAGGTGCACCTGCTGTGCATGCAGCAGACCCTGGCTGGCAGCGATGGCGATGCCGACCAGCAGGGTGGCGATCACCGCATAGCGGGGGAAGAGGCGGCGGCCCAGCAGCCACGTAGCGAACATGGCCAATGCCAGCACGCGCTGGGTGTTCATCGCCACGAACACGTCCAGCCCGAAGCGCAGCAGTACACCGGCCAGCATGCCGGCGGCCAGGGCCATGGGCACGCGTTTCATCAGCCGGGCGAACACTCCCGAGAAGCCAGCGAGCATGCCCAGCACTGCCGCAAGCAGGAACGCACCGGTGGCCTCGGACAGAGAGGCACCACCCGCACCGACGACCAGCATCGCCGCCCCCGGCGTCGACCATGCGGTGACCACCGGCACCCGGTAGCGTAGTGACAGGCCGATGCAGGTCACGCCCATGCCCAGCCCCAGCGCCCACATCCACGAGGCGATGTGGGCCTGGTCGGCACCCACGGCCTGCGCGGCCTGGAACACGATCACCGCCGAGCTGGCGAAGCCGACCAGCACGGTGATGAAGCCGGCGACGATCGCCGGCATCGAAAGATCGCGCCACCATCCCTGTCGTACCTTCGTGTCCATCGTCTTCCTTCCTGTATGCATCCGACTATAGATAGCGCCTGCGGCGTTGACCGCGCAACGCGCGGGCAACGCCGCCGTGATCGTTGCACGCCCGTTGTGCATGCAGCAGCCGATGCGTTGTCATGCTCCTGAAAAAAATGTGTTGACGAATTCTGCAGGATCTCTAGAATTCGCTCCCTTGCTGCAGCGCGGCGACTTCTTCGGAAGCCGGCAACGCCAACAGCAACGCCACCACCGCCGGACGAGATCATCGAACGAAGGTGTTGACGGACTCGAAAAGTCCGGCATAATAGGCGGCTCGCAACGACGAAAGGCCTTCGGGTCCAACGCCGAAGCAGCATCGGCAACAACGTCCACTTCGGTGAGACGGCCTTGAAAAAAGGTGTTGACGAAGCGGAAAAGCCGGCTATAATGGGCGGCTCGCTACGAAGGAAACTTCGCAGCACACGGGAGCGGCGCTGAGGCCACTTCCCACGATCTTTGAAAGTATGCGCAGGTATCTTGTGAAG